>CAMVBS010000084.1 GCA_947165785.1 uncultured Clostridia bacterium | reverse complement strand
AACGCCTACCACCGTGGAGTTTCAAGACTTTTTCGAAAAATATTCTACGAATATAGAAAAAAATCGTTGACAAACTAATTCTACGATTGTAGAATTGCCTCATAAGTGAGGATTCACAAAAAACAAAGACTAAGATTACATAACAGATGGTTTTCATGGAGGGTTTTAATATGAAAGCTAAGAAAATCGCATCAGTTCTTCTGGCAACATCTATCGCTCTGGCATTATCCGCTTGCACTGTCGAGTTCTCGGATCAGAAAGGCACAGCCGACACGGAAGTCGAATCGCTCGCAGGTGAGACAACTGAAACTGAAGATACCAAAGTAAGCGAAGCAGAACAAAAGAGCACACCGGATCCCGTTACAACAGAGACTACAGAGACAACCGTCGAGACGACAGCCGATACAAAAGATACCGAAGAAACTTCTTCCGAGACAACTACTGAGACAGAAAGGACCGTTATCAAGGAGGATACTTGTATCGAATTCGAGAGCTCCGGTCAGGTCTATACTCTCGACTGCAAGCACGGAAATTTCAAGGTAGAACCGGTAAATAACAATATCAGCATCACCATGAACGGTAAGAGTTTTGAACTGCCTATAGCATGGGACGGCACACAAGTTTGGCCATACGGCATAGTCTATGTACAAAGAGACGGAAATGAATATCTCTATGTCGGAAGTTCTCTCGATACGGAACAAGGATTCCATCATGACCTCAATGTATATAAGATCTCCGGAAACGAAGTCACATTTGTAGACCATACAAACGGACTGTCCGTAATCTCACAGAAAATGGAAGACCCTGCATGTTTCGAATGTTCTATGTTGGACTCAGAAGAGAATGGTTTTGATGTTCGCGGATTGTATGAGGTAGGTCCTGACGGAATACCAATGCTGATGGATGATGATCAGTGGTTCTTCGATGTCTGTGATGCAGTATCATTCCCTGAAGAAGTCTCAGGTTACGTGATCGTCAATGAGACTGTGACAGGCGACACGGCATCTGTCTCTCCTGATGAATACGTCCGCCTGGTCGGAACAGACGGTATAACTTATCTGGATATCGAGACCAAAGCAGGCGAACGCATCCGCCTCGACTGGACATCTATCTTCAAGTCATACGATTGTAATAATTACTACCACTATATCGCACAAGCTGTCATTGACAACATCGATGACAGGATCCCTTGCTATGATTTCTGATCTTTCACACACTATATACACTAACCTTTTGGGGAGCGTCAGCTCCCCTTTTTATATGCTCGAAAACACCCACAGCTGCGCGCTTTCAGCGCTTTCAAATAAATATTTCTACATTTGTAGAAAAAAGTATTGACAAACGATTTCTACGCTTGTAGAATCGTCTTGTAAGTCAGAAATAGATGCTTATTCCGGAACAAGCAATACAACTTATATTCTAAATAGTTTTCTATGGAGGGATAATAAAATGAAAGCTAACAAGATCATCAAAGCAGCATCTGTTGTACTTACAGCATCTATCGCATTCATGGCAACAGGCTGCACTTTTGAAATCAAGGACGACGGTAACACAGTAGATCGCATCATCGCAGCCGCTGAAAAGTCAAACAGCTCCGATGACCAAGATACGACTAAGGCACAGGCAGCTTCCACTTCTGACACAGAAGCAGAAGAAGAAACAGTTTCTCCTAAGGAAACGGTAACTGAAGAAAAGCCATCACAGATCGAAGGAACATCCAAGGGTGATGCAAAGACCGTCAATAATGACAAGACGGATTCCACTGTCGAGACTACCACGATGGATAACGTTTTCGAGAATAAGACAAAGCCGTCTGAGACGACTGTCTCAGAAAGTAAGGAAGTTACTCCGACTGCAACACCTGCAGCTGAGCCTGCTGCTACTTCAACATCAACAACTACGGCTGAAACTACAGTTGCTCCTACAAAAGCACCTGAAGACATCTTTGCAGCTCTTAAGGCAGATACTAATAAGAACTATGTCAAGAGCTTCGATTTCCACAGGGATGACAGAAATGGTTGGTACCTCTACTGCGAACTCGGTTCTTTCGATATTACTCCGGGCGATAAGGTAGTCCATATCACATATAACGGAACCACATTCGATCTTCCTATCACATATTGCGACGAATTGGGCGTAGTCCTCGCCAACACCTACCTCATCGACCGCGACGGCACAAAGTACCTCTGGGTATGCGACACAGTCGGAAACGACATTCACGACACGAATGTTTACAAGATCGGCGATAACGATATCACTCTCGTCGGTGTTGCAGAAAACGTCTCCTTCCCTAAGATCATGACAACCGAAGTTATGGACGGTCACGAGTGCGGCGGCATGGGGATCATGTATGCTACAAGAGAATACAAAGTCGGCGACGACGGAATGCCATTGCCACTGGACGATATCCGCAGATTTGACAGCAGCCTTACATATAAGCTCGCCTTCTGGAAAGAGCTCGAGGGCAACATCATCAAGGACGGCAAGGTCACTGACGAGACATTAGTCATCCCTTACAACACATTCGTTACTTTGATCGAGACAGACGGAAACACATATCTCGACATCATGGATGCAGATGATAATCTAATCAGAGTAGATATCTCGGAAACATACGCTTACCACTATAAGTACTTTGTTGAAGATATCTTCTACGAGGGTATCATGGAACTTGTTATCGATTGGAAGGAACCATGGCTTTGATCTGACACTTTACACCTGTTTCCATAGGAAGGAGGGCTTCGGCTCTCCTTTCTTTTTGCTCGTAAACCTTAACAAACCGAACAAGATTGAATATTTACTGAACAAACTCTATAATCCTGACAGAATGACAGATGCGGAGGCGCTAATATGCTCGACCTTTCTCTTATTGATCTTAAAGATATCTACTGTACCAATGAAGAAGCCGGCAGGCAGCCTTCAAGATACTCCCGGGCGATCGAGTCTTTCCGCGAAGCATTCGGACGTGAACCCGAATCTATATTCAGCGCACCCGGAAGGACCGAGGTAGGCGGCAATCACACGGATCACCAGCACGGCGAAGTCCTGGCTGCTTCGATAAACCGCGACGCGATAGCGATCGTCGCACCGAGGACCGAACGGATCGTCAATGTCCTGGCGGAAGGATTCGGCAAGACTGTGATCGACATCGATGATCCGGAGATCAAGCCGTCCGAGACCGGAACAACCTCTTCCCTCATCCGCGGCGTACTCGCGGGCCTTCATGGTAAAGGCTTCAGGCTTGGCGGGTTTGATGCATATATCACGAGCGACGTTTTGATCGGTGCGGGACTTTCATCTTCTGCAGCTTTTGAAACGCTGATCGGGACCATAGTCTCAGGACTTTTTAATGACATGAAGATCGACCCTGTAACGATCGCGAAGATCGGGCAGTTCGCTGAGAATAAGTACTTCGGCAAGCCATGCGGACTCATGGATCAGACAGCATGCTCAGTAGGCAACCTGGTACATATCGACTTTAAAGATCCCGATGCACCGATCGTGGAGAAAGTCGCTTTTGATTTCTCGACAACAGACTACGTTCTCTGCATCACCGACACCAAAGGCTCACACGCAGACCTTACGCATGAGTACGCGGCCGTTCCGTCTGAGATGAAGAAGATCGCTTCCCTTCTCGGCCACGAGGTACTGCGAGAGATTACGCTTGATGACATCCTGGATAACATCCGTATGCTTCGCGAGAGCGCCGGAGATCGTGCTGTTCTAAGGGCGATCCATTTTGTGAATGAAACAAAGCGTGCTCATGACGAAGCTATGGCGCTTCAGAATGGGGATCTGCCAAAATTCCTGAACCTCGTCAGAAAATCCGGTGACTCATCTTTTAAATATCTGCAAAACGTATACACCAACAGTGATGTGACGGTACAAAACGTCTCCCTTGCACTCGCGATCAGCGACTCGATCCTGGGCGACGATGAGGTCAGCCGAGTACACGGCGGCGGATTCGCGGGAACGATCCAGGCTTTTGTTAAGAAGGAAAATGCTGCAAATTACCGCGAGCATATGGATAAGGTATTCGGAAGCGGCGCCTGCGAAGTTCTGGCGATCAGGAAATACGGCGGGATCAGGGTCCTTTGATCCGTTCTCATTCCCAATATCGGGATATAAAAAAGGGAGTCCTCTCGTTGAAGTCCTCCCTTATCGTTGTCAGTTCTTAGCTTGACCATAGATATCATCAATAATGCCGTTAAATGCATCATAAGAATCATCGAAAACACTGCATATCGGTTCAGTATCATATCCCAGGATATTAGCCTCAAAACTGTTGGCAAAAAACTCTCGCTGCAGTTTCTCATTCAGTTCTCCGGATCTGGTATCGTGCCAGTAACTATCCTGAGCCAATTGTTGCATGAACTCTTTCTTATTACTCGAATAAATATTAAAGGTTGTCTCGAAAGTCGGAGGATGAAGGAAAGGGGTTCCTGCTATCTTATTGCATGTCACGGCTCCGACCGTGTCTGATAAGAGCTTATATTTTATCTCGTGTTTGATCGCACCTGATACACTGGCGGTATCAACTGACTCAATGTACGGGAACCCGGTATCCTGCATATAGAATATATAATCCCTGCTTCCGTAATAATCTCTCATATACATATACGAATCCTTCATCTCCTGACTCCAGTCAGAAGGAAGATTATCGATAACTTTCGCAGTATTCCGATCTTTATCGATAACGTTGATATTTGTTGGGCTGATCAGAAAATCAACGACTTTCAGCTTTTCATCATGAGATAACTTGATCCCACTCTCACCCAAATTGTCGTAAAATGCTCCTGCAGCATCCTTCACCAGCATATCTGCTAATGCATTTGATCTGGTAGTATTTTTCGGAGCGGAAAGATGATCTATTCCATGTCCCATCTCATGGAAAAAATTACAGAACGGATCATCAACAATATATCTTCCATCATCTTTCAGGTCATAGTCTCTGCCAAGATTGATCGTTAGCGCCTTTTTGTAATACTCACCGTCCTCATTTGTTTTCGAATTCAGTTTTATCTCAGGCATATAACGAAGTAACACATCCCTGTATTCAGGATCTGCTATATAGATGGCATATTTGATCCTCTTAACATTGAGTTTCACATTGTCATCACCCTTTTTCATGACTTTTGCGAAAAAGGTGTCTACCGTTTTGGTTTCATTGGGATACAGGTTCTCGAATATCTTAATGCAATGATCAATAGGCATATTATCCATATCCCTGATGTCAGTAGTCTCACCGAATCTAAGCAACGAGTAATGATCGAGAAGACCGTTAAGTCTGTTCATTGTTTCAACAGAAAAAGGTCTCTCAAAATCAAAATGCTCCAGGTATTTATCTACGGCTTCCTCAAGCGCATTACCTGCGATCAGATCCGTATCGACAACCTTAGTCCAGAATTTCAATGAAAGGTCATTAAAGTCTTTAATGTTGATACCGGCAGATCTTATATCCTCTGAATTAACCGTTTTTCCTCTGTATTCGCCTACGCCTTTTAACATACTGCTCATACGAGATAATGAATTATTAGATTCCATGATGAGCTTTTGTATATTACCGACCATATCAATGATATTCGCACCGCTCGCATCAACATCAGAATAAAAAGCATCGAGGACTTCCTGAAGTCTGTCGAGCTTCGCCTTTACCTGTGCGACATGTATCATAGCCTGTCTTGACGCAACAACACCACGTTCCTTTATTCCGAATCTGTCATCTCTGATAACAGCAGTCTGGATCGGATATGAATAGTTGCCACTATCAACTGAAGATCTGACAGCTGCTATTGAACTTTTCAATTCCTGTGAATATTCTTCGCCATAATAACGCATGCGATCATCCCTTATTTATACTACTTGCCATTTCGTTATCATTTTTCTGCATATTACCGTATGCCCGCCTCAGATAAAACTCTGTAGCTGAATACAGCTCATTGATCTGATTACAATAAGTCTCATAAAGATCGATACAGCTATTTATCTCATCTATGGCTCTACCCTTAGAATTGTTCAGATGCTTGATCTTCGGCGTGATCTCATTCATATATGATCGTGCCTGAAAATCTTTAAGTCCTCTTTCAAAACCCTCATGGTTCAACGAAACATTTGCATCCGCCATATCTTAATCCTCCAACACAGTTGCAGCGATCTGCTTCTCTCTATCAAGGATGTCTGTCTTTATGATCTCACATAAAGTATCGATCATCTTATCGACTTCTTCCATGTTGCCCGCGATCTTGGCGACCTCTTCCTGAAGGGTATCGATCACCGCATGCATTGTACTCTCGTCTTTGTCGAAGAAACCATTCGAACTGATCAAAGCAAGGCTCTCAGTATAATCTTTCAAAGAACTCTCGGCTTTGGTCCCAGCTCCCTTAGAAGTTGTATTTCCCTTAAGATATCTTATAAATTCACCTTCACTCAATTGAGTAATACTGCTCATCTCTATCCCCTCCGTCAGATCTTGTTATAGATCACTCTTGCACTATTGGTCACTTCATTATAATTATCGTCACAAGTCGTATCTGAAAGAGTAACCATCAATCGATCGACGGCTTCTGCCACGATCGGCGATTGGTCATCGATCTGCGGAAGAGCAGATTTAAAGGTATCAATATCCTCATCATATTCACTCTGACTTTTCTTGATAGCGCTGATCAATATTACAAGATCATCTCTGATCAAGTCTCGCTGCTTTTCTGCTTCAACAGCATCAGCATCATTCGGGTTCACCGGCTTATTCGGTCCGACAAACGGCGGTCTTGTAATAGACATAATGATTCTCCCACAAAAATACTTTTCGAAAAAAATACCCGGATTAACAGAATGCTATGATCTTGTACAATGAAAATAACCGATCAAGATCGGTCTGTATAAAAACCTCTCATTCTCAATAATCTTCCTAATTCTCCGCGTATAATTATGACACTTAAGTCCTGATATGTAAACCGGAAATTCTCACTGTGAAGATATTTCGTCGTAGATCCCTTCAATGATCCGATCCACTTGAGCGCATGTCTCCGGAAAATTCCTTAAGGAAGGAGTTGAATCAAACCCCAAAGCTTTCTCATTAAAATAGTGAGCAAAAAATTCACGCTCAATAGTCTTAGACTTCTGACCATACTCACCACACCAATAACTGTCGGTGATCAGCTGTTCCTTGATCCCTTCCATGGAACTGGAAATAAAACCTGTTCCTCTCATGAACGAAGCACCATGAGCATACGGAAATCCTGCAAGTTTATTATTTGTCGCTGCACCGACGATATCACTTGTCAACTCGTATTCTTTATCTCCTTTTATCTCATCGCTATTACTTAATGTCTTTTCCAAGGTATAGCTGGTTTCATCCATAACAAGATCTACTCTTCCATAATAATCTCTCAGATAATTATAGGCTGCCTTCGATCCGTCATCCCATTTCTTGGGAAGATACTTATCTATTCCGTTATCTTCCGGCAGGATTACATTAATGTTCTTGTTACTGATCGCAAAATCGATAACTTTATACTTTTGCTCCTCACTTAAAGTGATCCCGCTGTTGGTCAAAACATCATAAAACCTGTTACACGAATCTTTATAGATCGTCTGTTCTATTCCTGATGCTCTGTATTTATCTTCAGAAGCTGACAACTCATCTATTCCGTGTCCTGCCTCGTGGAAAAAACCTGCAAACGGATCTGACTCACAGCCATATGAATCAAATTTATTATCGTATGAGGCTTTAAGATTGATATTGATCTCTTTTTTGGCGGGAACGTAGTCGGTATACTGCTCACCCTTATAATCGTTCAACTTGATATCAGGAAGATAATGCAATATGATCGCCCTGATCTCAGGATCTGCCGTATATAATCCGTATTTGATATTGCGGATATTAAGATCTATCGTCTTATTATTCTCTTTAAGCGGTTCTTTAAATAAATGATCTAAGATCTTTACGTCTTCAGGGTTCATATACTCATAGATCTTCACGCAATGATCAATAATCAAAGGATCCACATCTCTGATGTCATTTGTTTCCCCGAATCTGACTTTTGAATAATGATCGAGAAGTCCCTGCAACCTCTTTGTGTCATCAGAAGATAAGGAGATATCTTTCTGCGACTCAAGACGCTCCAGATATGTATCTACTAAGTCCTCACGTACATTACCTGCCACAAGATCCGTATCGAGGACCATGATCCAGAAATCCTTGTATCGACTCTTGTAGTCAACTTTGATCCCGACAGAATGTAAGCTTTCGGGGGTGATCGTCTGTCCCATGTATTCTCCGACACCTCTTAACATCCTGCTCATTCGTGCCAATGAGTCATTAGACTCCTGAATGATACCTTTGATGATATCAGCCATCTCGATTATGTTAGAACCCGTCTCATCTACATCCGAATAAAATGTATCGAGAACTTCCTGAAGCATGTCGAGTTTGTTTTTTATCTTGATGACATGCAACACTGCCTGCCTTGAGGCATTGACGCCTTGATATTTGATCCCGTAGTGGTCACTTCTTATATGAGCATTGTCAATAGACATGGCATAATTCCTCGCCTCTACAGAATCTCTTACAGCCGAAATCGTTCTTTCTAATTCCTGAGAATAATCTTCTCCGTAGTACCTCATAGTTTCGCACCTTTC
>CAMVBS010000083.1 GCA_947165785.1 uncultured Clostridia bacterium | reverse complement strand
TCGCTGTCACCGATAGACGTATCTTTCATAATGTTCTCCTTGTATATATACATTTCTTTATTATCTTTTATGGTTATTCTACCTGTGTAGAACAACAAAGTCAACCTTTCCTGCTTCGTTTTCGGCGTTTTTTCGAGAAGAAAGAGATTAGATCTCAGATCGACCGTGACTTATAAAGCTCAATAGCTTCTTCCAGGGTCTGTGCCTTGTTATCCGTAAGAAGTCTTTTAAGATTTGTCATACTTATCAAAGCAAATGTGAACGATCTGTAAATTACTTTGACTATCAAACTATTACCTCATCTTTGCCCCAAAGTCATATATGTATGCTTCTCGAAAAAGTTTAAGATGAAACATCAGATAATATTCTGAACAGATCATTGGGAAAAACGGGTTTACGGGGTAAGACATGAATTACGAGATATATAACAACGATTCAAGTGAGTGGGTATTACTGATACACGGCTTAGGCGGCAGCATCAGGACCTGGAAATATCAGATCAAGGATCTCAAGGATTTCAATATCATTGCGGTTGATCTTGAAGGCCACGGCGGTTCGGAGATCGACAGGCGCAGACATCTTCTTGAAAGGACTGCATCCGATATCAATGATATCCTCGTAAAGGAGAACATAGAGAAGGTCAATATCATCTCTCTGTCGTTAGGTACACTGGTCGCTTCCGAATTTGCTTATCAGTACAGTGAGAAGGTTAAATCGATCGTCCTTGCGGGCTTTGTCATGAACCTGAGCATCGGCTACAAGACATTGTTGGCTTTTGTTGAAGGATTTAAGTACATCATCCCGAAGAAGTTCTTTTATCCAATGTTCGCGAACATCATGATGCCTCATAAAAATCACAAGAAGTCCAGGGATTTCTTTATCAGGGAATCCGTTAAGATGAAGTCAAAGGCATTCAGGATGTGGCTTAGTGAGCTTTTTATGGCTCAGTTTAAACTTAAGGATTACATAAGAGTCATAAGAGAGAAGAACATACCGGTATTCCTGATCTCAGGAAAAGAAGACTACTTCTTCGTTAACAGCGTAAAGGGAACACATAAGAAGATAAGCGATTCCACGCTTTGCTTTATCGAGAAATGCGGACATGTATGCAGTATCGAGAAGTATGAGCTCTTCAACAGTCTCGTGATCGATTTCCTTAACAATGTGAAGGCTACGGGAACAAGACCGGCTCTCGGTTAATTCGCGATAATGATCTGAATAAACGATTAAAAAGGACAGTTTACTTATGTATCTGTCCTCTTTAATTTGTATAATGATAACTGCATTTATATGGGAAATATATATAGGAGGATGAGAAATGGCCAGTAAGTGCCCTAACTGTGGCAACAAGATCTACTTTTCACCGGACCTCGGAGCTCTTTGCTGTGATGCATGCGGAGGGATCTACATGCCGGAAGAGATGGAAGCAGAGGATAAACAATATCTTGAAGATCAGGACCTGATCGATCTTGATTCAATATTCGGAACAGATGAAGATCACGAATATGCCGAATTCAGTGTCTATACCTGCAGTAACTGCGGAGGAGAGATAATAGTTAACAGTACAGAGGCTTCGACTTTTTGTATCTACTGTGGAAATCCCAGTATTGTTTTCAGCAGGATCACCAGATCACGTAAGCCTGACGGAATAATACCTTTTAAAGTGACACAGGAAGAAGCTGCATCGATCATAAGAGCACAACTCAAACGCAAAAGCAGCGTTCCAAGGCAGCTCAAGAATATCGATAAAGACAGCTTAAGGGGAATCTATATACCGTACAAGATCGTTAACGTGGAATACAGAGATGCTCTTTTTCTGGAGAATGTTACTGACGAATATCAGTTGAAAAAGTATTTCCTGAGAGCCGGAAGATGTGATTTTAATGCGCTATCGGTCGAGGCTTCTTCGAAGTTTGATGATAGTGCAAGCAGTCTTTTGGAA
Source organism: uncultured Clostridia bacterium (assembly GCA_947165785.1). Classification (GTDB taxonomy): domain Bacteria; phylum Bacillota; class Clostridia; order Saccharofermentanales; family Saccharofermentanaceae; genus Saccharofermentans. Next base: position 6,764 of record CAMVBS010000083.1, on the reverse strand, counting down.
CCTTATGATCATTCTGAGATCGTTCCGTTTGATGATGACTATCTGACGGGTTTTTATGCTGATATCTGCGATCTTGATAATGAACAGATGAACAGAAAGATAAAAAACATGGTCGGGGAAAGATTTAACGAGCAGGTCTTTAAAAGCTGTATGGGCCGCCGTGTTCTCAGTATCAAATATTCCATGCCGACTGTTATCTACAGGGGATCTCCGTTATATGTAATGATGCCGGTATGGTTTTATACAACTTATCATGAAGGAAATCCGCTTACGATACTGGTTAACGGACAAACGGGCAAGTTTATAAGCAGCATTCCCTGGACAAAAGACAAACTGATCAAAGATACGATCTTTTGGGGAACTATCTGTTCTCTGCCTTCATGGCTGTTAGTTGCACTTAGTATCTATGCAGGCATAAAAGGGGTTAATTACGGTTTCTTCTTTTATCCTGCTTTCGGCTTCGGATTGGGAGGAGTATGTATGATGATCGCGGGTCTTGCAAGACTTAGGACTCTTAAGGATAAGATCGAGGTCATGAAGTCCAGGGCAACATTCAGATTTGTAAGAGAGAGGCAGGAATAAGTATGTGGATCGTTACAACTATGTGGATAATTATAGCTGTTCTTCAGATCATTTCATCAGTGATCTTTTTAATAGGTTCCGGTCTTCTTATCGCTTCAGGTAAGCTCTTGAAATCAAATGATTTCGGAGACTGGTCCTATGAACCCGAGCGCTTTACGAAGCTTAACATAAGGTACGAATGCAATTTAGAATCAAAACACATAGAAGATCGTGAAAAGTTTATAAGGAAGTACGGGGATACGAGAAATTGGAATGATAGGACGGATGATCTGTTTTAATAAGAACTACCGTGTCTTATCCGGCCTTCCTGACCAATAGCTCTATAACAAATCCGTTATCGTTATAGTAGTTGATCCCGCCGTTCTGCTTTTCCATATAGTAGTTCACGAGATAAAGACCCAGACCGTAACCGGACTTATCCTCGGCGTTCTTGCCACGTACGAATTTGCCTGTGATCAAAGGGAGGTCCTCTTCGTTTACGCCGGGACCTGAGTCCTTGATCCTTATCTTGACATAGCGGTTTTCCTGTTCCTCGATATCACTGAAACTGACGTGTATGTCTGTTCCGGCATATTTGATGGAATTGCTGATGACGTTATCGATAACCTGCTTCATACGAAGTTTATCGATCAATACCAGGCACTGAGGTATATGATCATCGAAAATGATATTCGCGTAATCCTTTGAACTGCTGAAAAAACCTTCGATAACTGATGATTCAACTTCCTTAGGGATGATGCTTATCTCATCGATCTCATCTTCCGAGGCATGAAGGACATTATCCACGAGCTCGTTTATGATATCGGTCTTGTCCTTAATGTATCCGATCTTTTCGAGGCTGTCTTGAGCTTCTTTTATCTCTTCGGGTGAGCCTGACTTAGCCTTCATCTGATATTTCATATCCAGGACTTCGCAGGTTGCGCCTATGGTTGCAACCGGTGTCTTAAGATCATGACTTAGTTCCGCAACCATCTCGCGTCTGGCTTTCTGAGCTTCCAACTCACGCTTTTTGGAAGCCTTAAGTTCTTCTCGCATGATGTCAAAACTCTCGGTGAAGTTACCGAACATATTATGCTTATGGATGGGAAGATTAACGTCGAGGTTTCCTTTGGCGATCTCGGAGGCAAAGTCCTGCATCTCCCTGACAGGTTTTATAAGGAAATGATAGACGACGGTAATGAAGGTAAGACCAGAAATAAAGATGATCCCCCAGAATATAAGGACGACCTTGAGAAGATCCGCTTTGTCATTTTCAAAAGATGATCTGAACAGATCTAGAAGTTCTCTATATGCAGACAGTTCCTGAGAACTGTAGTTATCTTTAAGTGCTATATTGAACCTGATGCTGCCGTAACATACGATGAAAACAGCCAGAGCGACCAGCATCAGGACTATAAAGATGATGTATGTTCTTCTGATGCTTTTCATACTTCAAGTATATAACCCGTGCCCCAGACGGTCTTGATGAACTCAGGAGCGTTTGGATCTTTCTCGAGTTTCTCTCGTAACTTACGTATATGGACATTTAAGGTTCCGTCGCCGTAGAACGAATCTCCCCAAACTTCTTCGAAGAGCTGCTCCTTGGTAACTATCGTGTTCTTGTGGTCGTATAAAGTCTTAAGGAGCGCGAATTCCTTGGCCTTGAGACTGATCCTTACACCGTCTTTGATGACGGACATGGTCGAAGGATCGAGCTTAAGTCCGCTTTCTGACGAAGGTGTAGTCTGATCCGGGATCACATTCTTGAGCTGTTCGGCTCTCTTGAGATTGACCTTGACCTTGGCAAGGAGGACGGACAGGGAATAGGGCTTTTTGACATAATCATCTCCGCCGATACTTAAGGCGATCAATACGTCATCGTCGCTTTGTCTCGCACTAATGAAGATTATGGGAAGTTTATAGTATTCTCTTATCTTCTTACAGATATCGAATCCGGATCCGTTCCCGAGGTTGATGTCGAGAAGTATGATGTCGGCCGTATTATCCTTAAGAAAATCGTAGCAGGACGCAGCACTTACTACGTACTGCGTCCTGACATCGAACATCTCAAAATACTCTGCCGTCATCTTAGCTAATTCGATCTCGTCATCAACTATAAGGCAATCGTAATGCATTATCCACATCCTCCGTGATGATTACATATTAGCATAACTGAACTTATTATTCTTCGGTAATCATCTCCATAGGGATGAGTTTTCTGATCCTAAGGCCTTCAAATGCCGAGGTTAAGACTGCTACGAGGATTATGCCTGCGACAGTTGCCAGGATGAGAACAAGAGGCATCTTTAACGTGAGCTTTTGAAGTCCGAGATAAGAGAAGATAATGAGCATCATTGACCTGCCGACAAATCCGGAACTTAAGGCTCCTATTAAACATCCGGTGATGATAACGGGGATATTTGACAGGGTGATCTGCCCGATAAGGTCTCCCGATGTCATTCCCAGAGCCTTATTTATTCCCATGTTTCTCCATTCTCTTGTGATCTTTGCCCTTATTACGAGTGATTCGACGAATATGACTATGAATGTCGTAATGATCATAATGATGACATTTACAATGTCAAAAGTGGAGATCATTCCGTTGATCGTTCCTTCGATAAGTTCACCGGTATTCGTTATTCCGAGTTCAAGTCCTTTTGATCTGCCGTAATCTTCAAGTGTCTTCTTGAGTTCATCATAGGTGACGCCGTCTTCTGCGGTTACATAATAATCATTGTAATTGCTTCTTGCATCTATCCTCTCGAATCCGTCTAGCGTCATCGCCATAGTCTTACCTGCCTGCTCTAATCTTTGGTTGATACCCGTAACGACGAAGGCTTCGCTGTGGTCACCGTTAGTAATGGTTACGACATCACCGATACCGGCTCCCGTCTGCATTGATATCGGGTGAGTGAGCATGATCTCGTTGTCCGCTTCCGGCTGCCTTCCCTCTGTTACGACTGTGTTGATCGCATATTTGTTGTCTGCTACGCCGAAAGTCTTATAGATATAGGACTGGCCGTTGAATTCCAGTGTCAGGATCTTATTCTGGCACTCATATACGTTTTTTACTCCCTGAAGAGCTCTTAGATCATCACCGATGCCATCTATTGCCGTAATACCTGCCGTGCCCATCTCGATACCCATAACATCTATCATTCCGTTCTTGTCACTGCTGAAATTCTCTTTCAGAGCAAATCCGATTATCGCAGAAACAGTCAGGATGGCGATGATCAGTGCCAGAGCTATATTCTTTCCCGGGTTTCCGAATGTTTCTTTGAGGGAGAGGACCAGTGCCACCGGCAATCTCGTTTTCGAGAAAGCAAAGCGGTTTTTCTTGAAATTGTGTGTATTTATGCCTCCGCGGAGTGCATCCAAGACAGAGATATTATTATATTTTCTGCTTATGATCCTTGTTGTCGAGAAGACGATAAGAAGGAGAGAAGTGCCGGTAATCAGTATAGGGATCATATTCGTATTGGAAGTCCATGTGATACCCATGACCGCTTTAAGGATCTCTCCCACTGAAGGAAGGGATACCAGTGCAAGTGCAAGACCGATAGCCGTTCCTGAGACCGCTACGGACATTATCTGCACGGTAAGTGCGTTCTTAAGTTCTGAGACCTTGTATCCGCATGCTTCAAGGATACCGGTATTTTTCATGTTGCGCTGGATGAAGTTGCTAATGCTGAATGAGATTATGATCAGCGCGATCACAAGGATCATTACCGCGAACACGGCGATAAATCCGATGCTGACGTAAGGAAACATCGTGTTTCCGAATAACATCAGATCTTTATTGATATTGATGACGATATCATACGATGTATCAGTTTCCTTTTCCTCCAGTTTAGAGATGTTCAGGTTGTAATCGTCGGAGATATTCTGCTGCAGAGCATCCATATCAGTCACTTTGTCATCTGCCTTGCATTTGTAGAAATATGCCAGCATTATATCTGAGGTTATCTTTCCGCTGGAAAGGCTTTCTATCTCCTTATAATCAGCCTCGGATAAATAGACATAGTTCGTCGACGAGGCTGTGGTAGAACAGAAAAGAGGGTTTTCCGTGAAACCTCTGACCTTGAACTCGAATTCCTTGCCGTTGATCTTCATGAGAAGGATGTCATCTATGTCTACGGTCGACTGCATGGAATAAGGGATATAGATCTCTCCATCATTAAGACTGACATCTTCCGGAAAGACATTGAGCATCGTATTTTTGTTTTCTGAATTCTCTATGACAAAAGGGAAATTGGAAAAATCCTTGTCATCCTTATTCTTATAGTCGGCCGTTACATAAAGGATAGGGGTCATCTCGAATTCTTCGATATTATTTTCCTTGAGTGCCTTTTCCATGCACTCGGCACCTTTCTCGTTCCTGAGTATAAACAGCATGATGTCCGGAGCATTGGTTGCTTCAAATTTGTCTTCGTAGACTTTTTTTACACCTGTTATCAATGACACGCAGTCAAAGAGTAAAAAGGATGTAAGTAACATCATGATGAGGAAGGTGATCATATCGCCTTTCTGCTTCTTCATGTTGTTCTTGGCGATCATAAAGATATTGCTCATCGTTACCACCCCTGCTCCTGAAGAAAGTCCTTAAGTTTCCTGTGCCTGTCAGCTGCCTTTTCTTTGTTCGGATTAGACTCATCTTTGTAGTCACCCATGTATTTTCCGAGCTCTATCTCACTTGATATGATTCCGTCGGATAAGTAGATGACTCTGTTTCCGCGCTCGGCAGCCTTTATCGTATGGGTTACCATGACGATGCTCTGACCGCCGTTATTGAGGTCTGACAGAATATCGAGAACGTTATTGGTGTTCTGGGAATTAAGAGCTCCTGTCGGCTCATCCGCGAATAGTATCCTTGGTTCATTAATGACGCCTCTTACGACCGCTATTCGCTGCTGCTGGCCGCCCGAAAGCTGGGAAGGGAACTTTTTGGAATCAGTCTCATTGATCTCTACCTTCTCGAAAAGTTTGCGGATCTTGGATGAAAGCTGCTTTCTGTCCTTTGTCTTAAGAAGACCGCTTATCATAACGTTATCCATGGCGCTCATGGAATCGTTGAGGTAATTTTGCTGGAATACGAATCCGGAATTTGCTCTTCTGAAAAGTGCGAGCTTATCGTTGGAAAAACCTGAGATCTCGACTTCCTTGGAATCGATACTGTATGTGACCGTTCCGAGTGTAGGTCTGTCCATTCCGGAAAGTGCATAAAGAAGCGTACTCTTGCCGGAACCCGAGTTTCCCATGATAACCGTGAAATCGCCTTTGTAGATGGAAAGGTTCAGGTTCTTAAGGACATGTTGCTGAACAGATTCATTGGAAAATGTCTTACAAAGATCCTTAGCTCTTAACATTACTGTTTTTTCTGACATGGTCTGATGCCTCCGTGTTTTATCTTATGACTAGACTATAATCCAAAGCTTGTGGCAGTTCTTAACCTGATCCTTGTTCATTCCTTAACTGTTCCTTAAATGAGAAAAGTCGGGAATGATATAATCAGTTCAGAAATGTTTTTCAAGAGGGAAGAAAGATATGAAAAGTATTATTATCGCAGGCCCGAGCAGATCAGGAAAGTCGACACTGGCAAGAAGGATCAGTAAAAAACTCGGGTATTATCAGATCAGTATTGATAAGCTTGTCGAGGTATTCCAAAATGCTTATCCGGAACTTGATATAAGGCTTAACTGGAACAGGGATAAGACAACGGAGAACATAGCTCCGTTCATCGGGCATTATCTTGGGGTGTTTTCGAGAGAAGGAAACTTCGTGATAGAAGGTGCCTATTATGATTTTGAGAAGATAGCATCCATATTAAAAACATATGGAATCAGCGATCCCGGGGAGAGATTTGAACTTATAGGTCTTGTTCAAAAGGATAAGACGGCCGAGGAATATTTTCGGGGATTCAGAAAATACGATACGGAAGGAGACTGGACGTACAGCTTAAATGATGAGGATCTTATGAAGGTAGCCGAAGATGCCGTCGAATACGGGGAAGAGATGTACAGGAAGCTTCTGGCGCACGGCTTTAGGATCTATGATACCGGAAAGAACAGGGAAGAGGTTTTTGATGTGATCTTGGAGGAACTGAAAGATAAGTAAAAAAAGGGGATGCCCCAAGTGAATTAAATCACTTTTGAGACATCCCCACTGACCTTAGGATCATCTTTTAATTGGTATAAATGTATTCT
>CAMVBS010000082.1 GCA_947165785.1 uncultured Clostridia bacterium | reverse complement strand
AATATCGCATATAAACACCCTCCTTACTGTTGTCCAGTAAAGAGGGTACATATCACTAGGCCGGTGGATGTTTATTTTGCTCTTTTCTCTATCCTGCGCTCCTTTCAACAAACAAATAACGGTCTTTTTTGACATAATCATCGAAAAAACGGTATGAATTTTCCCACCCGTAAATTATATTTACATTGTTATAAATATAAAAATTTATTATATTAATATTACGGATTTTATTTTCAAAGGGGACCAGTTATGAAGAAAAGACCTATCTGTCTGACAGCTCTTATCCTGTCATTGCTCCTGGTGTTCGGTCTTGCCTGTCAATCGGTACTGGCAGTATCTAACGACCACGCGCTGTCCATCGGCTTTACCGCTGTTGATGACAACGGAAACACCGTAACGAACTTTCCATACCGGTATACGGTCGCACTTAGCGCCGTGACCGAATCAGGCGACAATCTGACGGGAACATATACTCTCACGAATTCACCGGTCACATCGGTGACATTTACCGACGGTAAAAGTGATATCATCGAACTTCCGTCGGGAACTCCGGTCACGATCCTGGGACTTCCGGAGAACACGACTGTAACCGCGCATCCTGTCCAAAGGATCAGGACCGACGGGACAACAGATCTCATATACGAGAAGATCAGCACTACAGATCTTGATTCTAACGATTCTCTTGTCCTCGACTCGGATAAGAGCATCCTCTACACTGTTGACAGTGAGTCGATCTATACATCCATAAGTATCCTTCCGACGTACTACAAGGACAGCTGGACCGATGACTGCAAGTACTACTTCCATATGACGTTTTGGGATGATCACGGTCTCGATATTTCCAACTTCACCTACACGATAGAAGGAGATCCGACGGTCTATACTCCGACACGGGTAAATAACGACCTGATCATAGACACGTATTTTCCCATCAACAAGAAACTCACCATCAACGGGATCCCTACGGGAATACACTTCGGAAGCTACGATTTCTCGCAGCATGAAGAGTATCATCTTTTCCATGATAACGAGAGACAGGAACTTCCGGGAACTTTCTTCGCGACAACTACTACATCGGGATATGTATATCTCTCGAGCGGAGTCATCGATCTCAAATATTCCGGACTTTGGACTATATATCTGTGCCGTAGGGCAGTCATGGCTTCCGTAACCAAATACGTAGCCGATCCGTCACTTTTGAACAACGATGCCCTCTATGATTTCAAGGTCACTTTATACGATACATTGTTAGATCGCCCGCATACCGGAAAAGTCCAGGTGATAACGGGTCCCGCGCAGTCCCTTCAGGCATACTCCCAGATATACGGACCTGCCCAGATCCCTTCAGATGCCACACTCAAATATGTGGAAACAGATGAGAACGGTTCGTTCTACATAAGCTTGAAGCGCAACGAGATGGCACTCATCGGTAAGAACTATGACTTCGACATGACCAACGCACCATGGGTCGTTCTTAATCTCGATATGAACGAACTTTACCATAGCGGGATCGATATCTATAACCCTGAAGAAGGAATGATCCCTGCACTTACCAAGATCACGATCGAAGAAGTGGGCGAAGGATATCAGGTTCTTTCCGCACCGAATACCCCTACCGACAAGTTCATGGAGTGGACACCGGTGAGCCCTCAAACAATGGATTTTCAATGTGTTAATGCAAGAACCTTCGATTCATCCTTAAGTCTCAAGAAGGTCGTCGAAGGCAAGAACGGAGAATTTGATTTCACGATAAGACTTAAGGATCCTTCCGACGCACTCCCTACGACCTATCCGTACACAGGTGACAAGAGCGGAGATCTGGATTTCACCCTGACCTCGACAGAGAAGGGTTCCATGACCGGTCTTGACGGAAGAACATCCGATGTTACGTACTCCGTCTATGAAGCCACTGTATCATTAAAGGGCGGCGAGAGCATCACGATAAATGATCTGCCGGGCGCATGCGAATATGAGGTCATCGAGAAAGACCCTTCGGGCTACACCGTGGAATCCACAGGCAAGACAGGAACTCTGGCAAGCGCCACGACATCCGAAGTTGTCTTCACCAACAAGGAGATCACGCCAACACCTACACCTATAACAACACCGACTCCGACGGCCATAACCACTACAAATACCACGGTTACGACCACGACGCCCTCGCCTACGCCGACACCGACGCCTTCTGCCACACCTACTCCGACAGCAACACCTGCACCGCGTCTTGTAGTTACGACAGGAGAAGACAATAACGGAGGATCAGTCTTAGTAACAGTTTTCGTTGGCGTGGCGATCACATCCTTTATCGTGGGATGCACGTACCTCAGACGAAAGCAAGAAGAATGATCAACTGCTAAGTTCATAACCCCAAGAGCGTCTCAGCAATGAGGCGCTCTTTTTCGAGAAGAAAATAATCATCTGCTTTGAGGTTTCTCCATTTATAATATATAATGTTTTTTATCAAATTTATTTGCCAGAGGAAAGACATGAGAACTAAGACACGGCTTGATTATCTGGATGTACTTAAAGGTATCGGAATCCTCCTTGTCATCTTCGGACATCTTATGGAGCCTCCGGAATTTCCTCGCATACTCATCTATTCGTTTCATATGCCACTATTCCTCATAGTGTCAGGGTTCTTCATGAAAGAACGTGATAAGTTCCTGCCTCAGCTTCTCAAGTTCTTTACCAAACTATATGTCCCGTTCCTGATCTTCATCTCGGCGGATTTTCTGTTTAGTTTTATCTACTACTCGATCAAGCTCGGAAAGCCGATCATAAACATCTTACCGCTCTATCTTAAGGCACTCGTCGGCCTATCCTACGGCTACGATCTTCCTATCTGGTTCCTATTCTCCCTGTTCGTCATAGAATCCGTTATCCAGCTCGTACTGATGATCAAAAACAAGACCGTCAGATATGTCGTACTTCTGACGCTCATGGCAGCAGGCATCGTCTATATCTCCATATTTCAATCCTTCAACGTCAGCAACAGACATCTTCCGATCTACGGAATAATGCCGAGCATGATCTTTGTTATCCTGGGATATTTTCTGAAAAGACTCATACCGGTCCCTATGAAGATCTTTACGGGCAAGGACCGCACTTCCAAACTCGTACTTACTCTTCTCATGATAGTCGGAGCCATCGTAATGGTCCCTCTTAACATGATCAACGGATATGTTGAGATCTACGGATGTCAGTTCGGGAACCCTTTGCTTTTCCTTATCGGAGGACTTCTCGGAACATTCGTATTCCTTACGCTGTCGTCCCTGATAGCAGTCAATTTGCCAAGTATCTCAAACAGACTCGTATTCTTCGGTACACAGAGCCTTAAATTCCAGGTACTTCACTACTACCTTACGGACCATCTCTATCCGTATCTGTTTATCAGGTTTAACTGTTATGAATTACTCGAGACCAGCCTTCTCGTTCAGGTGACCCTGTTTATCATAACGGTTGCGATCCTCACCCCGATCGTTATCCTGTCAACTCATCTCATCCCCAGGAAAAAGTACTTATCCCCCTCATAAAGGTTGATCGTCTGCCCGTAGACAAACCTCTTCCTCTCGCTCGGGCTGTAGCCGGGAGTCATCACGGACCTTGGCCCGTATTCATTTCCATTCTTCTCGAAAACGTTAACATATGACGGACCGACCATCTCGAGTCCGAATCCTGCATAGATGACTTTCTTCACATGGGTGATCTTCTTAAGGATACGGGAATTAAGCTTCGACATTCCCCAGATGAAAAACACGGAAAGACCGATAAAGCACAATACCGCCACGATCAGTTCGATCGGGATCAGCTCCGCATCAGATGACGCCGCGATAAAAACAAACGGCAATCCGACGATTATGAGCGATAGGATCGTAGTACAGATCCCGCCGATAACAAGTCTTGTCCTTGCAAAGTTCCTGTAAGTTCTCACGAACCTCTTCTTCTCGTCTTCCGTCAGCATCCTTCGTTCTTCATCGATGTTCGCCATGTTCGGATGAAGGATCGCCTTCGTATCCATCCGCTCGATATCTTCACCAATAAAAGACTTCAGTATCTGTCCGACCTCCCCAACGGGCCTCATTAGAAATACCGCGCCGTCATCACGGGCAACCAGCAAAAGCCTGTCACCGCGCTTAAATTCGGCATATTCGGGACACGGAAGCCTGTATGCATAATATTTTCCATCCGGATCCGTATAGTCATCTTCTGCGATCACCATGGTGCCATGCATCGGACCTAAGTACGTCGCGCCGTTAATATAGAATCTTCCGCTCGAAAATATCTTCCGGGTCCTGATCTTCGCACCGATCCTGCTGCCGATAACAGCAGCCACGACCATCATTCCGAAAGCTGCGACCCTCACGATAATGTTAAGGAGCACTTCGCCGACGACATCCATATCCATCAGAAGATCCGGCAGCAGCAATGCTCCGAACGCTCCGACGGAAGCTCCTATCGCAAGTCCTATAAGTCCGAAAACAATGATCGGACCCACGCCGCTCGAGACGATCCCGCTAAGTATCTGTTTGGTATTTTTTCTGAGGATCAACTTCTCAGATTCACTGCATTCTCTTCGCATATTCCATGCCTCCCTTTATTCCGCGTTGATTTTACCACACACAAAGTGTAGTATCTATCTCGATCATCACAAGGGAGAAAACTATGGGAATCGGAATAGTATTGGAAGGCGGCGGACTTCGTGGACTATACACATCAGGCGTACTCGATGTCCTTATGGAAAACGGGCTTAAGTTCAACAGCGCAGTCGGAGTATCCGCAGGTGCGGTCTTCGGCAGCAATCTCAAATCGGAACAGATCGGCAGAGGCATAAGATACAATCTCAAGTTTTCGAAGAACCCCCATTACAAGGGATTTCGTTCCCTGCTCTTAACGGGTGACTTTTTCGGAGGGGAGTTTTGTTATCATAAGCTCCCGAATGAGCTCGATCACTTCGATACGGAGACCTTCCGCCAAAATCCGATGGATTTCTTCGCGGTCACCACGGATATCGAGACGGGGCTTCCCTATTACCATAAGCTCACAGACGGCGGTTACAAGGACCTCGAATACGTGCGCGCTTCGGCGTCCATGCCCCTCGTATCGAAAACGGTAAATATAGACGGACATAAATATCTCGACGGAGGCATCGCAGACTCGATACCTCTCAAGTTCATGCAGGATCAGGGATTCAAGCGCAATGTGGTCATCCTTACCCAGCCAATGGATTTCGTTAAGGAACCGTATAAGATCATGCCGATGATAAAACTCAAATACGGCAAGTACCCTAACCTCGTCGAGAGATTTCAGAACAGGCACATCATGTATAACGAGCAGACGGCATATGTCAAAAAGTGCGAGAGCGAAGGAACGACATTCGTCATAAGGCCCGAGCACTCGGTCGCCATCTCTCCTGCCGAGACCGATAACGAAAAAATAAGCCGTGTTTATGAACACGGCCGTGAGATCGGTTTAAAAGTATTGGACGATCTTAGAAAGTTTCTTAATCAGCAGTAGACTGCGCTCCCGAATTGTCAAATATTAGGCACAGGAAAGCCGTAAATAGCAACAGAAGTATCGCTGCGATCATGACATAGTAACCCGTCGAATTAGTAACTGTCACGGTATACTGCAGATCCACGACATTGGTTGCCCCAAGTTCCTTATACGCCTCTTGGAACTGATTGACCTTAGTCGTCGTAACGCCTGCACTAAGCCAGCAGAGCAAGACCTTGATGGCAAGCCCGACTGCGGACAAAGTGCCCAAAAGAGCGATCAGCTTCTTCTTCGGGATCAACGCTGCAACAATGCCTCCGGCGATCACCAGAAAGACCAGTCCTCCAAACAGGGTCGGCATAAATCGTAGCGACTCCTTAACTGCCTTCGTATTCTCGGAAGACGTAACTTTTATCTGATATGGAAAGATCATCGAAACGATCGCAACCAAGCTGGCAATAATAAAAAGTACCCGGCTGACTTTTCCTTTATCCATCTATTTGGCACCTCCCCAAATGTACACTCACAACACCTTAATATAATAACATTGTTACAACAATCATCAAATGACTTTATGATTACAAAAAGAGTCGGGACAAAAGCCCGACTCTCATAGATCTTGGTTTGTGTTAAGCGGATCAGCCGCCGTTACCCTGGTTTCCGGAACCCGTCTTATTAGGATCGACTCGTCCGACGAAGATCCTGGCGTTGGTGTACTTGATGTAATCCGTTGCCGAAGAATTAGCCAGATAATCCTGATTCTCATCCAGCATGGATACGGTTATAAGAACCTCGTAGTTGGAATACTTACGACCAGCATTCTCGAACTCATCTGTCTCACCTGTGAATACCGCGTAATCGATCGGTATCTGGTAAGTCTGAGATTCAAGATTAAATGCACTTACAGGATATACATATACCCACTTCTTAGCATTCGACGTATCAATGGACGTAGCTGTCGACTCGGTGATAAATTCGAGATCTGTAATGTAATCGCCGACATTAAGCTTGTTGTTCATATTATAGTCATCATCTATCGTCAGCATCTCAATCTCGATCTGAAGATATCTTGCATTAGAAGCAGAACTCTGGAATCTGGAGATATCATAGACACCCAATGTCTTCAGAGGTGAAGGATTCTCATCCAACTCATTTGCATTGATTCCAAGCTGTCCGAACTGACCAAAGTCAGGATCAGGATAAGCGCTGTAGAGGAATCCTACCGACTCAGTACTGTTGTAGTAATACAGATGATTGGTATCTTCTGCTTCTTTCCTTACCTTACTGTATGCGGTCATATCCTTGTTCGATGCGATGTTGGAAGAAGCTATCAAAGTCGTTCCTACATCGTTGACCGGACCCGGATAGAACTGAGCCGGCTGACCGTTATCTTCATTTCCGACAAGATCTTCATCATCGAAAGTCAATGTAATATCAGCCGTTATCGTAACGTTACCATAAGCAAGCTGCGTCTTCAGGTTCTCGTTATTGCTGAACTCGATGAAGTTCGCATTTGCGTATGGCAGATCCTGATTAGCTGCAACTCTACCGTTAACCTTATAGTTCGCTACGGAAGCACTCTTTAAGGCCTTGATGCCTCTGTCGGAGTTCTGTCCATTCTTCATATTAAGTGTAGCCAGGAAGCTCTGATAGATCTCGATAGAGTTAGTCTGAGCAAGATAATCACCAACGATCGGTTTAGCATTCGGCTTGATTCCGACTGTAGAGCTTAGCGTTGCCTGTATTACATAATCTCCGTCACCAGAACTGTGAACCGCATTGTAAAGATCTGTTTCTTCTGTTGCAGGGGTTATCGTTAAGGAATTGGTGTAGATATCTCCCATGATAAGATGTCCTGCATCCTTGTCGCTTACCAGTCTTCTTGACGGGTAAGGGAAGGAACCGAATGTATCAGGAGCTGAAATAATGTAGTGATAAACAGGAAGCGTCTGCTCATAATCAGCTTCCGTTAATATCGTCAGATAATAATGCTCACTTATCGATGTTGCGTTAGAGACAGTAATCGTATAAAGCTGTGTACTTGAATCCGTGATCGTATCGGAGTCAGTCTTCAATCTGAACATCTTACCGTTATATGTCAGACCACTGTTGTCCCTTACGGTAGCAGTTCCACCGAAATCATCGACACAGACGAACGTTCCTGAAGAAGACCTCTCAGCAGTAACGGTCATCATATCATTAAAGTACGCTGCCTCGAATGCCGTCCTGTCAGAATCTCTGAACTTAGTCAGATCAAGCCACTGATTAGGCATGGTGTCGACGCTGAACGCATCGCTATAAAGGCTATCCAGATAGTACGCTTTACCGCTTCGTTGAGAATCAACCAGGACCATCTTGGTATGGCAGTCATACCATGCATTTCCACTCTCAAAGCCTGCAAGCACATTCTGATTCGATAGCGAAGAATTCGTAAACAACAGTTTCTTATCATAATTCGTAAGAAGACTATCACCTGCTTCTATTGCTTTCTGCCACTCATCATTAGTTCTTGAGTATACATATTCGAATTCTGCCGTAACAGGAGTACCAAGATTCTCAAGCATTGTATTCTGAGAAAGGCTGTCTGCCGGAAGATAGGTGCTTCCCGACTCAAGTCTGATGTTGAAATCATACTGCAGGAGTTTCCTGACGTAGACAGGAATATAAAGGTGATATGCGATCTTCGATGTATTCGAAGGATCCTTAAACTGAACATCGATAAGCGTAAACTGTGAAGACTCAGCAGCTGTATCTGTATCATCAGCATACATTCTGAAATACATAGGATCCTGCTTCAAGCAAGCACTGTTATCATCAATCTTCAAAGTGGTTCCGTCAAATGTACACTTGCTTATCTTTACTGTGCAGATCGCATCATTTTTGTTGTTATAGTCAAAATCCGTATTCGTCAAAAATCTTATGTAGTTATTTACCAAGGCAGTAGTATTAACCGGCTTTGCGTCATCAACAACGAGCAACGGGAAGTTAATACCCGTAACTGCCTTTGTTCCCATTTCATCCTGATAGGTGGAAATATGAGAATTAATAGTTGCATATACTGAATCAAAGTCAGTAATGTAACCCGGAGCTGTTTGGATGTTATTCTTAGCCAGCGCATAATAACCGGTGCTACTACTGTTCATATCGTCCAATATCGAAGTAATAGCAACACGACTTACTCCGTCGCTTGTAATATAACCCGGTCCGGACAAAGCAGTAAAATTATTACTGCCCGAGGCCTTTACAGAACATGTATTTCCTATAACTGTCGGCTTAGTAGATGTAACAAACGGGAAGTTCACTGTATCACCATTATCATCAACATAGGTTAATCCAACATTACCGCTGTTATGAATAGGAGAAAAGAGCGTGCTGTAAT
>CAMVBS010000081.1 GCA_947165785.1 uncultured Clostridia bacterium | reverse complement strand
GAGGATTCCGGTATCGGTATCCCTGAAGAGAAGCGCAACAGGATCTTCGAGAGCTTTTATAAGGTTGATTCCTCAAGGACCAAGGAAGGCTTCGGTCTCGGACTTTATATCTGTAAGCAGATCCTTTCAGGACACGGTCAGACGATCTATGTCGAAGAAGGAAAAGAACTAGGCGGTGCCAAGTTCGTATTTACTTTCCCTATGCCGGAGGATACATGGGATCTGATCTGAGCAAAAAACGCAAGATCGAGTGTGCTTTAACGGCATATAAAAGACTCGACGAATATTATCCTGATGCCACATGTTCACTGGATCTGGACGACCCTTATTTTTTCCTTGTAAGGGCCATACTTTCCGCGCAGTGTACGGACTTGAGAGTAAATAAGACAGTTACTGAACTTAAGACGTTCGTAAATGGTCCCGAGGACGTTCTTTCCATGGGAGAAGAAAGACTTTCCGAGATAATAAGACCTTGTGGTCTTTATAAGGCTAAGGCAAAAAATATCATAGGAACTACATCCATATTCGTTAATAAATGGAATAAGACCATTCCGCAAAACATAGATGACATTCTATGTTGCCCGGGTATCGGAAGAAAGATCGCCAATCTCTTACTTGGTGAGCTTTATTCCATTCCTGCGCTCGTCGTCGATACACATTTTAAGCGTGTAGCAGGAAGACTCGGACTTACTTCAAGTTCAGATCCGACGAAGATCGAGAAAGATGTATGTGCAGTAACAGATCCTTCAATGTGGATCAGGATGGGACATCTGTTCGTTGCATTCGGAAGGGACATCTGCGATGCCCGTAATCCGAGGTGCGAGGAATGTCCGTTAAATGATATATGCAAAGGGAGGATCAGATAATGAATGACCCTTTGCAAGATCCCATCACCAAGATCTACGGTATAGGTGAAGCTGCCTGCAAAAAACTTAATAAGATGGGTGTCTTTAATATCTACGATCTCATCACTCTTTTTCCTCGAAAATATGAAGACTGGTCAGACGTCAGGGAGCTCTACGGCCTTAATGAAGGGGAACTTATAACCTTCAAGGCAAAGGTAAAAAGCGTAGCTCCGATCAATCGTTTTGACAAACTTCAAAAATGCAAGGTCGTAGTCGGTGATGACTGCGGCGTTATATCGATCACTTTCTTTCACGGAAGGTTTGTTGCAACGGAAATGCATGTCGGTGACGAATATTATTTTCGAGGCGTAGTTTCAGTATTCCGTGGCGGATATATGCTCGTTAATCCTCAAAGGATAAGAGCTGACAAGATGGGTGAAGGACTCATCCGTCCTGTCTACAGACAAACAGCCGGAATAACGAGCAGACAGATAGAAGCGTGGATCGGATTTGCGCTCAGAGATTATGAGAAGCATATAGTTAATTTCCTTCCTGCCAAACTTATCAAGGAGAAGTCTTTATGCTCTTCCAAGGAAGCATACAGATTTGTTCATAAGCCTCTTTCCATGAACCAGGTGGTACGCGGAAGGACAAGGCTTGCATATGAAGAACTTGCCGTTTATGAATACGGTATGCACATGTCATATAAGATCTCCGAATCGTCGGGAAAAGCGTTTAAGATCGTAAGGAATGAGAAGTCGCAAAGTGAAGTCAAAAAGATAATCTCAGGATTGCCTTTTGAGCTTACTGACGACCAGAAAAGTGCACTTCGCGATATCTTTACTGATATATCCAAGGATAAGCCGATGAACAGGCTCATCCAGGGAGATGTAGGTTCAGGTAAGACGGCGGTCGCGGCGATCGCCATGGCAGCTGTCGCTTCGTCGGGAAAACAGGCTGCCCTTCTTGCTCCTACTGGAGTTCTTGCCAAGCAGCATTATGATACGGTCATCGGAATGTATGAAGGTACCGGGATAAGTGTCGTATATCTTCACGGAGGGATGAAAGCTTCCGATAAAAAGAAGGCTCTCGACAAGATAAGTTCGGGAGAAGCCAAGGTCATAATCGGAACACATGCGATCATACAAAAAGAGGTAAGGTTTTATAATCTTGCTTTGTTTGTTACGGATGAACAGCAACGATTCGGAGTTGAGCAGCGTAATGAGAAACTTGGCTTAAGTTTTATCAACAGCGATATCGATTCGGTCCATAGCCTTGTCATGAGTGCAACTCCGATCCCGAGGACTTTGGCGATGGTCATCTATGGTGATATGAGTATCAGTATCATCAAGCAAAAGCCTAAGGGCAGAAAAGAGATAAAGACCAAGGTCTACGGAAATAAAGAAGGAATATTCAAGCATATTGCAAAGCTTGCGAGCATGGGTCAGCAGGCGTATATCGTTGCGCCTAGGATCGATGACAATGATGAGCTCGGAGATATCGAGCGATATGAAAACGTCTTTGAGATCGGTGAGGAAAAGATAGAGACCAGCAGCGTCAAAGGTATTCTCGAGGAAGTAAGTTCTTCGCCTATCCTTGCAGGACTTAAGTTTGATATCCTGACTGGTGCCATGAAGGATTCCGCCAAGACGGAAGCAATGGAGAAGTTCATAGAGCGTAAGACGGATGTTCTTATCTCAACTACCGTAGTTGAAGTCGGAGTAAATAACCCCAATGCAACTACCATGGTCATAATGGATGCCGACAGGTTCGGATTATCGACTCTTCATCAGCTGAGGGGACGAGTAGGAAGAGGAGATCTACAGTCATAC
Source organism: uncultured Clostridia bacterium (assembly GCA_947165785.1). Lineage (GTDB taxonomy): Bacteria > Bacillota > Clostridia > Saccharofermentanales > Saccharofermentanaceae > Saccharofermentans. Next base: position 6,262 of record CAMVBS010000081.1, on the reverse strand, counting down.
TGCATATTGCAGTCAGTCTCCAAGAACGAACTGTCGCTTCAAAGACTTGATATGATGTGCAAGAGCAATGACGGTTTTGTATTGGCCGAGAATGATCTTGCGTTAAGAGGCCCCGGTGACTTTTTCGGAACGAGGCAGCATGGTCTTCCTAATTTCAAGGTCGTTAATCTTTTCGAGGATACGGATAAATCAGTCGAGGTAAGGGAAGCGATGCAGGAGATCCTTGAACGTAATGACGATGAGAGCAAGGCGATTTGCAGCGCAATTGAAAGACAGCTTAAGTTGCGCTATCCTAATCTCGAAGTTTTCAGAGCTTAAGGAGAAGAAGATGCCAAGAGTTGTTACGGGAAAATACCGCGGAGCCGTGCTCGCCGCCCCCAAGGGCGATGCCACAAGACCTACGACCGATAAGGTCAAGGAGGCAATCTTTTCCAGTATCCAGGGGTGTATCCCTGACTGCAGGTTCCTGGACCTTTTCTCCGGAACGGGGCAGATGGGTATCGAGGCTTTGAGCAGAGGTGCCGATAAGATCGTTCTTGTTGATAAGGGCGGCCCTGCGATAAGCGTCATCAAGAAGAATCTCGAGAAGATAAGAGCCCAGGATGATCCTAATGTAAGGGTTCTGAAAAAGAGTGCCGCAGCGGCGATCGAGTCACTTAAAGATGAGAAATTCGACATCGTCTACATGGATCCTCCTTATAAGATCGCTTTTGATGAGGCGGTCAAGGCGGCAGATCTTCTGAGTGAATACGACATGCTTACGGATGACGGGCTTTTGATAGTGGAGCATTCGGCCGAAGAGCCTTTCAATACAGATGTAATAAACATGCAATTTGTGCGTTCTTGTAGTTACGGGCTTTGCGTGGTAACATTCTTTAGTAAGAAATAGTTTAGAGGTGACATATTGAGTACTTTGGTGTTCCCCGGAAGCTTTGATCCGTTTACTCTGGGTCATTGCGATATCGCAAAGAGAGCTTCTAAGCAGTGCGATAGATTGGTTGTTGCAATAATGGGCAACAGCGCGAAGCATCCTGCCTTTTCGATGGAGGACAGGGTTTTTATGGCGAGGGAATCCCTCAAAGGCTATAAGAATATCGAAGTCATCTCCTATGACGGCCTTCTTGTAGATCTTTTCAAGGAACTCGGTTGTTCCGCGGTAGTCCGTGGCATCAGGTCCGAGTCCGATTTCAGATATGAAGCTGAAATGGCTATGGCCAACAGGCTTTTGTACCCTGAGTACGAGGTGTTGCTCTTGCCTTGCAGAGAGAATCTGTCTATGACGAGTTCGACAATCGTTAAGGAAGTTTGTTATTATGGTGGTGACATCTCTAAGATGGTACCGGCACAGATAGTTGATTTTGTAACAAAAGAGCTTAAGAAAGGTAGGTCGTAGACACATGGAAGGTAACGATCCAAGATATGCACAGCAGCCGCAGAGCGCCGGAAGGAGTTCAAGCGAGAGATACGATGCCATAAGACACATCGATACTCTTATTGACATGCTCCGTGATGCTAGCGGTGTTCCGTTTACAGATAAGTGCTCGGTAGACAGGCAGGAAATGATCGCTTCTCTTGAGGAGTTGAAGCACAGGCTTCCTATGGCGGTCAGCCAGTCAAACGATATCGTAAAGCGTGCTCAGGATATTATCGGTACTGCTCGTGAGAAGAGCAAGAAGGTAATGAACGATGCCGACAGGATGTATGCGATGCGTGTTAATGAACACGAGATCACGAAGGGAGCTCAGGTCAAGGCAGCTGAGATCATCGCTGAGGCCAATCAGCAGAGCGAGGAACTTCGTAAGAGTGCTCACGTCTATGTAAAGCAGCTTCTTACAGATGTTAACAACGTTCTTTCCGAGAACATCACCAAGGTTCAGACAAACCTTGCAGAGATCGAAGTAGCGATCAATAAGGAATAATAAATCGAAGAATCCGGGAGACTGTTTCTTTAATGAAGCAGTCTCTTTTATTTTGCTCGAAAAAGCCTTACGGTGTTTGACATCAAAACATCAAAGAAGTTGTATAATATAGGCAGATGTCAAAAGGAGGCCCATACTATGCTGGTAGGTGCAAGAGTATTAAACTTTGATGTTTTCGATGATGATAAGTGCGGCCTTATATTGGAGGATTACCTCAAGGCGGGGGCGGGGAACAAGCCTGCCGGTCGGCCTTTGCTTAATCTCAATGCTTTTATCGGAAGGAACAGGACAGGTAAGACGAGTTACATCTCGGCTTTGAAGTTCTTCAAGAAGATGGTAACGAAGGATGTTGCATCTGCTTCGACAAGTGACGATCTTCCGGGCTTTTCCAATCTTATGATCGACAGGAAAAGACCGTCTTCCTTTAAGCTCTATTTCAACATCAAGCCTGATCCGACAGTAAAGACATGTTTTATCGAATATGATGTCGATGTTGACATAAATGTTCACGGAAGTCCGTTTATCGCTTCCGAGAAAGTAATGCTCTGCTGCAAAAGAGATGAATATACCGTTATCGATCTTTTGGATCTTAAGAACGGCGAAGGAAGAATCGCAACTTCCATAAAAGAAGGGAAGGCACAGTATGAAGAGACTTCCATAACAGATCCTCATACATGCGCAGTTAAGCTTTACGGCGGCATAGGTGCATATACATACATACACGCACTCTACCGTGAGATCTCCAGATGGTTCTTCTGTAATTTCTCAAGTGATGACAGGTCTGATTATTTTGAATCAGGAAATGCACCGGGAGGTCACAGACACCTTAACAGTACCGGTTCGAATGTGCATAACGTTCTTACATACATGAAGATCGATAATGAGAAGAGGTATCAGGAAGTTGTCAATGAGATCAATGACAGGATACCTTTGATGAAGCATAAGCCGAGGCTTCCTGCTTCACTTGAGAACAGCCCTGATAAACTGTTCTTGTATCTCCTGCTTTTAAGGGACAGTGATCCTCATTCAACGATATTTATTGAGACACCTGATAAGGATCTCTATCACGATATGGTAGACGTCCTTGCTGAGGAGATGCGTGATTTTACTTTGACGCATCCTTATAACCAGATACTCTTTACGACACATAATCCGTATATCATCGAGAATATGTCACCTAAGGAGATCTGGGTATTCAGAAGGACATTCGGTAAGGATACGGGCGATATCGAGATCGTCTGCGCAGCATCAGATCCTGTAGTCGAATCGATGTTCAAACAGGGAGTAGGAATGGGTGCGATATGGTACGGCGGTCACCTTGATGAGGAACAGCCGGAAGATGATATTGAAGAGGACGAACAGAAGTAATGCGTATTGAGATTCTGACAGAAGATAAATCGGGTTCGGTCGCAGTCGAGAAATTGATCCGACTTATCTGCATCAATGAAGGTATAGATGCAGATCTATATGTAAGGCCTCATCGAGGCTGCGGTTCTCTGCCTCAGAACTGGTCGGAGAAACCTCACAGATTTGCTTCTTCTCTTCTTGAACTTCTGCCTGCCAAATGCCGTGCATATAATGACGCACTTAAGAACACTGACTCTGTCTTGATCGTTGTCATGGATTCTGATGATAACGATCCCGAAGAACTTAAAAAGCAGTTGTCGCTGGTGTGCAACAAATACGCGCCTGATCTTAAGTCAGTTATCGGTCTTTGTGTGGAAGAAGTCGAGTCGTGGCTTTTGGGTGACCATGAAGCTATCGCATGTGCATATCCTGATTATGACAAGAAGGCACTCGAAGAATATACACAGGACAGTGTCTGCGGTACCTGGGAAGCTCTTTGTAAAGTTGTGTGCCCTGATACCTATGACCGGATCATCGATATCGGATATCCGGCTATTGGTGAGTATAAGGCCAGATGGAGTAAATCGATCTCCAGATATCTTAAGCCTGAGAATAATGTCTCGCCGAGTTTCAAGGCTTTCCGTAAATCATTCCTTTACGCGGTAAAGATGGGAAGCGGAAGTGTGAAAAAACCGAAGGTTCATACAAGGACATTCTGATGGGAAAACATATATACATTCATATTCCGTTTTGCGAGCGCAAGTGCGCCTACTGTGATTTCTATTCGATCGAAGATCACCATCTTCTCGAACAGTATTTTGATGCTCTTCGTAAGGAGATCGCAGGTGTAACCATAGTTCCCGATGTTAATCCGGATACAAGGGATACTGTCTACTTCGGAGGCGGTACTCCGACCGTTCCCGATGCAAATCTTCTATGCGATATACTGCTTCTTGTAAGGAAGAGGTTTTGCATAAATAAGGATGCTGAGATAACGATCGAGTGTAATCCGAATTCCGTTAATTACAGTAAGTTCCTCAAGTATCGTGAAGCTGGTTTTAATCGTGTCTCCATAGGTGTCCAGTCGCTTCATGATAAGACATTAAAGATACTCGGAAGGCTTCATGACAGGGAACGCGCATTGGAATCCATAGAAGAAGCAAAGATGGCAGGATTTGAAAATATCTCATGCGATCTTATGATCGGTGTTCCGTCGCAGACGAAGGATGACATCCTTGAAGATGCCAAGATCCTGATCGACAGGGGAGTCTGTCATATCAGCATGTATTCTCTGATGATCGAAGAAGGAACGCCTTTTTATGACAGATACAGAAATATCGAAGATTTTGTGGACCCGGATCTTGAACGTGATATGTATCATTCACTTCGTGACTTTCTAAGTGCAAACGGACTTGAACCTTATGAGATCTCCAACTGCGGAAAGATGTCCGAACATAATATGAGCTACTGGAAGGGAATGGAGTATTATGCTTTCGGAGCAGGTGCGAGCGGATATCTTAACGGTATAAGGTTTTCGCATCCGAGAAGTGTAAAGGATTATGTCAAAGATCCGTTCCATGTAGATGAGGAAGAGAAGGTTGGCATCTCAGGAAAGATGAATGAATATATGATGCTGATGCTAAGGACATCTGACGGTCCATCGAAAGAAGAATTCCAAAAGAGATTCAACAAAAGCATGGATGATGTTTTTGCTAATGAAATCAAAAGATTATGTGATCAGGAATTGATCGTTGTCGATGATAAAGGTATCAGACTCACACACAAAGGACTTGATCTTGCCAATCAGGCATTTGAAGAATTTGTTTAATGAATTATCATCATAAATCCTTATCGATTGCTCAGTAGTAATTGACTGGATAAATAGTTTTGAATTCGCTTTTTTCTGATCTGCAATTGTGCTATAAATTATTTATGATTTTTCTTATGTGGGGGTAAAAAATGTTTTGTAGTAATTGTGGCGCACAACTTCCCGATGGTTCTGCATTTTGTTCTGAATGCGGACAGCATCTGGTTCAGGCTCAGCCTCAGCAGCCTTTACAGCAGCCGATCCAGCAGTTTACTCAACCTATGCCTGCTTATCAGCAGCCTACTACGGTGGTAAATGTTTATCAGACTAGAAAGGATCCTGAGCTTGGCAGCTCTTATGCTACCACGTCTTTGGTATGCGGTATCATCGCACTTCTTACCTGTGGCATTTTTCTCCCGAGCTTTATCCTCTCTATCGTTGGCATAAAGAAGGCAGGAACGGCAAAGGCTTTGGGATATACATCAGCTAAGCGTGTAGTCGGTAAGACTTTGAGCATTCTCGCTCTGATATTAAGTTTCGTCGCACCGTTTATCCTGTTCATATCGATCTTTTATTCCGGTATCAGCGCATATACGGAAAGGGCACAGGAGGCTTCACGTCAGGTGCAGGAGCATAACAGTAAGGTCCAAGAAGTTCAGGAACGCAGCATTGACGACGGAGAGTGATCTCTCTGACATCTTAAGAAAACATACGGGGTGTATCTCATGTAATTTGGGATGCGCCCCTTATTAGTGTGCGGCTAAATCAGGGCATACACCAAAAATACCACACTTATATTTGCCTTTTGATGAGCCTTCCTCTTCTCGAAAAAGTTATAAAACCGCGTGATACCAGACGTTGACACGAATTAGCACTCTATAGACAAGAGTGCCGAAAATTCCTTGACCTTTTTTGACTTTGGTGCTATATTGTTGATGTTGGCACTCGGAGTTGTCGAGTGCTAAAGCCGACAGGATAAGGAAAGGAGTTAAGATACGATGTCTTTGGATAACAGAAAAAAAGAGATATTGCAGGCTATAGTCGATGATTATGTTTCGACATGCGAGCCGGTAGGTTCAAAGGCTCTTATCGACAGACACAACTTCACCTTGAGTTCGGCAACGCTTCGTAACGAGATGGCTGATCTTGAAAAGCTCGGTTATATCGAGAAGCCTCACACATCAGCAGG
>CAMVBS010000080.1 GCA_947165785.1 uncultured Clostridia bacterium | reverse complement strand
AAGATGACATAGTCGCTAATGAAGTCGACCCTGCTGGAGTTGCTTAATACACAGCTCGTACAATACTTGTTGTCAGGTGTGCCGTTTGTGCTTATCTCGGCAACGGTAGTAGAGTAGTGGATCTCTCCTCCGTTATCGATGATCTCCTGCAAGAGCCTGTTTATGAGATTGGAAAAACCGTTCGTGAAATAACCGAGTTTTTTGCGTGAAGCAAGACCGTGCCAGAAAGAATCGAACCAGGAGATATCCTCATAGATACCGAGCTCCCTGGTAAGAGAGAGTAAAGCACGGTCTGTCTTTCTTAAGTGGTGCGGTAAAAGCTCCAGATATTCCTTGCCGATACGGCTCGAAGCAAGAAGACCTCCCGGGTAAGAGAGCTCTTCTATTATCTGTACTTCAAAACCCGCCCTTGCAAGGCGCATTCCGCATACGAGACCCGAAAGGCCTGCTCCGATTATACAAACGGATCTTCTCATTTCTCAAAACTCCATTATCTGATCATCTTAGCTTCAAGGTAGAATCTCTTCTCGAAGGCTTCGCCCATGGAGAATGTCTTTCTCGGGAAAACGCCTTCCTTAGCGATGGTTGCAAAGAATGCATCCTTCTTTACATCAGGGAGAAGGATACCTGTATTGCTGTCCTTGGACAAAGATCTTACTGAATCTTCACCGTGGATGTAGTCGACTTCGATACCCGAACCGTCGAGTGTCGTATCTGAACTTAAGCTGTCGAGGAACATCTGAATGGATCCTACTGCAAGAGTATGAGGAGCCTTTTTAATGTTGAGAACGATATCGTCAGCACCTTCGGTAACCAAAACGATGCTCTGAGCGCCGTCGATCTTCTTATCGTCAACAGATGCCTCGTTATCCTTGAAGTACTCGAGAGCCTTCTTAACGAGAGTATCTCTGTTCATTCCGAAAACGACTCTGTGGATAGGCTCGAAGTCCAATCCCTTGTCATGGATATTAACGATCTCCACAAGTGCAAATCTTGCAGGGTGGTCGCCTCTTTCCTTGATGTCGAGGTCGTCCTTGATGTTGTCCCAGTGAGCTTTTGCCGATGCGAGGGAGTGGTTTCCGTCGCCGACTGCAAAGAGCATCTTATCTTCGCTCCTGTCGAGAAGCTCGGCAAGGTTGTTTGTGATCTTATCGAAAACGTCAGTCTCCGCATTTACGAAGTATCCCTTGATATGACCGGATCTTCCGAAGAGGTCAGTGTCATATGCAGGCTTTGAATTTCTCTCCTCGAGTGTCTTCAATGCTTCTCCGATGACCGTATCTTCAGGATCGTCGATGAGGAGCATTACGTGCGGAAGCTCAACAGGGGAGTTTGCTCTGATACGTACTCTAGGTGGGATCCTGCTTAATACAGTTCCTTCAGTAGCACGGATCTTTTCCTTATTGCCCGGCTCGAAGCTGTACTGCTCCAGGTCGATGGCAGCGATAAGACCCTTTCTTGAAGGATGAAGGGAAGTAGCTCTGTCTACGAGGATCGCTCCTTCGCCCAAAGTCTTCCAGATGCCGCCTTCGATGTATTCGGATGCGGTCTTTGCGATGTTCTTAAGTCTTTCAGTGATCTGCTCTTCGCTTTCGATCCCGAGATATACCTCAGGAAGGATGAGACGAAGTGTAGAAGGAGCATCTCCTACATTGGCTTCAACTTCTTTCCAGTAATCAAGTTCGCTGGTGTACTGATCGCAGGCAATAACAGCCCACTTCTGAAGATCTGTTCCCTCCTTAGGGAGCATGATCTGAGGTGCAGCAAGTGCAATGTTGTCAAATACTTTCATGGTAATCCTCTTATTTTAATAATAATACTGAACAATTCTATCACGGCAGGCGACCCATTTCAAAACTTTTTTATGCCCATCTATCAAGGGTTTTCGTGATTTTACGACGAAATTGTCGTTTTTTGTTTTTTTTGTCGCTTTTCTGCCCTCTCGAAAATGTTACTTTCTAGCTGTAAACGAATAGATCCAAGGAGGTATCGATAATGGAAAAAGACCTTAAGACACTTACTTTTACACTTGCATCCGACATCTATAAAGTCATAAGCGAGATGGAAGGCGGGATCGCAAAGATAATCGCCGACGAACTTCTGATCGTATCTTATAAATCGAGTTTTGCGGCGAGCTCGGCTAAGAATGCGATAAGCAGAGACCGCTTCATAAGGCATCTTGAAGAAGGATACTATTTCTCGGGCAAGGTGCAGGAACTTCTTTTGCTGCTCCGTTCGGTCGAAGCTCCGGTAGAACAGATCGAGGATTTTATCGAGCGTAACGACATGATCCACCGGATGTACGGTGCTTCCATCAAGACCATCCAGAGAAAGAGCATGGAAGCGAGGGTCTGATCGCTTTTCTCTTTTCCAAATCCCGTTTTTCGAGTATCATAGTGGTGTACGTTTAATAGGACGGAAAGCGAGGTTTGGATCATGGCAGGAAAACAATATTCTAAGCATAAGACAGTAGCTATCTATGACTATTTTCTGAATAAGGTCTCAAATGACGAGAAGAACGGGTCGGTAACCATCGAATCCCTAAGACAGTATCTGGAGAATCTGTTCGGAGACAGTTTCGAACGCAAGTCCATCTATTCGGACATCGCGACCATCAATGATTACAAGAGGCTCATGACGGGACAGGAAAAGGACTGGATAGAGCTTCGCGGCAAGAATTCATATATCAGGAATTCAACTCCTGGCGAGTTCACCATGGATGAAGTACACCTTCTCCTGGATGCCGTAAACGCTACTCCTATCGTGGATGAGAAGATCGCTGATAAGATCAGAAAACAGTGGCCGTCTTATTTCAACAACGACGAATATGTATCTTTCATTTCCTGCGACAGGCAAAAGCCGACAAGAGCTTTTGTCTCACTGATGAACTCCATAAGAAGGGCCATAAAGAACAGAGAGGTTCTTAAGATCAAATACGGTTATAAGCTTACTGAACAGGATACTTCCAACTGTCTTGAGAAGGAAAGGACTATCTCTCCTTTGGCTCTTTACTGGGAAGAGAACAAATATTATCTTTTCGCTATTGATAATGACCATTTCGCCAAGGATGAAAATGGCGATGTAAGAGCTTCTCTAAGACAGTTCAGGATCGACAGGATCGGCGGAAGAGTCGAGTTCTTGGGCAAGGATAAGTTCATCGATTGTGACCTTAAGTACGTTAAGGACAAGATAAGCGGCTCCGTAGATGCATATTCCGACGGCAATTCCGTCAATATGAGCATGACGGTCGAGGGTTCTCCGGAACTTGTCCTGAGGGTCTTTAACTATCTGATGAGCGAGATCACCGTGAAAGGCATCATCAATGACAACTGGGCTAAGGGAAGACTTACATTCTTCGTTGAAGTAAGCCCTACTCCGAGATTTTTCGCACTTCTTACCAATCTTTCGTCTTTTACGGACGGTGACGGTGTCGGAGGCGTAAAGATATCGATCGAAGGAGATGCCAACTTTGAGAGCGCATATGAGGAATTCCTCGGAAGAGCCAAAAACAATGTCGTTTTCAAGGAGAGAGGCTAAGTCAATTGCAATCTGATTTTTTTCGGTTTATAATCGTTCTTTGTTAATAATATTAAGGAGCATCATCGATGAGACAATTTACTTCAAAAGAGCTTAGAAAGACCTGGAAGGATTTTTATATAGAAAGAGGCCACGTTGATGTAGGTGCCGTATCTTTGGTATCTGACGGATCAACAGGCGTTTTGTTTAACGTAGCGGGCATGCAGCCTCTCATGCCTTATCTTCTCGGTGAGAAGCACCCTATGGGAACAAGACTTTGTAACGTTCAGGGTTGCGTTCGTACCAATGATATCGATTCCGTAGGTGACAGGAGCCACGTCACATTCTTTGAGATGATGGGAAGCTGGAGCCTTGGTGACTACTTCAAGGAAGAAAGATGTAAGTGGAGTTACGAGCTCCTTACTCAGGTATTCGGATTTGACAATGATCATCTTGCAGCTACCGTATTTGCAGGTGACGAGAATGCTCCTAGAGATGAGGAAGGCGCTAAATTCAGGATCGCTTCCGGATTTAAGCCTGAGAATATCTATTACCTCGGTGCAGATGACAACTGGTGGGGACTTGAGTATGGTCCTTGCGGTCCTGACAGCGAGATGTTCTATATTGCCGACATTCCTGACTGCGGCCCTAACTGTGGTCCTGGATGTGACTGCGGTAAGTACACTGAGATCGGTAACGACGTATTCATGCAGTATGAGAAGCATCAGGATGGTCATCTCACACCGCTTAAGCAGAAGAATGTAGATACAGGTTGGGGTCTTGAGAGAATCCTCGCATTCCTTAACGGAACAAAGGATGTCTATAAGACAGATCTTTTCACAGAAGCTATCGCTTACATCGAGAATGCATCCGGTGTTAAGTATGATTCAGATGAGAAACTTACAAAGTCCATGCGAGTTCTTGCTGACCATATCCGTACAAGTGTCATGCTCATCGGAGATGCTGCTAAGCTCGTTCCTTCAAATGCAGGTGCAGGATATGTACTTCGCCGTCTTATCAGACGTGCCGTAAGACACGTTAGGGCACTTGGAATGACAAAGGAGCACATCCTTGGTCTTGCAAAGATCTACATCGACCACGTATACGATGACAGTTATCCGCTTCTTACAAAGAACCGTGATTTCATCCTCAACGAACTTGATAAGGAGATCGCAAGATTTGAAAGCACACTTGAGAACGGCATGAAGGAATTCAGAAAGATCCTTGATGACAAGAGTAAGTCCGGTTCCAAGGAGATCGACGGTGATTCTGCTTTCTATCTCTACGATACATTCGGATTCCCGATCGAACTTACAGTCGAGATGGCTTCCGAAGAAGGCCTTACCGTTGACGAAGACGGATTTAAGAAGGCAATGGAAAAGCAGAAGGAGACAGCTAGAGCTGCAACCAAGGCTAAGGCTGATCTTTCATTGGGCGGCAGTGATCTTCCTACTGATGAGATCAAGGGTATCGCTGCTACGAAGTTCCTCGGTTATGATGATCTTACATGTAACGGTAAGCTCGTCTGCCTCATCAAGGAAGTTGACGGTGCCATGAAAGTCGTTTCTGAAGTGTCTGAGGGCGAGAGTGCGATCGCGATCTTCGATCAGACAACTCTCTATGCAACGATGGGTGGTCAGAAAAATGATATCGGTAAGATCTCCGCTCCAAACTTTGAGGCAGAAGCAGTTTCTGTTGATAAGGATGCTGACGGAAGATATCTTCATACGATCAATGTTACAAAGGGCAGCATAAAGACTGACTCGGAAGTTAAGATCGAAGTTGATAAGGTCAACAGACTTTCAACAGCAAGAAACCATACAGCTACACATATCCTTCAGAAGGCTCTCCGTGACGTATTGGGTGATCACGTTGAACAGTCAGGTTCGTATGTAGCAAGTGACAGATTGAGATTCGACTTTACTCATTTCCAGGCTATGACCAAGGAAGAGATCGAGAAGGTCGAAAAGATCGTTAATGAGAAGATCCTTGAGGACCTTCCTGTAGTTACGAGAGTAATGAAGCTTGACGAAGCTAAGAAGCTTGGTGCTATGGCATTGTTCGGCGAGAAGTACGGTGAGGAAGTAAGAGTTGTCACAGTAGGTGATATCGATGCTCCTTACTCAATGGAGTTCTGCGGTGGTACACACCTTAGAAATAGCAGCCAGGCAGGCCAGTTCAGGATCGTTTCCGAGTCCGGTGTTGCAGCAGGCGTAAGAAGGATCGAAGCTCTCACGGGTCTTGCTTGTTATGAGGCTTCCATCGAAGACAGAAAAGCAATAACTGATGTCGCTTCTGTTCTTAAGGTCAACAAGGACCAGATCGTTAAGAAAGCCGAGCAGAGTGTAGCTGAGATCAAGTCTCTTGAAAAGGAGATCAAGGAGATCAGCAAGAAGGCATCCGGAGATCAGGCCGGCAAGGTAGTTTCCGAAGCTAAGGAGATCAACGGTTTTAAGGCTGTTGTTGCTCAGGTTGAGTGTGATGATGCTTCGGCTCTTCGTGATATCGCTGACGGCATCAGAGATAAGATCGGTTCCGGTGTTGTATTCCTTGCAGCAGTTAACGGTGACAAAGTATTGTTCGTAGCAATGGCAACGCAGGATGCAGTTAAGGCCGGTATCCATTCCGGTAATATCATCCGTGAAGCAGCTAAGGCTTGCGGAGGCGGAGGCGGCGGACGCCCTGATATGGCTCAGGCCGGCGGTAAGGATACATCCAAGATCGGTGACGCTCTTGATGTAGCTACTAAGGTTATCAGCGAGCAGCTTGGCTGATCCTGATCAAAATCGAAGATTGCGGATTGAGAAAGAAAAATGAATATTAAGAAATTTATGGCCGGTGCTTTGGTCTTTGTCATGGTGTGTACATCTTTTATGTGCGCATCATGCAAAGCCGAACCCGGCTCAAATGTTAAAGTAAGGACCAAAGAGACTGAGGAAACAGAAGAGTCGTTGCCTGATGAGACAAAAGCTTCTGTAAGTGAGACTGTTGAAACCACAGTTGAAACAGACCCTGTTCCGACTGTTACTGAAGTGCCTGCATTTGACGGTTATGAATTTGCTCCCGAATTTGATGTCTTATATGAGCGGGAGATGAATGAGGCAGGAGATACGCGATTTCTTACCGGAAAGATCTGCCTTTCATCTTTGACTGAAGCCTTATACCCTAAGCTTGACGGTGCGATCGATGCTTTTAATGAGGCGAATAGAAGTGTCATATATGATGAGATCTCGGCGCTTTTACCTGAGGAACACGAGGGTATGCTCTGTATAGAGGAGAATATAACCATTGCAAGATCTGACAGTAAGATCTTCAGTTTCCTGGCTCACTATTGTGCATATACGGGAAATCCGGCCCATCCGGACGAAGGGCTGATCTATGACTGTACCAGAGCTTATACGATCGATGTAATTTCCGGAAAAGAACTGGGTTATGAGGATCTTTTTTTATCAGATCTTGACGAATCCGGATTTATATCTGAAAAACTCGGTTTGGAAAACTACAAAGACGTTTATTATCTTGTTGACTATAACGAGATCAAGGTCATAGCCGAAAGGGATGGTTACGATCAAAAAGATCCTTTCTCCTCTTTGATTTATCATGAAGTGTACACATTTGATAATTCTGCTTTATTTGCCAATCAGCAGAATTTCAGTTATGTGGTCAATGAATGTGTAATAAGAGATTTCGGAGGAGACCTTGATTTTCAGAGTTTTTACCCGTTGAAAGGTGAAAAACAGCTGTCAACTGTTTTCTTTGATCCTGCTACTGAAAAGACTTTGGAGGCAAAGATCGTTTTCGCGGAGGTGGAAAACTCCGAGGCGAACCAGATCGATATGATAGTGACTGACTTGTCTTCTTTCGAAGAGATCGCCCATGGTTCATTCAGCGGGCTCACATATTATCCTAAGGCTTATATGTTCTGTAATGACGGGAAATATATCCTTGCCTTAAGCACTTCAGGATATGACGATGACGGGGCCGTTAATATGCTTGTATTCGACGGAAACGGTCAGGTTAATGATGAGCTTTTGACATTTCAGGGGTCACTTGTCGGAACCCCTTCAGCCTTTACGGATTATCCGTATCTTTCTGATGTCGGAACAACCGCTACGATATGTAACCAAACAACCTTTTTCTATATAGCGGGCAGAAGAGATATCATGGGTACCTATGACCTTCTTTCCTGCTATCATATCGAACAGGGAACTGATGTTGTTGAGATACCGACTGATTCGATAGCACTGACATTCTTCGGAGAACCTATGATATCTAAGATCGATTTTGATTTTGTAGATATAGGAACGGGTGAAACGGTTACACTTCCTGCAGGCAGTCAGTTCTGTATCCTGTCTGTGAATGAGTCAACAAGAGAAATACATTTCCTTTCGGGTGCATCGGTATATTCATTGACTTATGATCCTGAAAGTACCGCTTATATGGTTACGGTCAACGGTACTGCTGATACAGATATATTTGAGACCGTCTTTTACAATATGGGATTATAAGCGAACAAAGGGAGGAAGATTATGAAACGTATGAGGTTTTTTGGTGCACTTTTGCTGTCTGCTGTCATGATGGCTTCAGTCCTTACGGCATGCGATGATTCATCAAATAAGCGTAAAGTAAGGTATTCTGACGAGGACGATGACGAAGTTGAAGAAACCGAAGATACTGAGGAAACAGAAGAGACTTCTACTTCTGAAGAAACTTCCGATACGACAGTTGAGGAGACAACAACAGAAACGACAGCAGAGATCGATCAACCGGACGATCAGGAGTATGAATTGGAAGCGACCATTGTCAGTATGACTTACGGAGACGATGAAGGAAATCTTCGTAAGGTTAAAGAAGTGTATATGGATGGCCTGTCTGAGATTATGTATCCTGATCTTGTAAGTTCGCTTAATGAGATCAACGCCTATAGTGAAGCTGACGTTACTCAAGAGCAGGATCATTTAAAAGTCGAATATGGTTATGAAACAAGTATTTACACCCGAAATATCTGCATCTTAAGATCTGACAGCTCGCTCTTTAGTATTGTCGTAACTGAAGATTACATGCTCTACAATGATGCTTATGATTCTATGCATTTAAGCAGTGCCGAAGGTTATATCTTTGATACTAAGACAGGAACAAGACTTGAAGGCGATGATATTTTCGATACGGATAATTATGATTGGAGATCTGATCTTTCCGAGAAGATCGATATGTCGACATCTGAACTTGAAGATGCGCTTAATAGCAGGATGATCACGTTCGCTTTCGGTAAGAGCAGCATTTATGCTGTAAGAAACCTGCCTGATGAAACATATACGATGTCTCAGTTGTCGCTGAATACTGATGAGAATTATACTCTTTGTAAGGCTGAATACATTCTTGAAGGCGACTATATCGAGGACGTATCATGGTGTGCCAATTACCAGTATGAGACTCCGACATTTATTGCATTTTACAATGATCCTGAGACAGGTGAGAAAGTTGATCTCAATATGTACGGTGAATTGGCAACAGATGCGGCAACCCCTGCTGATTGTGCTATTGTTACTGTTAATATGAGTTGCGGTGATAAGCAGTTCGAGGAGACCATCACAGGAACTCCTCTTGATATTTACAGATTGGTCTGTATGGATGGCGAGTATTATCTTCTGGTCCAGGT
>CAMVBS010000079.1 GCA_947165785.1 uncultured Clostridia bacterium | reverse complement strand
CGGTTTCAACAAACCTTACAAAAATGGTAGATTGGGATGACTTTTTCGAGAAAAAAGGGTCAGAGAAGGAAAGTCTTAACGTAAAGGAAAAGAAGGACCGAGTGTATTATCAGGAACAAAGGGACCGTTAAGAAAAACTTCGGCTTGGATGTCTTATGGTGCCAGATAAGCATGCCGAGTCCCGCCCCGTAACTTCCGAAAAGGAGCGTGGCAAAAAGTATCAGCACTGATTCGGGTATCCTCCACAGGTGCCGCTTGGCCTTGAACTTATCGACCCCGTAGACTATGAAGGTCACGAGGTTTAATGCGCATATCAGATATATCGGTATCATGTGCTACATTATAACCTAAGTCTTCTCGAAAAGAAGACGGGTGACTGTTATAATCTGAAATGAGAATAAGGACTTCTAATATGCATTACTGTCGGTAAAAAAATAACTCCTGCCGTGTATCATATTCAGAAGTAAGGAGATAAAGAAGATGAAGTATGTTAAAAATCTGATGTTGATCATTATCGCGATCATCATGGTATTCGCGGTCATTCCGATGAAAGATGTCGATGCCGCAGGCAGATATGAAGATAAGATCCTTTACTACGGGATCGAGGCAGATCCCCAGGATGACGGTTCCGTAGTCATGACCTACAGTGTCAAATGGCAGGTCTTAAGAAACTCAGCGAACGGAAATGGCGTATCGTGGGTCAACATCGGTGTGGCGAATAAGAATGTAAAGAAATTAACCGCGTTAAGTTCGAATATCAAAAATATCGAATATGAGCAGACCGGTACTGCCTGTTTTGCGAGAGTGGAATTCTACAAGGAATACATGGAGGGAACAACATTCGACTTTAAATTCTCGCTGGTGCAGTATAACCTTTTTCAGGAGCCGGACAAAAGAGACGTATACACGGTAAGAAAGATAAATGCAACAGGGGAAAAGTCACAGTGGGATGACCTTTACGTATTTGATTTTACCCCGGGTTGGTTCGACAGGATCGAAGTACAAACGATCGAGATCAAATGGAAGGCTGACGGTGCAACGATGAGCAATGCGTCTGTTGAAGACGGCTTCTATGTTGTAAGAAAAAAGCTTGGGGCAGGCGAGAAGGCATCTATCCTTGTCGGTTATACGGCGGATGCCATGAAGTATAAAAGGCATAATGTATGGCATCCGAAACGACTCCTGCCTTATGTAGTCGGTCTGTTAACTATGGTGATCGTGGTGTTGATCAGGTTCGGTATCGGAGGCAACTATAGAAGAAGAGGTTTCTACGGAGGATTCCATGGCAGCGGAGGCGGTTGTGCCTGTGCCTGCGCCTGTGCATGTGCCTGTGCGGGAGGCGGAAGAGCGGGATGCTCCAAGAAAGACTTCTACGGAACAAAAGTCGACACAATGCGTATACGTAAGATTCTCAAGGATGGTATGAAAGATGATCAATGAGAAGATCTATGAACTCAGAAACTGGAAAGGCGTCATCCATACAACGTGGAATCCTGACGGCCCCGGCGTTATAAGGATGCATATGATCCCACCGAAGTTCACTCCGTTTAAGACAGTGGATTCCATAGTCATCATCAACGGCCAGGATATCTTTCCCGTCATTGAGTCGGAGGCGATCCTTCTTACCGAATACGTAAAGAACGTCAATGAATTCGGTCCGGGCGCGATGACGGACGACGACCTTAAGATGATACTTCAAAAGACATTCAAAGGTGTCAGGAAAGTATTCCATTTTGTATCCGATGATATCCTTAAGGAGGACCTCTATAATCTTATCGGAGCATTCGAGGCGATCGCCAAAGGAGAGCCGGTATCCGTTGAAGGCGAGGTCATGACACTCGGACAGTATTCTGTCAACATGACTGCTCCTCACAGGATGGATCTTATGGTTTCCGCCATGACAAAAGACGGGAACTGGCATTGTAATCAAAAATGCGTTCACTGCTATGCGGCAGACCAGAAGTGTGCACAGGAAAAGGAACTTACGACTGAAGAATGGAAGAAGATAATCTCGATCCTTCAGAAGAACAAGATCCCCCAGATCACGTTCACGGGCGGTGAGCCAACCATGCGTGACGATATACCGGAACTTATAAGTTCTGCAAGATGGTTCGTCACAAGGCTCAATACGAACGGAGTAAGACTTACGCGCGAATACTGCGACAAGCTCCGCAAAGCTGAGCTCGACAGCATACAGATAACCTTCTATTCTCATGACGAAGAGATACACAATAAGCTTGTTGGTGCCCCTAATTACCAAAAGACCGTCGAGGGTATAAAGAACGCCCTGGCGGCAGGTCTTAACGTGAGCATCAACACACCGATCTGCGAGCTTAATTCCGACTATGAAAAGACGCTGAAATTCCTTCATGATCTGGGCATAATCTATGTCACCTGTTCGGGACTCATACTGACGGGAAATGCGACAGGCGGGGAGTCGGAAAAACTTCGTATCGAAGGAGGATCACTATACGGATCGGTCAAAGCGGCTGTCGAGTATGCGTACAGTCACGATATGGAGATAAGCTTTACGTCTCCGGGACTTATTTCCGACGAGAAACTCACGGAAATGGGACTCGATATCCCGTCGTGCGGAGCGTGCCTCAGTAATATGGCAATAACACCTTCGGGTAATGTGGTTCCGTGCCAGAGCTGGCTATCTGATGATCCGCTCGGTAATATATTAAATGACAAATGGAAAGATATATGGAATGATCAAAGATGCAGAAAGATAAGACAGGTATCTTCGATGGAAGAGCATATCTGTCAGTTCCGTCAGGGCGGAAACAGCTGCGTATAAGGGAGGTACATTTATGGATTACACATCATTTTTCTTCAGGGTCGGCATCATAGGCCTTATCGTGTTTGCGTTGGTCTTAGTGCTGGGAATAGTCCTTCTTGTTACCGCATTGGCAAAAAGAAGAGCTGACGGCTCGATGAAGAAAGGCAAGCTTGTGGCAGGTATCGTTCTCATGGTAGCAAGTTTCATCTTCATTTTCTTCTTTGCTTTTGTAGCTGTAATGAGTGCAGTGGCGAAGGGTACTTACAATGATGAGAAACTTGTAAGTGCAAGCGATGATATCGCCGAAGCATTCGAGGAAGGGGATCCCGATAAGATCTGTGATATGCTCGCTGAGGAAGGTGTGGACGGAAAAGCACCTTCCGAGAAAGATGTAAGGGAAATGTTCTCGATGATAGAAGGCGATGTGGAGGATGAGATCGAATATACATTCACGGCCTATCACTCCAATAACGACATTAAGATCGTCACCATCAAGTTCGGACCGTTCGAGACAGATGAGGGCGAGGAATATACACTTCGCGTCGACTATGTAGTAAGGGCTTCCGATGATGATACAGTAGGCATTCAGTATATAGCTCTTGAAGATGACGATTCTAAACTCATCGATTCGGGTAAAAAGTATGTAGCGCCTCAGCCTACATATTCAGGTCCAAAGTACGGACGGCACATATGATAACTTAAGAGCATAAAAAATATCTCGAAGACCGGTGTAAACCTCTTCGAGATATTTTGTACTTATCAGTGTATGTGTCTCAGGAAGCTCAGTTGTCATCCACCTCTGATTCGATCTCATCGACAACAGCCTGAACATTTTCATTGTGCTCCTGGATCTCTGCAGCTGCAGCACGAGCCCTGGAAAGGTAGGAACCGAGACCTAATGAGAATATGGATGATATTCCGTCGATCATCTCATCGCTGTTCTCGATCGTAAGAGGATCCTTGATCCCGAGAGCCTTTGCAAGGGTCGAGATGTTCTCGAAATCGTCATCGCCGGAACCGAAGAACATCGTGAGGACTCCGCTGTCATAATAGATGGCGATAATGATCTTCGAATCACCCATGGCCTTCTGAATTTCTTTTTTCTGCTCTTTATCTACTTTTTGTCCCGTCATTTCTTCTGACTGATCTATGAGAGCATCTACAAGTATATTCGAATCAATATTAAGAACCAGGTGACCCTTATTACCCTTGTTCATATACTCGTCCTTGCTGAGCTTCTCGATATCGATATCCAACTGATCGTCAGCCAGGTCTTCGAACTTATCCATAAGCTCGGTAAAGAGTTCATCGGACTTCTTGCTGTCTTCGAATTCAATGACATAAGCGATCTCGCTGGTGCTCATGGCTGCAGTTGACTTGCTGTCCGTTCCTTCGACCTTTGAGTAGATCGTGGCATCTTTGATATCTTCTACATCCCAGTCATCCAGGTCGATATCAATCTGATCTCCTATCTCACCGAAGTCTACATCCTCCAGTTCGTCTTCGAAGACATCTGCGATCTCTTCACCGTTTGTGTGGACGAGAATGCCGTCATCAACTGCATCCTGGATCTCATCTCCCTCCATATCTTCAAGATCCTCAAGCTTAACTTCCTCGACATCCAGCTTTTTGGATACTGCGTTGTTGAGCTTCTTGGCAGACGGCTTGCCGCAGGCAGTCATACTTACTGCGAAGGCCATGGCCAGGAGCAAACATGCACTTTTCCTGATAATCCCATTCTTCATTATCACTTTACCTCCAATGTGAAATATAAATTTATTTTAATACTTATCGAACGAAATGAAATAGGTTTGAGCATAAAACAAACCAAAAACTTGACCTTTTAGGAATACTCATACTTGACGTGTCCTTTTATAATAGTGTCTGTCAGAAAAAACAAAAAAGAAAGAGATGTAAACATGTCAGATAAAAATTTTAAGATACTTGTTATTAACCCGGGTTCGACTTCAACGAAGGTCAGCCTTTTCGAGAATGAGGATCTTGTTTTCGAGAGAAGCCTTTTTCATGATGCGGATGAGCTTTTGAAGTTCCCCCATGTTAACGGTCAGATGCCGTTCAGATATGACGTAATAATCAACATGCTCAAGGAGGAGGGCGTAGATCCCGAGTCCATCGACGTATTTGTCGGCCGCGGCGGAAGCGCATGCACACAGCCGGGCGGTATCACGACTATCGATCAGAAACTCTTCGATGATACTGAGAAGGCGGTAGGCGGATCAGAGCACCCTGCTAAGCTCGGTGTCATGCTCGCATGGAAGTTTGCTACCATGTACGGTAAGCCTGCTTTCACGCTTAATCCTACCAATGTTGACGAATACTGCGATTATGCCCGTCTTACGGGAATCAAGGGTGTATACCGCGTATCACATTCACATGTACTTAATCAGAAGGCAGTTGCGGAGTTCCATGCCAACAAGATCGGCAAGAACTATGAGGACTGCAATTTCATCGTCGCTCACATCGACGGCGGCATCACCGTAAGCGCACATGATCACGGCCGTATGGTCGACGGTAACATGGGTGCAGACGGTGAGGGTGCATTTACTCCGACACGTATCGGAAGCGTCCCGGTACTTGCACTTCTCGACTATATCGAGGAGCATTCTATCGAAGACGTAAGACTTCGCTGCTCACGTGCAGGCGGATTTGTTGACCTTTTCGGTACTGCCAATTCGGATACTATCCACGAACTCGTTGAAAAGGGCGATGCTAAGGCTTCACTCGTATGGAATACGATGCTCTATCAGATCTGCAAGATGATCGGTGAGATGAGTGCAGTCCTTTGCGGTAAGGTTGACGGCATCCTTCTTACAGGCGGTCTTTTGAGATTTAAGGACGTTGAGGAGACGATCAACAAGCGCTGCGGATGGATCGCACCTATAAGCGTTTATCCCGGTGAGATGGAACAGGAGGCACTCGCACTTCCTGCTCTTAAGGTAATGCAGGGTAAGATAAAGCCTCTCACATATTCAGGTAAGAATGTCTGGGAAGGTTTTAAGGATCTTGATCTTTGATAAGAGAGGTAATTTGATATGAGCATGATAGAGATGATAAAAGCTAAGGCAAAGGCTAACGTTAAGCGCATCGTTCTTCCTGAAGGTGACGAGCCGCGTACTGTAAGTGCCGCAGTTAAGATCAAGGAAGAGGGACTTGCAGTTCCTGTATTGATCGGTTCTGTTGAGTCAGTAAGTTCACAGGCTAAGCAGCAGGGTGTAGATATCACCGGTATCGAGATCATCGACCCGATTACAAGTCCTGACAAGGAGCGTTATACGAATGAACTCTACGAGATCCGTAAGGCAAAGGGCGTAACGATGGAAGATGCCGCTAAGCTTACTTCAGATCCTATGTACTTCGGTATCATGATGGTCAAGCTCGGTGATGCTGACGGTCTCGTTTCAGGTGCCGTTCATACAACAGGCGACATGCTCCGTCCTGCTCTTCAGATCATAAAGACCAAGCCGGGAATGAAGTGCGTTTCTTCAAGTTTCCTTATGGATTGCCCGAATAAGAACATCGGTGAGAACGGACTTCTGGTATATGCCGATTGCGTAGTCATCCCATGTCCTACGGCTGAGGAACTTGCTCATATCGCCATCGCCGCTGCTGATACAGCACGCGTTCTCTGCGGAGTTGAGGAGCCTCGTGTTGCAATGCTGTCATTCTCCACAAAGGGAAGTGCCAAGCACGAGCTCGTTAACAAGGTTCAGGAAGCAACGGCTCTTGCTCATGAGCTCGCACCTGATCTTCTCCTGGACGGTGAGATGCAGTTCGATGCAGCACTGGTTCCTGAGATCGGAGCTTCCAAGGCAAAGGGAAGTCCTGTTGCAGGTCGCGCAAACGTACTTATCTTCCCTGATCTTCAGGCAGGAAATATCGGATATAAGATCACAGAGCGTCTCGGAGGCGCTGACTGTTTTGCGGTATTACAAGGTCTTGCCAAGCCTTGTAATGACCTCTCACGCGGATGCTGCGTAGAAGATATCGTTAATACGGTGGCAATGACGGCAGTTCAGGCTCAGTGATCTGAAAGTATATATGGGAGAATATATCTATGAGAGACTTAAGTGAGATAATGCAGGTATTAAGATCCGATCTGTACCTTCTTATTTTGGTGATCATATTTATTTGGGCCGGACTTTGGATCCACAAGGCATTGTTGGTCCTGTTTCAGATTGCTACAGTCAGGTTATTCGATTTTGAAGTCAGATCGTTCCAGTTCTTCCTCAGAAAATATACAAAGGGTGAAGACGGAAGGTTCACTTCAGCTCGCGGAAAGTTTATCCTTACGCCTACGGTGGCGTATGCTCCAAGATCGGGCGAACCCATCAGTAAAGCAAAAGACATAGTAAGCTCCATTGTTATGTTTGCTGTTCCGGGGTTATTCGGATTAGCTGTTACCGTTGTCTTTATCATGCTGAAGGAAACTGTTCTCGGGCTTCCGAAGGTCCTTATTGCAATACTTCTCGGAACAGTCCTGGGATTCTTCTTAAGCTCTGTCCTGATGATCGGGATCATGATCGTTGTCGTATCCATGATGACCATGAAAAACCTTCATGTGTTTACCAATCAGAAGATCAGAGAGCTTAGGGTGGCAAATAATGCAAATGATGTTGATTTTCCGCCGCTTGAATCACTTAAGGATCTTAAGAGCATGAAGATGAACAGGCTTGCTTATCAAGATGTCCGTTTTCTCTGGGCCGAGATGAGAAGAGACGGGCCTGTAATGGCAGAGATCGCCAAGTGGTTCAGGGATTATATCTCGCTTAGTGATACTGATACGTTCGGTTCATTCGGAAGAGAGCTCAGTGTATTCGAGTTTATGATGTTCCGTAATCTCGTCCTGTACTACAGTATCTGGAATATCGATCCTGCCACGGCACGTAAATATTACTCGATCGCTTCTAAGAAACTGGACGAAGATAATGACATCAACGGACTTCGTCTCAGGGCTTATTATTCCATGAATGTCCTTAATGATCGTGAACAGGCTTCTCGTCTGGTTAATGAAGGACTAAATAAGCCGTATGATCAAAGGTTCCCAAAGTTGGAATTCGATCATGAAGTCGAGCTTTTGAAAGAACTCTCTGATTTCATTTCCAAATGATATCAGACGCTTGATTTTCCCGGAGGTACAAAAAGTGAGAGATATTCTGTATTTCAACATGGATATTCCGGATCCTGATGTGATATTTCATGACGGATACTATTATCTGATAACCACAACGATGCACTTTTTCCCGGGCGGTGAGATCTTAAGGTCCGAAGATCTTAAGAAGTGGGAACACTGGTCTTATGTTTTCGAGAAGATAGAAGGAACTCCTGCTCAGCGTCTTGAAGGGGATCTTCATATATACGGCAAGGGCATGTGGGCGCCTGTTCTTAAGTTTCATGAGGGAACGTTCTATGTTGCGTTCTCATGTAACGACACGAAGAAGACTTATCTTTACAGGGCGACGGATCTTAAGGGACCCTGGAAGAGAAATGAGATCGAAGGATTTTATCACGATCTGTCACTCCTTTTCGATGATGGAAGGGCATATGTCGTGTACGGAAATACTACGATACATCTGACGGAACTTAATGACGAGCTGACGGCTCCCAGGAAGGGCGGACTTGACCGCGTCATCGTTGTCGATGAAGGTAACAAGATGCTCGGATATGAAGGTTCGCACATCTATAAGATAGACGGCAGATATTATCTGTTCATGATACATTCCCTGAAGGATCGCTGGAGAAGGGTCGAGGCAATGTTCGTATCCGATAGTCTCGACGGGGAGTTTATAGGCGGAGATATCTTCGATAACGACCTCGGGATAAGAGATTCGGGAATCGCTCAGGGCGGCGTTGTCGAAGGACCTGACGGCTGGTATATGATCATGTTCCAGGACAGCGATGCGATAGGAAGAGTCCCTGTTGCCGTACCTTTTCTATGGGAAGACGGAAGACCGAAGTTCGAGTCAGGCGCCATCAGGGAATGCGATATGACGGCTTTGTACGGAAGCGATGACTTTGAGTGCGGGATGAAGGATATCTGGCAGTTCGTTCATGAGCCTGACATGAAGCTTATCAGGTTTGATAAAGGTTATCACATAACTACTGACAAGGTCGCACGTAATATCTTTCACGCGAGAAATACCATTACTCAGAAGACATTCGGACCTATGTGTTCTGCGACAGTTACGATCGACGGTAAAGATCTTAATGACGGGGATATCGCGTGCCTGTCTGCTTTCCAGGGAGATTATGCTCTCGCGGGGATCATGAAGAAGGACGGGAAGTTCAAGGCGGTGATGCTCACCAATACAAGTAAGGGAGGCATCTGGGACTTAAGCGAGGATGAAGGCGAAGTTACCTTCGAGTGCGACTGCGAAAGTAAGATCACGGTCAGGATAGAATGTGATTTTAAGACTGATACCGCGACATGCTATCTGAAGGACGGTGAGTTTAAAAAACTCGGATCTCATAAGCTTCGGTTCAGGCTGGATCATTTTACGGGTGCAAGGTTCGCTCTTACGATGCTTTCGACGACCAAGGCTGGCGGTACGGCGGTCTTCACTGATTTTATAAGGTAAGGC
>CAMVBS010000078.1 GCA_947165785.1 uncultured Clostridia bacterium | reverse complement strand
ACAGGCGCAATTGCGGTTATGTCTGCTTCCGTGTTGCTCAGTGTTCCTGTTGCAAAGATAAGAAAGGATAAAAGGAGAGATCGGATCTATGAAAGGTACATTTAAGACACTCAGGACTTTCAAAAAGCTGCCTGACATTTCACTTTACACAATGGACTACATGGCTGACTATCAGCTTGAAAGACTCATTAGTATGGGAGCGGGAAGCGACGGCGAATTTGCGGGCAATGTCTGTAAGATATTGCTGAACGGTCTTCCCGTGAAGGTCAAGCCTGAAGGAGCATGCAGCACTTTTGTTGCAACTACGCCGGAGAATGAATCGCTCTTTGCGCGTAACTTCGATTATAGAAGCGGAATGGCAATGCTTCTTAGGACGACTCCCGGGAGCGGATACAGATCGCTATCGCTTTCTAATCTGGGACACATAGGATTTGATAAGGATCATCTTCCGGAAAAGAGCCCGATCAACAGATTTAAGACGTTGGCATCCGTGTATAGCCCGCTGGACGGAATGAATGAGAAGGGGTTTGCCGTTGCCGTAAATACCGCCGTCGAGCAGATCACTCATCAGGATACCGGAAAGCCCAAGGTCATGACGACTCTTGCGATCAGGATGCTCCTTGATAATGCCGCTGACGTTGAAGAGGGGATCAGGATCCTTAAAGATGTAGACATGAATTCGAGCGGCAAGATCGGCTATCATTTTCATCTGGCTGATCGAAAAGGTGATTCAGCTGTCATCGAATATATAGATAACAAAATGGTCGTCATAAGAAAAGACAATACTCATCCTTGTTTCTGCCTGACGAATTTTACTGTCTCCACAGATGAGAAGAACGGAACCGGCAAAGAACGCTTTGAGATCATGGAAGACCGTCTTAAAGAAACGGATTCGATCCTGAATGAGAAGGAAGCCATGGAACTTCTCGACAGAGCTCAGATGGATGGTCATAAATACTATGAGCCGGGTCATATGTATTATGACAGTAAGACGCAGTGGTCAGTAGTCTACAATCTTTCCAAGTGTACGGCAACTGTATCCGTAGGCTCGGATTTTGGAAGAATATGTAATTTCAGTTTGTGAGGATCGGGAGACATCAATGAATATTCAATGGATAAAAGGCAAGACCGATAACTGTTACATAGTATCCAATGGCAAGGATGCGGTCCTTGTTGATACGGCAAGTTCGATCTCTTATGAGAAAGTCCTTAAAGAATGCAGCAGGTATAACATGCGGCTTATAGTTCTTACTCATGTTCACTTTGACCATGCCGAGAATGCAAAAGCGCTGTCTGAACATTTCGGGATACCCGTTGCTTTTCATGCTTCGGACGAGAACCTTTTCGATAGCTTTGACAATCAGCCTCTCAAGTCTTACGGGATAGTAGGTAAAGCAGTGCTTGGCGTATCCCTCAAGGTCTTAAGGCATACCCCGGTCCGAAGACCTGCTAACATCATTTACGTCAAAGAGGGCGATGACCTCTCTTCATACGGGATCGATGCGAAGATCATCGAGCTTCCCGGTCATACGCATGGCTCGATAGGAGTCGATGTTGAAGGCACGGATCTTATCGTAGGCGATGCTCTCGATAACTGGCTCACCCCCGCTACTGGCCACCTTTATACCGATCCTGATCTTCTTCGAAAAAGTGCCAAGCGCATCCGTGAGCTGGGACCGCGGAGGATCTACTATGGTCACGGGAAGCCTACATTGTAAATATCGTTTACAAAAGATACGCTAAAGGTTTATATCTCATATTAAATTAATTTGATATAATGTTAACCAGAAAGATCATGTTGGTATAACAGCCGTTGTCAGAGATTTACATGTGATTTTCGGGGGGAAGTTCATGGAAAATACTGTTGTAACTTTTGTAGAAGAAGGCAAGAGGACCATACTTGTTGCTGATGATGAATACATCAACAGAGAGATACTTAACGAGATGCTCAAAGATGATTACAACATCTTAAAAGCAGAAGACGGTGAACAGGCGTACGAGATAATCAAGAGCAAGAGTACAACTATCTCACTTATCCTTCTGGATCTCATCATGCCTCGCATGGGAGGTCTTGAACTTCTCTCGACCATCAAGAATCAAAGTGAACTTGCAAGTATTCCTGTTATCGTTCTTACTACCGATCAGGAATCGGAAGTCATAAGTCTTAATACCGGAGCATCTGATTTCATCCCGAAGCCGTATCCGCAGCCTGATGTTGTTAAGGCAAGGATAAAAAGGGCAATAGAACTTTCAGAAGAGAGACAGATCATCAGCGATACTCAGAACGATACCATGACGGGTCTTTTTACCGGTGAGTATTTTTATGGATATTCCGAGGTCTTCGATAAATATCATCCTGATGTTCAGATGGATGCGATCGTCCTCGGTATCAACAATTTCCAGGTCGTTCATGAGAGATACGGTAAGCATAAGTGTATCAAGATCCTGCATTTCATAGCAGTCGAGATCCGTAAACAGTATCCGGATAATGAATGCATTTTATGTCATAAAGATGTTGATCTGTTCTTTATCTATTGTCATCACTGCAATGATCATGAGAATAAGCTTCAAGCGATCGCCGATGCCGTCGATCTTGTCTATAGCGGTGTAAGACTCGAGATGGGTATCTACGCATGTGTCGATAAGAATATAGACATCAGTAAGAGGTTCGTAAGAGCCCGCCTGGCATATGATAAACTTCAGGGCAACTTCCGTAATGAGACGGCATATTTTGATGATGAGATACTTAACAAGATATTATTCGAAGAACGGCTTTGCGATGACTTTGCTACGGCTATAAAAGACAAACAGTTCAAGGTCTTTTTCCAGCCGAAGTTTGACGTTACGGGTGATGAACCTCAGATCGCGGGAGCCGAGGCTTTGGTAAGGTGGTTCCATCCTGAACTGAATCTTATTTCACCGGGTAAGTTCATTCCGCTTTTCGAGAATAACGGACTTATTTACAAGCTGGATGATTATATCTGGAAGTGCACTGCGGCACAGATTAAGGAATGGAAGGACAAGTATCATAAGATCGTGCCTGTTTCGGTCAATATTTCCAGAGTAGAGATGTATGATCCGAACCTCTCGAACAGGCTTACAAAGATAGTAGAGGAGTGCGGTATCGACATAACGGACCTTCACCTGGAGATAACGGAATCAGCATATGTAAGTGATTCCAATATGATAATCGAGCGAGTAGAGGATCTTCGTAAGAAGGGATTCTACATCGAGATGGATGATTTCGGTGCCGGTTATTCTTCGCTTAACATGATCGGCGAGCTTCCGATTGACGCGTTAAAGCTCGATATGCTCTTCCTGAGAAATGCATTTAACAAGCGGAATATGAAGATCATAGACATTGTCCTTGAGATAGCAAGATGTCTTGAAGTTCCTGCGATCGCAGAAGGTGTTGAGACAGAAGAACAATATCTTAAGCTTAAGGAATCCGGCTGCTCCATGATACAGGGCTACTATTTTTCCAAGCCGATCCCGTGTGAAGAATTCGAGAAATACATACAGTAATAGGAGTGTTCATTAATGGCAACGATAGAGGACCTTAAAAGATACGGAGCAGATACTGACGTGGCTGTTTCACGTCTTATGGGGAACGAAGACTTCTATCTGAGACTTATCCCCAAGGTGTTTGATGACAGAAGTTTTGACCTGCTTTATGAGAGTATCGATAATAGAGATCTCACCAAGGCGTTCGAAGCTGCCCACAGCCTTAAGGGCGTACTCGGTAATCTTGAACTGACACCTTTGTTGAAACCTGTTATAGAGATCACTGAACTGTTGAGATCCAAGCAGGATGCTGATTACTCCGTGTACATCGAGGAGATAAAAAAACAGAAAGATATCCTTGAGAAGATATTCGATCGGTAATATAGCTCGTATCGGAGGCAACTCTCCGCGGAGTTGGGGAGTTTTTTCGAGAGGTATGAAAATATGTGTGTTATACTGTGTTCTGAAGAAATCTAAGGGGAAAAGACAATGGATATAGAAACAGTTAAGGCACAGATGGATGATCTTTCTTTGCAGATCGAGAAAAGGCGTAAGGTTTATGCCAGATTGTTCGCGGGTTCGGCACTTCTGTTCTTCCTGTCGTTGTCTCCGCTGTTTCTTGCTCTCATTATGTTTTATTTCGGCAATCTGTATCTCGGATTCCTTTTTCTGGGTATGACTCTTGTCCTTGCAGGTGCAGGATACGCTCTTTTCTGTTGCAATAAGAAGAACAAGATGGAAATGAGCAAGCTCGAAGACGACAGAGCCAAGCTTCGTCATACTCTTGGTGAACTTAGAAGGGAAGAAGACCTTAAGGCTAAGGAGAACAACTGATCAGATATCGACTGAGAGGATATCGACCAGCAGTTTCTTACGCAAGCCGCATTGCTTACGAAGTTCCAAGGTCATGGCTTTTCCTGTTGCGAGCATATCGTCAAGCTCACTGTCAGTAAGTTTCCTGTTACTGAACGTAGCGACCTGGGCTGTCTCGAGCATCTTATTATCCGGCCTTGTATCAAGCTTGTGAAGTATCATCCTGAAATACTTATAGTATGCTCTTGCTCTCATGTTGATATCTTCATCAGTGAACTGTTTTTTCCAATACATGACATAGATCATCCTTATTATCAGAAGCGCGGCCGTAACAAAGAACACCACGCAAAGGAAGATGATAAGTGTGAGCCTGTGATCCTCAATATTTTGCTTAATGGTACTTCCGTCGTCTTCCGGAGCAACTGTTACATCTGTAGAAACATCAGGAACAGTGAGGGAAGGTTTGAAAGCCTGATCCTGCCTCTGCGGAAGTTCGGAACCGTATCCCGGATATTTTGCTGCAATGGCGTCGATATTATACATGGAAGCAGCTGTCTGGTTTCCCGGTGTCGGATCATCCATTACCCAGCCGAATTCAGGCATGTAGAATTCGATCCATGCATGAGCATCGGTGGACATGATATCTTTTGGATGACCTAATGTGATCTCGTTTACAAGATAACCGGAAGCGTAACGGCACGGTACTCCGAGCATCCTGAGCAGGATTACTGCAGTGGTTGCATAGTGAACGCAAAAACCGGTTTCACTCTCAGTAATAAACCATACGACAAAATCCATGTCATCAGACGGATATGGTGTGAATTCGTCGTAAGGATGAAGGCTTCTTACATAATCGCATACAGCACGTACCTTCTCGTAATCCTGCATTTCAGTCGTGCCGTTGAGAAGATCCATATACCAGTCAGGCAAAGCTCCGCTGTCGATGATCGCCTGTCTTGTTGCGGACGGAACCTGGAGACATACACCGTTGACATATTCTGTTATGTAGTCTTTCGGAAATATATCCTCTTTTGTTGTAGGAGTCTTTGAGAAAACGTAATTGTAACGGCTGCTCGAAGACAAATATTGAATATGTTCAAACGGATTTAACAATGCATTATTAAACTGACTTGATCTTCCGTCAGGGTTCAGATATCCGTCGGTATAGTATGGAACACAGGCGGCTGCAAGCATGTCAGATATACTGACGGTGTACTCGGGGTCACTAAATCCTGATTCTGCACTAGAATTATAGTTGAGGTCATTCAGATCATAATCCCAGGAAGTATCAATATCCGGCGAATCACTGAGTCGTTTGATTATGGTTCCATCTTCTATTTCTCCTCCCAGATCGAAAGGATCGTATGTGCCGACACTTAATACATTATTGGTCTCGATCCTGGGATCGTCATTAGAGATCGGAGACATGTAAGTAGTGGTATATTTTTCGTTGCCGTCATCATATTCATGGGATTCGATAATGAAATAGCTGAATTGGTCCTCCGGCAATTCTTCGATTGCCTTTTGATCTTCTTCCAACATCTCGTTCGGATCTATAGCTATAAACCTGTAATCTTCCGTTGTCCATGTGTTATTGAAGTAATAGTCCATAGACTTATTGCGAAGATAAACAAAATTACAAGTAAGATTATCCGTAGAATCCAACTCGCTATTACGAGTTATTGTTAACGAACCAAGCTTGTATTCCGGGATATCGATCTCACCGACCATATTCAGATCTTCTGAACGGCTCAGACCTCCCAGAAGTCCGGAACCCAGGTTGATACCTGTTTTCTCATCAGGAGTTCGTCCGAGTTCTATCGTTGAAAGGAAATTCTGGATCGGTGTCCTTATCTTTTCATCAGATAAAGTCTTTGCCACGAGCCTTCTGGTCTGGCGAAGGGTCTTGATCGCGTATCTGTCGTTCTTGTATGTCTTATGAGGGAAGATAAGACATATCACTACTGCAAAAACAAGTAACGGAACGAATATCAGACTTAAGATCACCTCGGCGTTTTCTCTTTTTGACAGACGTATCCTGTCTGCAAATATGAGGATGATGAGCGTAAAAAGACCGAACAGGCTTGTTATCGAGCCGGGTTGGTTATATGTTATCGCGATCGTTAAGACAAGATAAGGAGCAACAGCTATGAGCGTCAGTAATGATGTCTTCCTGTGAACTATTACAAAACACGTAATAAGGATGATCAGAAGATTATAAAGGATTATCAGTTGGGGAATACCGTGACGTCCCTGATTCGTGATCCTTATGTCGAGGTTGAAATCGCGTAGCGTCATGTTTTCGATAGTGGCAAGAAAAGATGCAAGTGCTTCTCTCAGGTGCCAGGAATTTCTCCAGAAGAAAAAAGCGATCAGGAGGGGAACGCCCGCCATGCATAGTATGGTGAAGATGCGTTTTTTACGAGTCATAAAGATCGTGATGATTATCGAGAATATCAAAGAAGACATGACGATATCCATTCCCGATACATAGAGATCATATGTCTTTATCATCATCATCGAAAAAGTTGAACCGGTCAACGTAGCGATGATCACAGACAGGAAATATGTGATCGGAGTAACTTCACGATTGTCGTTTTTCACCTTGATAACTTCTCGTCTCATACAGAAGCCTCCTTTGGAAGCGTTGTCTTAAGAACGTTAAGGAAAACTATATCAAGGTCTCTGTAATTTTTTACCATGTATTCGCTAGAAGATCCGCCGGAGGATACTACGCTTACCTTGTGGGCTACATCGTGGTTGAGAAACTGCGTGGAGACGAATAGACACTCACCGAGTCTTTTGTCTACAAGAGTCCTGTCACTGCACAGCGGTATTGTCACTATCTTGTGGTCTTTCTTTTCTTCGTAGGATTCCTTAACAAGGAGCATGTCCTTTTTTGCCGAAGCTTTCCAGTGAATGCTCTTGAGCGGATCGCCGTACGCGTATTCCTTGACCTCATATATCTCTGCGGAAGGATTATTCGTCTTTATCAGGCGTTTGCTCCTCTGACCGCTGCTGTTCAACGGCGCGATCTTTTTGTTAGGCCATACTACAACTTCTGCATTCTTGCAGTTCTTTACCTTCAGTGAGAACAATCCGAGAAGATCATATAGTCTTACCTTGCTGATATCATAAGAGAAACAACCGCAGTGTTCCGTGTTTACAGATAGAGTGACATCTATATTTCCATGTCCCTTTATGAGGTAATCCTTCTTTTCGCCTGACATCATATCCGTGATCGACAGATATACCTTATAGTCGGATGTCATAAGTATCTTCTTCGGTTTGCCGTACAAAAATACATCGGCATCGCTTCCGATAAAGATCTTTTCCGGCGGCTTAAACCTTACTTTATAACCTGTTGCTGTTATTAGGAAAGCGATGAGGGATACTATTGGAATGAGCAACACTAACATAAGACACAGCCATGACAGCCACATCTTATATGCCAGAAAAAATATAAATGTCCCCAGAAGGACCAGGATGTATATGAATCTGTTCTTTGCCATCTTATCGTCAGATCTTTGGAACCGGTACGGAAGAAATGATATCTTTTGCGATATCTTCTGCTGTGCGCTCGTTGACCTCAGCCTCCTGCGTAAGAAGGAGCCTGTGACACATTACCGGTGCGAAAACATGCTGTACGTCAGTAGGGATGACATAATCCCTGTTGTTAATATATGCGAATGCCTTTGCCATGGAAGTCAGTACCAAAGTAGCACGAGGACTTGCGCCTCTTGAGAGCTCCGGATGGTTTCTGGTCTTGTTGACAAGTTCTACGATATAGTCGAACATCTGATCTTTAAGGAATACATTGCTGACTTCATCCATGATATTATTCAGCATCTCAGGGTTACAGATGACCTTGACGTCATCCATAGGATTGGCGCCGTTTCTTCGCCCTATGAGCATCTCCTTCTCATTTTCCGGTGCAGGATAACCCATGGATATCCTTATGGAGAATCTGTCGAGCTGTGAATCCGGAATAAGGGATGTACCTGAAGCATCAAAAGGATTTTGTGTCGCGAAAACAATAAACGGTTTAGGAAGTGCATAGGTATTTCCGTCTACCGTAACCTGACCTTCTTCCATCGCCTCAAGAAGAGCGGACTGAGTACGGGATGTTGCTCTGTTAAGCTCGTCGGCAAGGAAGAGATTGTGGAATACGGAACCAGGCTGATATTTCATCGTTCCCGTAGCTTTATCAAATATCGAGAATCCCGTAATATCTGATGGTAATACGTCAGGAGTGAACTGAACACGACCATAATTAAGTCCCATGGCTTTCGAAAAAGCAAGTGCCAGTGAAGTCTTTCCGACTCCCGGAACATCTTCTATAAGAACATGACCGCCGGATAGGATCCCGACGAGTGCCATAACGATTATATTGTCTTTACCACAGATTGCTTTTTTGACTTCCAGGATAATATTATGTGTCTGTCTGCTCATTTTTCAGTCGTCCCTTTTATATTTTCTTCAATGTTATCACAGGCATTCCGAGCCAGACAACGGAGTTTTTCGAGATTTTTGTATGATTAATCTTATAGATATTATTTTGTATAATATATGATATGAGTTCAGTCTTAGGCTCCTGAACAAAACATTTATAAGACGATGACAAAATATTTATATTTTTGCACTAAGTATCAGGAGGAGCTTCGGTTAGAACGATAAATGAAGGAAATTAGTTGGAGACAGAGTTTGAACATCGCATTTTCAAGTGGTTGCGAATTAGCGTATAGGAAATTCGCCTTCTGATAGGTATAAATATACTTAAAATCGCAGAAGGGCGATTTTGAGTGTTTGGACAATATTGTAATATATTCACGTAACTAAGAACGCTGCGTTGCAGTTAAGTATTTTTTAAAGAGGTGTTTATGAAAGACAGTAAGGGGAAGCAGTTTTTTGGTTTGTTCTTCGGAGTGCTTGCACGCATAGTATCGTGGGCTTCAGCCGGTATTGCAAATGGAGACGGTATGATATTTCTTTTCGGAGTCGGGATCGGTTTTATCATGAGTATAATCGGTGCCATCATCTCAGGTATTTCCATCAAGCAGGCCAGAGACTATGGAGAATCCAAGAAGATGGGCGTAACAGGCCTTATCTTTTCTTTAGTCGGCATAGTTTCGGATATTGGATCAGCGGTTTTTTTCTTCATTCTTGCTGCGGCAGCTTCAGCTTATTTGGCATAAATAAGTGTGATGACCGTAGAAGATCTCAACGACGTTCGGTATTACCGGACGTCGTTTTTCAATTTGGATCTTATTAATGAAAGACCCCCTGATACTTTGGCCGTAT
>CAMVBS010000077.1 GCA_947165785.1 uncultured Clostridia bacterium | reverse complement strand
TATGCAAGGCATGTACCGAATATCGTGGCCTTCGGTCCGCAGACTCCGTGGAGCGAAGATCAGTGCCATCAGGCTAACGAGCACATGAGCATCAATGATTTCGAAGTCCTGATCGATGTAATCTACGAATCGATCATCAAGTTATCGGAATTCTGAACTATATGATCATCCTGCTGAATACCGCATCACTGTAGTTGGTGCGGTATTCTTTTGGTGTCAGACCGGTGATCTTCCTGAACATCTTCGTAAAGTAGCTTTGAGAACAAAATCCAAGTGACATCGCGATCTTGCTATACGAATGATCCGTTCTTACCAGAAGCGCCTTGGCAGCATCGATCCTGAACTTAGTAAGATACTCACCTATCGTAAGTCCGGTCTCCTTCTTAAATAAAGAAGCCAGATAACACGGCGTGAGCTTGGTCTTAACTGAGAGTTCCTGAAGAGATATCCTCGTATTAAATTCAGATGTAATGTGATCAATGCAGATCGATACTGCTCTGCTGTAGCGCTTATTTTCCTTAGATGAAGCAACGGCTTCCACGAGTTTACTCCAAAATTCCCTGTTAAGCTTTCTTATCTCTTCTATGGTCGTAGCAAGGTCCGCTTTCCTTATAAAGACATCACTTGTGGAATACACTAATTCCTGGGGCACTCCGGCTTCAATAGCAAATCTCGTGGCAAGACCGGTATTCACGATAAAAAGGTATCGATAGTTCCGTAACGGGTCTAAAGAAAGCCTGCCCTGTATATCTGCATTCATGATCTCATCAGAAGCAGCAACGGCTCTGTGATCACCTTTGGCCAAAAGATAGAACCTGCTGAGTTCTTCCTTGTAAGTAGTATGTGAAAAACTGTTCTCCGCATTACTGTACAAAAGCTCGATTATCTCACTTTGATCGATCAATCCTTCTTTGTTCACACCGTCACCTCAATACGAAAGAATGTTATACAAATCGCAATATAATTATATATGCAAATTCGACTTATTAATATATTGAAATGAGAAACCTAAAGGAGGATTCCATGGATATATTATTCAGACCGGGTTCAGATAAAAAAGCTGTATCTCTTCCAAGAGAAACGGCAAAAGATCTTGCAATAGACGAGCTCTTAGACAGCATAAGTAACATCAAGGAAGAGCGTGATATAGTCTCGAAGGTCATGATGACACTTCCCTGCAACATCAGCGATATCGAATTCAGGAGAAACATATTATCCGATCTTCTCGAAAACACCGCTCTGTGTGATGAACTGTCCGACTGTATAGGCGAATTATTCGTTCTCAAAAACTACGGCGGCGGATATAAGTCCATGAGAAAACAGGACGGAAATCTGTTCTCACTTCTGGAAGATCTTCGTGAACTCCAGGTCTATGCCAATGTAACGGAAAAGCTCGCTAAATGCCTCAGCTCATACGAACTTGGATCAGAAGGCTTGAAGGCGCTCAGAGACGAACAACTGGATGTCCTGTCTTCAGACGGTTTTAAAGAAATGAAGGACGACCTCAACACTATGATCGAGGATCTTTCTGTGGTAAGAGGATGTCTGGTCGGTGTTAATTTCACTCCGGACCTGAACATCAAGGAAGTCGCAGCCATTGAATTTGTTCCGTATCACTACAGACCGAAATACTCTCTGGCGGAGAAATTAACGACGACAACACTTTTTACACCTGAATCCATCGGATTTAAAAGAGCTCACAATCTCGTTCCTGACCCACTCCTTGCTTCGATGGCACCTAAGCTTCAAAAACATCTGAAGCATCACTATACGGATCTTAAGAAAGCTTTCGTCAAATATGCGGATTTTGATTCTCGCTCTATCACCAACAGTTATGAAGGCCTTACCTTCTACCTTGCCATGGCTCGTTTTGGAAGAAGCCTTCGAAAAAACGGATACGAGATATGTTTCCCGACTAATGTTGACGGAACAACTTTTTCGATAAAAGGGCTATATAACATAAGACTTGCCTTAACAGGCGAAAAAGACATCGTAAGGAACGATTTCTCTTTTACTCCCGATGAGAGGATCTTCATCCTAACAGGACCTAACCGCGGCGGAAAGACGATCCTTGAACAAGGTATAGGGATCGCTTCCCTGATGACTTCCCTGGGACTTTTTGTCACGGCATCTTCATGTGACGGAATACCGTTCAGGAACATCCTTACCCATTTCCCTATCGACGAGAACCAGACAATAAATTACGGTAGACTCGGCGAAGAAGCCATGAGGATCAAAACCATTGTTGAAGAAGCTGATGATAAAACGCTTATACTTTTTAACGAGACATACTCCACCACATCTTCAACCGACGGACTGTATCTGTCAAAAGATCTGATCAGGATACTTAAAGAACGAGGCTCATACGTCATATTCAATACGCACATCCATGATCTTGCGAGGGACACATCAGAGATGGACGCCTGGGAAGGTCAAGGAAGGATCGTAAGTATCGTTATGGAGCATAAGGATAATAAGAATACTTTCAAGGTCAAAAGAGCTGCTCCTGATACCAGTTCTTTTGCAAGGATAATCGCCGAAAAATACGGAATAACATACGAACAGATGAAGTCAAAAAAAGTGTCGCCCGATTGAGCGACACTTAGATCTTTTAGGTTAATCGTCTAATAGATACGACATCTTTAAGTTCTGAGAAGTTAGTCTGTATGACACCCGTAGTCGATGTAGAAGCATGGACTACCGTACCGTCTCCTATGTAGATACTTACGTGGTCGATATATCCGTCACCGTTATGATCGTTACATACTACATCACCGGCCTGCATCTCATCAGTCGAGACCGAATAACCCATCTGATAGATGGAATCGGCACTGTGCGGAAGCGTAATACCGTAGTAGTTGGCATATACATACATAACAAATCCTGAACAGTCAAAACCTGAAGGGCTAGCTCCAGCATAAACATAAGAGCAACCTACAAACTGCAGACAGTAATCTGCTATACCGCTTCCCGAAGAAGATGAACCACCTGATGTTGTCTCAGGTACTTCAGGCTTAGTCTCCGTACAAAGCGATGCTTTAACATAATTACCGAGTGCCGTCTTATACCAACCTGTAGAAGTCTGTGCAACTACGGTGATCTCATCACCTGTGTTAAGAACTCTTACAAGTGAAGCATCTGTACTTGGTCCGCTTCTTAAGTTAAGGGAGCATGCGGCATATACGGTGATATTAAGCTCTGTTTCAGTGACCTCAGGAACAGCGGCAACCGTAGTCTCAGCTGCCGTTTCTGCAGTCTCCTGCGTTTCTGACGAGGTAGTAGTCTCAGCAGGAGTTGAAACAGGAACCGGAGTAGCTGTAGGAAGAGGTGTCGGTAAAGGTGTAGGTGTCGGAGTAGCGGTAGGAGCCATTATCTCCGTAGAAGACAAAAGATCACTTAATACATAACCTTCCGTACCATCCTCAAGTCTGATCTTGGACCATGATGAACCATATGAGATCCTTACGACCTCCTCTGAATAAGTCGCATCGGATACTTTCTCGGAATCAACCGAAGGTTCGGTCCTTACATTTGCCATAGTACATGAGATCCAGTTACGTGTACCGTCAGGAGTAAATTCCTTCTCATTAATGATCTCTACAGGCACGCCGTTCTCATCAACGGACTCTGTTACCTGAAATGTACTTTCTTCGATCTTTGCTTGTGTCTTGCCCTGAGTTGCATAAGATCCTCTGGAGATTCCCTTAGCACAGATAACTTTATTCTCTACCGGAGTAGTTAAAGGATTCTTATCAAGCTGAAAAGAGAAATCTGATTTGGCTCCGACAGCACCGGAACCAAAGAAACCTACTGTCAATGCACTGGCGGCCAAGAAGCAACTGAATCGGGCAGTATTGTTGAGCGTTCTGTCCGAGACATGAAATACTAAA
The DNA here is from genome assembly GCA_947165785.1 of uncultured Clostridia bacterium. GTDB lineage: Bacteria > Bacillota > Clostridia > Saccharofermentanales > Saccharofermentanaceae > Saccharofermentans. The sequence goes on along the minus strand of CAMVBS010000077.1, from coordinate 5,858 downwards.
TTGTTGTCTGTTTTTTTGAACATATCAGAATTATAACATCCAAAAGCCCATAAAATGCGGTAAAAAAGGTGTTTGTATCAATTTTGTAACATTCACGTATATGAATATATAATAATTCCAAACAGTTTTTGGAGAACATGCACAAAGAAATGCGATGCTTTGATTTTCGAATATTTTTAAGGTAAAAACAATATCCGCATTTTCAAAAAAAGATCGCCCTACTAATGCAGGACGATCTTATTATTTCAGTTTGAAATCTAAGGATTACTCTTCAGCAGGCGTCTCTTCTTTAGCAGCTTCTTCTTCAGAGATAGCATAGATATCCTCATCCTCTGTTACAGGATCGATAGGCTCAACTTCCTTGATGCTGATAGAGATCCTTCTCTGATCCTTCTTAACATCGATAACCTTAGCCTCTACTTCCATACCAACAGAAAGTACGTCAGATGGCTTCTGAAGTCTTACGGAAGAGATCTCGGAAACGTGGCAGAGTGCATCGAGGTTTGGCTCGAGCTGTACGAAAGCACCAAAGTCAGTAAGTCTTACGACTGTACCCTTAACGATGGAACCAACCGGGATCCTCTCTTCGATATTGTAGTAAGGATCATCCTCTTCCTTCTTGTATCCGAGGGAGATCTTCTTTGTCTCCTTATCGAAATCCTTAACATAAACGTCGATCTCTTCACCAACAGAAAGAACATCGGAAGATCTCTTGATCCTCTTCCAGGAGATCTCTGAGTTATGAAGGAGTCCGTCTACACCGCCGATATCAACGAAAGCACCGAAATCAGGAAGGCTTCTTACGATACCCTTGTAGTGCTTGCCAACATCGATATCATTCCAGAGAGCCTCAGCCTTTTCCTTACGCTCGTTGGAAAGGATAGCACGGTGGGAACCGGAGATCCTCAAACGATGTCTTGCATCTGTATCCATCTTTGTGATGATAACATCGATGCTCTGGCCCTTGAATGACTCGAGGTCGATCTCTTCGGAACCGGAAGACTTAAGCTGTGTCTTGTGGATATAAACGTCGATATTACCTGCATAATTACCGATAACACCGTCTTTAACTACATTTGTGATCTTAAGTGTAACAGGTGTCTTGTTCTCGAAAGCATCTTCGATTGCCTTCTTGTGCTTATCCATATCTACTCTGGACTTAGAAAGGATGATCTCCTTACCCATATCTGAGTTACGGATACTTGTTACGATAGTTGTAACCTCCTGACGCTCTGCAATAGCCTTCTCAAGGTCAAAGTCAGGATCGTTATCTACTTCTTTTCTAGGAATCTTGCCTTCGGACTTGTCGCGAACATCAACATAAACGTAATCTGCATCTGCCGAAGTTACAGAACCCTTAACGGTAGCTCCTCTCCTTAGTTGTGGAATACTATCGATATAGTCCCCAAAATTGATATCAGTCTGTTCCTGATTCGTCATAACTTCGTTCTCGCTCATCTCGTCGACAACCTCCAAAATAATACATTGAGGCGTAGAAGCACCGGCTGTGATACCAACCTTATCTTCAGGAAGGATCTTACCTTCATTCAGCAATTTCCTAACCTCGGTAGAATCGGACACAAGGTACGTTCTTACGCAACGACTTCTGCAGATATCGAGAAGTTTACGAGTGTTAGAACTATGCCCTGATCCAATGACTAGCATAACATCAGAATTTTCTGACAACCGCAAGGCTTCTTTCTGCCTACTTTCTGTCGTAATACATATTGTATCAAAAATGCAAGATTTTGCAATTTGATTTTTGACAGTTGCACAAATTTTCTCGAACTCTATAGTGGAGAATGTAGTTTGTGACACGACTACGGCGCTCTCGAGAGGAAACGGAATTGACTCTATCTCAGAGGCACTGCTTATTACAAAGACCCTGTCCTTAGTGGCTTCACTGCATATTCCGACTACTTCCGGATGACCTTTGGCGCCGGTCACGATAATGTTTTTACCTGCCTCAGACTGCTCTTTTACGATCTTATGTATCTTCTCAACAAAGGGACATGTACAATCGATAACTTCACAGTTTTTGCAAGCTAGTGCTTCTTTTATCTCACGTGTAACACCATGAGCCCTCAAAAGCACAAGGCTTCCTTCCGTCGCCTCCTCAGGGGATTCGATCAGAATGAAGCCTTTCTTGATAAGTTCATTTACAACATGTTCGTTATGAGTAAGCTCTCCGAGCATAAAGAGTTTACGGTCCTTAATGGACTCCACGGTCTTATATGCGGTATCCACCGCATTTTTAACGCCAAAACAAAAACCTGAATGCTCAGCAACTTTTATAATCATTCATTCACCTTCGAAAGCAAAGTCTCAAGTGTCTGGTCGATATCGATCTTTGATGTATCGATCTCGATAGCATCAGCCACCTTAACGAGCGGAGCATTTGCTCTCGTGGAATCCTGCTCGTCTCTCCACTTGATATCCTTGAGGACTTCCTCATAGTTCTGTGAAAAATCACCGCGTTCGTTGAGTTCCTTGATCCTTCTTTCAGCTCTGATCTCAGCAGATGCCGTAAGGAAGAACTTATATTTCGCATCAGGAAGAACATTTGAACCGATGTCTCTGCCGTCAAGAACAAAGCTTTGCTCCTTCGCGATCTTTCTTTGCATATCCACCATCTTTTTCCTTACTACAGGAAGTGTACTGATATTGGATGCGGCTCTTGATACCTCAGGAGTTCTTATCTGACCTGTTACGTCTTCACCATCGAGGAACATATGCTGCTCACCGTCCATGAACTTGATCTGAAGATCCATCTTCTCCATAAGTTCCGTTACCTTAGCCTCGTCCTTAGGATCGATGCCCTTCTTTATTGCATATAGACCGCATGAACGATACATTGCACCTGTATCGAGATACATTATTCCGAGTCTTTTTGAAACACCCTTTGCAAGTGTGCTCTTTCCTGAACCTGAAGGTCCGTCGATAGCGATCTGATAGATAGACATATTTATTCCTCCTTAAATTGCTCTGTGTCCGAGACCGATCGCGATCTCGTTAAGATTTAACATTCCTATTCCGAAATACAGGCAAACGCTTAAATGATTACCGTATCTTGCTACTGCGATCTTGCCGCCTACATTAAGGCCGATCGCCTTTTGTGAGATCTGGGATACCGCTTCCCTTGCAGCACCTGCAACAGCGCCTTCCTCGTTATGTGCATCAGAGATCACTCCTGATTTCTGGGAAGCTACTATCGCTTTTTCGATGATCTTGGATACGGAAGATATGAACTCTCCGCCAAAGTCTACTGCAGCGCACCTTATGTTCTGTGATGCGAATTCAGCTTTTAAAGCTGCTTCCTCCTCACGGGAATCGGTAAGCGCAAGCTTGATAACTGCAGACGAAGTAAATTTGCTCTCGGGAATGCCGCTCATATTACACCTCTTTATCTGACTTACGGTCACCTTCGTATACGCTGTACTGTGACCAGAGTCCTTCCAAAGCCTCGAATGAGGATTTGATGTGATCTTTACGATGCATACCGAGTGTAACCAGGAGTGCATTGATAAGAGACAAAGGTGCGGAAAGAGAATCAACGAACGATGCCATGCTCGATCTCGCAAAGAGCTTTATATCCGCATTCTCGGTAAGAGCCGTATTATCCTTGTCCGTTATCGCGATGACCTTTGCACCCTTCTTCTTGGCATATGCCATGGAATTAACGGTACGCTGTGAATATCTCGGGAAAGAGATTCCTATCATTACATCCTGCTCGGTAATCGGCAGGATCTGCTCGAAAACTTCGTTAGCACTGTTACTGTGGATATGGATAACATCATCGAAAAGAAGCGTCATGTAAAAATGCATGAACGAAGACAAAGGAGAACTCGAACGAAGTCCCATGAGATAGATCTTACGTGCACCGAGTATCGTCTTAACGGCTTCTTCAAAAGATTCGGTAGATACCTCGTTTAATGTTGCTTTGAGATTATCGATATCTGCCTGCATTATGTCCCTTATGGCAGTCGCATCATCTGCAAAACGCTCCGTAGCATCAAGTCTTTGAACTGATGTAAGCTTGCTCTTAAGCTCTTCCTTCAAGGTATTCTGGAAGTGCGGATATCCGTCAAAACCGAGTTCCATGGTAAATCTGACGACTGTAGATTCACTTACTCCCGTTACCTCACCGAGCTTGGATGCCGTCATATAGGCAGCCTTGTCATAGTTATCCAGAATATATGTTGCGATGGCCTTATGGCCTTTGCTCATCGAGTCTAATCGTTCACTGATCTGATCAAAAATCAAACTCATAGTCATGTCCCCTTACTTCTCGTCAAAATCGCTGTCCGGGAATTCCGTATCAGCTTCCTGCTCAGCCTTCTGCTGTTCCAAAAGACCGTCGATGGATATCTGCCTGCTGTCATTTGTACCTGCGGCATCCTCCAAAGACTGCTCGAGATCCCTGATCGTCTTGTAGCTCATAAGTTCCATCGAAGGCAGATCATCAATGGAATTGATACCGAACTCCAAGAGGAACTGCTCTGAAGTCTTGAAGAGTACAGGTCGTCCCGGAGCATCCAGATATCCTGCTTCTTCGATCCACCCTCTGTCCAGAAGCCTTGAGATGATGCTGTCAGAAGAAACACCTCTTACGGCTTCTACCTGAGCTCTGGTTACAGGCTGGTTATATGCTACGACAGCCAGTGTCTCATATGAAGCCTGAGAAAGCGGTGCCTTCATCCTAGGCATGAACATTCTCTCTATGACCTTCTTCATGGAAGGCTTTGTACACATTATATACGAATCCTCAACTTTTCTTATAAGAAGTCCGCCCCAAGGATCGCTTTGGTACTCATTAATGAGCTTTTCCATTGCTTTCTCGATCAAGGAGCCGTCGATTCCGGTTATTTCTTCAAGCCTGTCGATAGAGACGGATTCACCGCTTACGAATAAGATGGCCTCGAGGGCACTGGAGAGTTCCTGAACCGGAAGTTCGAAATCATCCTTAGTGTCATCCTTGGTCTTCTTAGGCATCTTTTCTCTGACGAGAAAATCATCTATTGTCTGTTCCTTGTCCAGATCTTCCGGATTTATGTCTTTCTTTACATCCATTTAAGCTTCTCCCGGTCTCTTCTCTTCCAAAAGTATGACATCAAACGGCTTTTTCTGTTCAGCCTTGATGCTGTTGTTCCTGAGCAGTTCCAATACTGCCAGAAAACCTACTATCCTGTCGATCTTATCAACCTTTCCCTTAGGAAACAGTTCGTGGAAGAATATCTTGCCTCGCTGAGTGATCGACTTGAATACGGATTTCATTCTCTCTCTTACGGAAAGTTTGTCACGTTTAAGGATATGAGTGATCTTTGCTGAGATATCTGCAAATCTGATCTCGTTTCTCTTACATACAGTCTCTACAGCCTCATCGAAAAGCTTAGGCTCGAATTCCTGAGGAGGTGCCTCGAGCTCGATGCCCAGTGATTTGGCAGTCATCGGGATCCTGTAGTAGCAGTTCTGGAAATCCTCATGTCTTGTCTTAAGCTCACCTGCAAGGAATTTACATCTCTTATACCTTAAGAGACTTATTACAAGTTCCTCTCTAGGGTCATCTTCTTCAGTGGCCTCATCTGCTTTTCGATTAGGAAGCATCATCCTTGATTTGATGTGGACCAGTGTGGCAGCCATGACAAGGAACTCTGAAGCGACTTCCATATCAAGCTGCTGCATTTTTTCGAGATGATCCATATACTGTTTTGTGATATCGGAAATCGGGATATCGTAGATATCGATATCGTTTTTTTCGATCAAATGAAAAAGCAGGTCGAGCGGACCTTCAAAATGCCTGATCTTGACTTCAGGCTTCTTGTTTAAGGATTCCTCCATCTGCTTTCTCCTTCTTTATA
>CAMVBS010000076.1 GCA_947165785.1 uncultured Clostridia bacterium | reverse complement strand
ATTGCATCAAAAACAGGTATTTATCATTATTTGCATTAAAATCATCCAGTGCTGAGAAAAGCCACGAAAGATTAATATTCATCATATCACTGACAGTATCGACATAGACGAGTTCTCTGCCGACATACGGATTCTTATCATACTTAGTGATCGTAAGCAGATACGGTTTTTGAACATATCTGTCATTAGAAGAATAATTACTTTGAGTAAATACAGTTATAGAATCTTCACTTACGTTGACTACTGCGGTATTGTGATATAACAAGTTCGGATTGATATTGGTATTATTCAGATCACAATAGACTTTTTCATTACCTGCAGTATCTTCAGATACTAAAGCGGAATCATTCCATATAATCCTCTCATCCCCATAACTCATGAAATCTTCAAACATACTAATGTAATCTTCATCTTCATAATTTGTCTTGACAACTTCTTGTGTCTTGAGATCAAATTTGTATAGACAGCTTTCATCCTTCAACGCCTTTGATCCATCAGCCATCGAAACTGCATTATCGTTATTAAATGAAGTCACAAACAAATAATCATCGGAAAATTCACAGAATATGTCAAATGTATCAGGATCCAAACCTATGATTTCTCCAAGATCCTCTACCTTTGCAGGTTTCATATCATGATATTCTACGAGTAATGGTTTTCCTATACCATAATCAGTCCAAACAATATAGAAGTTATCCTTGTCAACAAAATGAACGGCATTGGCATAACTGAGATCCTGCCCATCAAATTCTTCAAGTTCATATGCAGTTGCTGACATCAGATCATATATGGCGTAACTGGTCTTAGAAGTAAATTCCGAATATTCATCCATCATGACAAGAACAACGCCGGATCTGGTATCCGTGACTACATTACTGTTAAAACTGCCATTTTTATCATAATCGCCAAAACACAATTCAAAAAGGTCCTTGCTGCTAAGCAGATCACCTTCCATGTTATATTCAAGAAGATCACAGGACTGATTGAATTCAGAATCATACACATTTCCTAATACGAAAAAGGAATCTTCTTTTTGACATGCATATTCATAATAGGAATCCTGAATATTGATATCATTCGGATCATATGTTAAAGGCAATGCCTTAATATCACCTTCATACCATGGCTCACCGTTGTCCTCAACATATTTTGGATCAGAACCCGGTTTAAAGTGTTTCTTGGAGCATCCCGTAAAAGAAAGCATTATGGACGTTGTAAAGCACAAAAGCATTATGACCGATACAAACTTTCTCATTAAATTCCTCCAGCTTATGTATGAATCTAGATTATCATCTTATGTTCATCTTGCAATAAACATTCTCGAAAAAGTGGGTAAAGATTACTTAATTGTAAGTTATGTAAGTTATATCACTATGTGTATAATACTATAGACTAAAAATATAGAGGCGCTTATGAAGACCAGTGATTTTTACTATGATCTCCCGGAAGAACTCATAGCTCAGCATCCGCTCGAGGACAGATCCTCATCAAGGCTTATGGTCCTTGATAAGACTTCCGGTAAAACTTTGGATATGCATTTCAAGGATCTCCCTTCTCTTCTTCGAAAAGGTGATGTACTCGTGATAAACAATACAAGAGTAATCCCTGCTAGGCTTATCGGTGCCAGAAAAGATACCGGTTCACCTGTTGAGATCCTTCTTCTTAAAAGGATCGATGAGAAACGCTGGGAATGTATCGTAAGACCGGGTAAGAAAGTCAGACCCGGAAGAAAGTTTGTCTTTATCGAGAACGAACTTGAAGCTGAATGTGAAGAAGTCCTTCCTGACGGAAACAGGATCGTCTGTTTTGATTTCAAAGGTATCTGGGAAGAAGTTCTCGACAGAGCCGGTACTATGCCTCTTCCGCCTTATATTCACGAGAAACTCGAAGATAAGGAAAGATATCAGACTGTATATTCCAAGACTCCGGGCTCTGCAGCAGCACCTACTGCCGGTCTTCATTTTACAAAAGATCTTCTTGCAACCATTAAGGAAATGGGAGTTATTGTCTGTGAAGTAACTCTTCACGTAGGTCTTGGAACATTCAGGCCTGTAAAAGTCGAAGATGTAACGGAACACGAGATGCATTCTGAATGGTTCTGCTTTGACAAGAACGCATCAGACATCATAAGAAAAGCAAGAGCCGAAGGCAGAAGGATCATATCTGTAGGCACTACATCAACAAGAGTCCTGGAAACTGTTGCTTCAAGAGACCCTGAGATGATGCCATGTTCAGGCGATACGAATATATTCATCTATCCGGGCTATGAATTTAAGTGTGTAAACTGCCTCATCACGAACTTTCACCTTCCGGAATCCACCCTTATCATGCTTGTTTCCGCATTGGCAGGCAAAGAGCATGTACTCGAAGCATATAAAAAAGCAGTTGAACTTCGATACAGATTCTTCAGTTTCGGAGATGCAATGTTTATAACTGATATCAAGGAGTAATAAGATGAGCAAATACCCTATCTGGTACGAACACATCCATACATGTAAGCAAAGCGGCGCTAGGCTCGGCATAATCCATACGCCTCACGGTGATATCAAGACACCTGTATTCATGCCTGTAGGAACTCAGGCAACCGTAAAAGGCATGAGTCCTGATGAGATCGACTCCATGGGTGCCAAGATAATCTTATCCAACACATATCATCTTTGGATGCGTCCGGGATCCGAGCTTATCGAGAAAGCAGGCGGTCTTCATAAGTTCATGAACTGGAAGAATGCTGTTTTGACAGACAGTGGCGGATTTCAGGTATTCTCACTTGCAAAGCCTAAGGATATCGTCGAAGAAGGTGTTAACTTCAGGTCACACATCGACGGTTCCAAGCATATCCTTACTCCTGAAAAGTCCATTAAGATCCAAAATGAACTCGGAGCAGATATCATTATGGCATTTGATGAATGCTGCCCGTATCCTTCTACTGCCAAATATGCTGCTAACTCCCTTGAAAGGACCACAAGATGGCTCGAGAGATGCATTGATTCTCACGAAAGGCCTGAAGATCAGGCACTTTTCGGCATCATTCAGGGTAATATGTACGAAGAACTCCGTGTAGAAAGCGCTAAGCAGATCTGTTCTCATGATCTTCCCGGGTATGCCATCGGAGGTCTTTCAGTCGGTGAACCGGGAGAACTCATGTACAAGATGCTCGATGTAACAGTTCCTCTGATGCCTGAAGATAAGCCAAGATATCTTATGGGTGTAGGATCACCGGATTATCTTATCGAAGGCGCAATAAGAGGCATCGATATGTTTGACTGCGTCCTCCCTTCAAGAATGGGAAGACACGGAACAGTGCTTACTTCTCACGGCAGAGTCATTGCAAGAGACAAGAAATATGCTGAACTTTTCGAGCCTATGGATGAAGAATGCAACTGCTATGCATGCAAGAACTTTACCAAGGCATACGTAAGACACCTTCTGAAAGCAAAGGAAATGTTCGGTCAAAGACTTTGCACATGGCACAATATCGCATTCCTGTTAAACCTCATGGAACAGGTCCGTGATGCCATCGCCAATGACTCATTACTCGATTTCAGGGACGAGTTCTTTGCCAAGTATTACGGCAACTGATCTATCCTGATATCCTCAGTATTACGAACAATAAAAGTTACGGCAGAAAGATTATCTCCCTTGAGCATATTGATATCGGAGATCCTGCTTACAAGAAAGTCCATCCATTCTTCGGCGCTTATTGATGTAACAGCGTCGGCGAGGATGGCTTCTTTTGTAAGGAACTTAAAGAATCGGTCAGTACCGCATATGATCCTGTCTTCATTACTGATCTTCATAAGGCCGTTAGTGATCTGCTTTATATCACCGTCTTTTATGATAAAAGCCTTGATGCCGCCATGTTGCTCGGTCTCGATCTCATTATCGGTTATCCTGATGATCGCATATTCATCATCATGCTTTACGATCTTGGAGATGATATATGTAATATCATCAAAACTCATGTGCTCAAAATCAGTCCTCAAGACGCGACTTACTGCCAAAGAGACTCTTCTGCACATCTCTTTGTCATTCATGCCGTTTACGACTACAGCTACGGTAAATGATCCAAAGCCTACAAAGACCTCGTCATTGTATTCTTCCAGACCTCCGTTATGTGAAAAACTGTAAGTTTCGATCATGCGCGCCTCAATAATTGTATTTATTAAGCTGGATAACTATACCGGAGTAATTATCCTGCCTGGTAAAATTCTTCTGTCTTACTGTAAGTTTGATATTTTCAGCCGTTTTCTTGGCATTTGAACCGATAAGGTTTTGTATGGAGTTAACCGATATAGCATCAGTAACACCGTCAGAGCAGACAATGATCAGGTCACCGTCTACGAGATTTATAGGTTTTTGAGAAAAGTTCACCCTGATATTATTATTTCCCATAAAGTCAACCAGAGCTCTTCCCTTCTTATTCATATAAGCTTCCTCTGTAGTCTTTCCCTCCAGGGTCAGGTTCTTGATGAGGATCTTAGAATAATTCTGTTTTGGATTTATTACAGTGGCGACTTTATTACGGATAAGGATGATGTCACTGTCTCCTACACTGTAAAACTGCATCTTATTCTTAAAAACATGCACCATTACGAGCGTAGCGCCACCTTTTCGAGAATATCTGCCATAGACCTTATTTGATATCTTGGAGATCATCTCAGCATTATCCTCGCTGTTATAAAAGTTCATGGGAAACAGCTTTTCGACCTCATCGATCACCATCTTAGAGATATCAGAACCGAACTTAAGACCGCCCATTCCGTCTGATACACAGGCTATGATGCCGTAGTCAACATAATCATCCAGATGAGATATATAAAGCGCATCTTCCTGTCTGTCTCTTGCGCCCTTCTCGAAAAAGTAAGCCACATCAGCAAATAAAGGAGAATCATCTTCGGATTTATCATCTGATCTGGATGTTGAAATAAGCTTGATCAACAAAGAGACTATCGAGACCAAAGCAATCATGACCGCAACAAGCAGTACGGCAAGGATAATAAGCCCGATCTTAGAATGTGATGAGAGAGATGATAATCCCACCTGATAAACTCCTAACTAAAAAGAATCAATTATAGTTAACACCTTATAAATCAGTATACTCTAAATTATCTTATTAGTCATTTTCGGAGGGCTTTTCAAGCTTCATATATTTATTTACCATCTCATTGGTAAAAAATGACATTGTATATTGGCACAGTACAAAAGCCACCGTGAAGTAGTAGACCACCGCGATAGCATAAGCAAAATAAGTCGTTGTAAACAAAAGGATACAAGGAACAGCAATAAGAAGTCCCACTTCAAGAAGGATCAGACCAACACAAGGTATGAACTTGATAAGGAAGAACAATACGGCATTTTTGTATATCTTCTTAAGAGGAAGTTCAACAGTTGCAATAAGATAATGCACCATATTGTTTATGATAAGGAATGCAAAGAACGCAAATGTAAAGAGCACTGATACGGCAGTTCCAAACCTTCCGAAGTTGTTGGCATAAAAACCGATACCGAAAAGAACGATAGCGGAAAACACCCATGATATGAGCATCGCAACTAATGACTGCTTTAGATTTCCCTTCACTCCGTCTTTAAAGTCAGCCCATACAAATGTTCCGTTACCTCTGGCAAGATTTCTGTAAATAGTCGAAAATCCTGATTGGAAAGGACCTATACAGATAAGAGTGCTTCCGATAAGGAACATAACACAGAAAACTATGATCAGATAATAAAGCTGAAAACCTGCTTCACTACCGACATCATTAATATTTGAATTACCTATTATTCCCAGTTCATTGATATACTTCATGAAATTATCAGGTACAAAAACAGGATTCAGATTCGGAAGCATAACAAGACAATACCCGAATGCTACGAGCATGGACGGGATATTAAAGATAAGGAACATGATATTTACAAGAACAAGCTTGAGTGAATGAGTACCAAGGCTTGCAAGAAACCTGTAGACCGGACCATGATCATTAATATCATCATCAAGATCTTGAGTAGGTATTTCCTTCTTAAAAAGCATCAATCAATCTCCTTGAGCCCATCGATATAGGAACGATAAGCTTCTATCTTTGTAAGTGATCTGTCAGCAAGAGCCTTGCACTTGTCTTTCTTGGCAGTCTTGCCACGGAACTTTATTCCCATCGGATCGATTATACCAAAATTCGCATTCATAGGTACGAACTTCTTTACATTAGGATCCGATACATATTGAGCCATAGAACCTATAACGGTCTCTCCGTCAAATCTCATTTCAGGCTCTTTATTCCAAAATCTGTGAGCAGCATAAAATGCAGCCAGGAAACCTGATCCGGTTGATTCTATATATCCTTCTACGCCTGTTATCTGTCCGGCAAAGAAGATATTCGGATTATTACGCAAAGAATAATCGCTGTTTAAGACTTCAGGCGATTTAAGATAAGTATTCCTGTGCATTACACCCATTCTAAGGTATTCAGCGTTTTCGAGACCCGGGATCATACCAAATACTCTTTTCTGCTCTCCGAATTTGAGCCTTGTCTGAAAACCTACGAGGTTATACATGCTCTTTGCTCTGTTATCCTGACGAAGCTGAAGGCACGCGTATGGTTCTTTCCCCGTTCTGGGATCGATGAGACCGACAGGCTTAAGAGGTCCGAACCTCATTGTATCTTCTCCTCTTTTTGCCATAGTCTCTATCGGCATGCAACCTTCAAAGACTATCTCCTTGTCAAATCCCTTTACGTCTGCCTGTTCTGCAACTATCAACGCATTGTAAAAGGCAAGATACTCATCCTTATTCATAGGACAATTGATATAGTCATCTCCACCCTTACCGTATCTGGATGCAGCAAAAGCCTTCGTCATATCTATGGAATCTTTGGAAACGATAGGAGCAGCAGCATCAAAGAAATGAAGATCACTGCCGCCTGCTACTCTCAGGATATCATCATAAAGATCTCCGTCAGTCAAAGGACCTGTTGCTACTATCGTAATGGCATCATCAGGTATGGTATGGATCTCTTCATGTATAACGGTAATATTGGGATCATTATCGATCTTCTCGGTTATGTAAGAAGAGAATTCATCTCTGTCGACTGCAAGAGCACCACCTGCAGGAACTTCAGTTGCATCAGCAGCCTCCATGATAAGGGAACCCATCCTTCTTAACTCTTCTTTAAGAAGTCCAATTGCATTTTCAATCGAAGCTGCCCTAAATGAATTACTGCAGACCAATTCTGCATAACTGTCTTTATGATGGGCTTCACTCTTTCTTACAGGCTTCATCTCATAAAGCCTTACTTTTATACCAAAAGAAGCAAGGAGCTTTGCAGCTTCACTTCCTGCAAGCCCCGCGCCGATAACGTTTATATATTCTTTATTATCCTGCATGTATGGTCACCTTGAAAAAGATAATATCATCAAGCCTTAGCCTTCTTGGCATTTGTAGTACAGTCTTTATTGGAACACTTCATGAACTTCTTGCCTCTGAATGTCTTCCATACCATATAAGAACCGCAGACCTCACACTTTTTGTCATCAACAGGAAGATCCCAGGAAATAAACTCACAATCCTTATCGTTTCCTTCCTTGGAACAGACATAGAATGTCTTATTCTTACGCTTCTTTGCCTGTTTGATATAAAGATCCGAACCACACAAAGGACAATGAGATCCGTTAGCCTTGATCTTGATATTATCTGTATAGTCACACTGTGGGAAATCAGAGCAAGCAATAAACTTACCAAATCTTCCGGATTTGATGAGAAGCTCACCCTTACCGCACTTAGGACATGTTTCACCTGTATGTTCCTCTTCGAACTTAACCTTCTCTATGGATTTTCCGGCCTCAACGATCTGCTCGTGAAAATTCGGATAGAAAGAATCCATTACGGCTACCCAGTCTTTCTTACCGGATTCAACATCATCGAGTTGTTTTTCCATATCAGCAGTAAACGATACATCAACGATCTCTTTAAAATTGCTGGCAAGCATATCGGTTACAAGCTTACCAAGTTCAGTGATCTTGATAAGTCTGCCTTCCTTCTTAACATAGTCACGCTCAAGGATCGTAGAAATAGTTGGAGCATAAGTTGAAGGTCTTCCGATACCGTTTTCTTCAAGAGTCTTGATAAGAGTTGCTTCCGTAAAGTACGGCGGAGGAAGTGTGTGCTTCTGTTCGCCTGCTACACCGAGATTCTTAAGGATATCACCTTCATTTATCTCAGGAAGTTTTACCTTTGCATTCTCATCATCTGTGTTCTCCTGAACATCTTCATTAACATCATCATAAAGAGCCAAGAAACCAGGGAATGTAACTGTCTCGCCCTGTGTCCTGAATACCTGACCATTGGCTGTAAGCTCCAAAGCTACAGTATCCAAAGCTACAGATGCCATCTGAGATGCTATGAAACGCTCCCAAATGAGCTTATAAAGCTTATATTGATCAGACTGAAGAGATGCCTTGATCGATTCCGGAGGAAACTCAAAATGAGTCGGCCTTATGGCTTCGTGAGCATCCTGCGAAGAGTTTTTATTAGTAAAGGATCTCTTTGTTTTCGGAAGATATTCCTTACCATACTTACTTTCAATATATTCACGAGCAAAACTTACAGCTTCTTCAGAAATACGTACTGAGTCAGTACGGATATATGAAACAAGAGCGTTTTGACCATGACCTGAGATCTCTACACCTTCATAAAGCTGCTGAGCAACAGACATTGTCTTTCTTGAAGAAAAACCGAGTCTTTTGGATGCTTCCTGCTGCAATGTCGAAGTTGTAAATGGAGGATAAGGATTTCTCTGTCTCTTACCCTTCTTAACGGATGAAGCAACAAAATCATTATTTGCTACCGCATTTATAACAGCATCTGCTGATGCCTTATCCGAAAGCTTTACCTTAGAGATCTTTCCGTTATTTTCAACTCCGTAGAATCTTGCCTTAAACTCATGTTTTTTATCCTTAGTAGAAAGATTTGCATTAACAAGCCAATATTCCTCAGGTACGAATTCGTCGATCTCAGCATCACGATCCATTACTATCTTAGTAGCAACAGACTGAACACGGCCTGCTGAAAGACCTTTTCTTATCTTCTGCCAGAGAAGCGGGCTTAATTCATAACCTACTAATCTGTCAAGGACTCTTCTTGCCTGTTGAGCATTAAAGAGATTGATATCGATCTTACGAGGAGATTCGATAGCCTTCTTAACTGCGTTCTTCGTGATCTCGTTAAATGTAATACGGCAATTTGACTCGAGATCGATATTCAACGTCTTAGCTATATGCCATGCAATTGCTTCACCCTCACGGTCCGGGTCGGTTGCGATATATACAAAATCGGCTTCTTTACTTAACTGTTTAAGTTCCTTGATTACTTTTTCCTTGCCGCGCATATTAATATAAATAGGTTTATAACCATTCCTTATGTCTACAGCAAGAGTAGCAGCAGGAAGATCTCTAATGTGACCGACTGATGCAGCTATCTTATAATCCTTACCAAGGTATCGCCCGATAGTCTTGGCTTTGGCAGGAGACTCAACTATTACCAAATACTTCGCCATAATAATTCACCTAACACTAAAAATAATCATACAAATAATACATATACTTCATTGTCTTCCGATTGTCAAAACAAATTTTCCCATCCTTTGTTCAACCGTCCCTTCTACCTCCAATTGAGATAAAAGTGCCGAAAGCCTGTAAAATGGCAGGTTTATGTGAGATGAGAGCATATCTGAAGTTAATGGTTTAATGCTAAGTTCTTTCTTTATGACTTTCTTCCACTCGTCATCTGTCAGGTCATCTCTTTGAAAGATCACTTCATTATCTTCTGTGTCAGGTATCAATGAACTTCCGATCATCCTATAAAAGGAGCATTCTGCGATATCATTTATCACATCATCAGCATTAAGTAAGATATTTGCCCCGTCTGATATGAGTCTTAAGCCTCCCATAGCTGATTCACTATAGATCGTATTAGGCAA
>CAMVBS010000075.1 GCA_947165785.1 uncultured Clostridia bacterium | reverse complement strand
CAACCGTGATAGCTTTCACATCGCCCCTGTTTTACTTTTTATCATGCCTCCTAAAATTTTTATCCGAAATAAACTATGTCGTTCTCAGGCTTGGATGTTACCGCATAGTCTTCTACCGTTATGCACGGGACTGCCATCTTGCGGCCCTGAGAATCATCTTCATAATAGCGTACCTGTCCCGTAACCTTGACCCACTGGCCTGTAGGGAAGTTCGATCCGTACTCGAGGAAGCACAGAAGGTTGATCTGTCCGATGTCGTCCGAGCAGCATGTGTAGGCTCTTCTCGAGAGGGCGAATGCCTTGCCTCTTATCTCTCGAAAAACAAGTGCCTGACCGCACACCGTGACGCGCTTGCCGTTATATCTCTTGACGTTGTCGAGGGCATCCGTATAGAAAAGGCCGTAGTCTTCGTTACTTATGACGCACGGGTCATCGTCAAGGTTATAAGGGAGGTGATCTTCGATATTGAGCACCTTGTTGTCGGGATCGAGGAAGTTGATGCTGATCCCCGGGTTGATGCTCTTAACCGTAGCCCTGAGCTTCGGGAGGTTATCTCCGTCGCCCTCTACGCGGTTAAAGATAACGGTATCCGCATATCTGAAATAGTCTGCGAAGATCGCCTGCATATTCTTGTAGTACTCTGTGTAAGTAGAAGAATCGATGATGACGATGGAAGCCGCGAGAGCCCATCTTTCCGGCACATCGCACTTCTCGAAAAACTCGGAAGGCGATACGGATCCGTTCCACTCGATAAAGATGATATCAGGACTGTATTTCTTCTCGATATCATTTGTCATGTCGCCGTTGAGCTCATCAGTCTCACAGGTGATGACGACCGGATCCGCACTCGGATAATTCTCTTTTATATACTCTTCTTCACCTTCCTCGGTAGCGATGATAACGATCTTCTTGCCGTTGAAACGCTCGCCGTCTGTCCAGGAACAGATGACTGAAGTCTTTCCGCTGTCGAGAAATCCGGTAAAAAAATAAACTAAGCAATCTTCCATAAAATACCTCTTTTCGAAACATACCTATTTTCTATCTTGAAGTTGGCAATTTCAACCCCCTTCTAATTAAAAATAAATATAAACAATAAACCTAATATTGGTTATAATGCTATTAGCGAAAAGAAGGATGGATCCATGAAACGTATAGTCGAAGTAGAGAAGATCGCGGTCAAGAACATCGGTAAGATCTGCGCCTGGGAGATCTATAACCTCGATCTTATTCACGAGAAACTTTATACACCTATATTTGACAAGCTGATGGTATTTGTGACCGCGACCGGTAATATGGGAACGGTCTGGATCATCGCGGCACTTATCATGATGCTCATCGAGCCGGATTTCAAGGACGGTTACACGATGCTCATTGCACTGATGCTGTGCATCATGATAGGAAATCTCACGATCAAGAACATCGTAAGAAGACAAAGACCGTTCTTTCACAAGGACTATAAGCTCCTCATAAAGCAGCCGAGAGACTTCTCGTTCCCGTCGGGACACACTCTGAGTTCCTTTGCGGCTGCGACGGTAATTTTCCTTACAAACCCGTACTGCGGCATCGTTGCCTATCTTTATGCGGCGCTCATAGCACTGTCGAGACTTTATCTTCGTGTTCACTTTTTTACCGATGTCGGGTTCTCGCTCTTTGCGGGCATCGGTATCGGATATGCCGCCAATGTCATCATGAGAACGGGCATAATGGACTTTCTCCCGAAAATACGATAAAGTGTAGCGCATGGCTCAGATCGATATCGGAAAGATCAAAATCAAAGACCCGCTGATACTGGCACCTATGGCAGGCACGACTACACTCGCGTTCAGGTCGATCTGTCATGAATTCGGCTCGAGCTATCAGCCGACGGAGCTTGTCAGCGCACGGTCCATCCTTTATTCGGGGATCGATAAGAGTCTTTGTTATCTGATGATCGATAAGAAGATCGAAGGCATATCCTGCATCCAGTTATTCGGAAGCGATCCGAAGGATTTCGAATTTGCGATCGGTGCCATCTGCGAAGATGAGCGCCTCAAGGATGTGGACATAATAGATATCAACATGGGATGCCCTGTTCCAAAGGTCATAAAGACAGGTGCGGGAAGCGCTCTCATGAAAGATCCGGAGCTTGCAAAGTCCATAATCAAGGCATCCCTTCACGTTTGCGAGCAGTATGGCAAGGAACTGACGGTGAAGACAAGGATAGGTTTTGATGATGACGACAGGTATAACGGCAAGGCCGAGGATTTCATAAGGATGCTCTCTTCGAGCGGAATAAAGCTCCTGGCAGTTCACGGAAGGACCGCAAAGCAGATGTACCACGGTCAGGCTGACATCGAGACGATAGCTCGTTTCAGGATCGCCGCCGAAGAAGGACGGATACCGTTCATTGCAAACGGCGACATCAAGGATTTCCAAAGCGCCAGGAACATGCTCGATAAGACGGGTGCTGACGGTCTCATGATCGGAAGGGCAGCCCAGGGCAATCCGTGGATATTTAAGCAGCTTCAGGGTGTTTTCGAGAATAAGGAAGAAGATAAGGAAACTGTTTCTTTCGAAGACAGAAAGAATATGATCATAAGAGAACTCGAACTTACGGCGAAATACAAGGACGAGAATATCGCGGTCAGGGAGATGAGACCTTCGATGATGGCATACATCAAGGGGTGCCCGGGAGCCGCGAGCCTTAAGGTAAGGATCTGCTCGGCCTTGACCATCAGTGAGGTGAAGGAAGTTTTATGGGAAACTTAACGGGATATCTGACAAGTGCCGTTCTTCTGGTACTCGGCATCATAATCTGCTTCAGGGGCTACAGGCTCTTCAAGTTCTCGGTGACGGTAGCAGGCGCGATCCTCGGTTATCAGGCCGGAACGATCATAATCGACCTCATAAACAGGGCAGGCGGCCTTGATACGCGGGGTGTTGCAAAGACGGTCGTTCCGCTGGCTCTTGCGGTTATCTGCGCAGCACTTGCATTCTCTTTTTACAGGAAGGCGTTTATCTTTGTAGTGGCCGCAATGGTGACGAGGATCATGTACAGAGCCATGAAGAGTGCCTCCTTTGCGAAGAACTTTGATGCAAAACAGACGATCATAGTCCTTGCGATAAGTGCCGTAGTCGGTATTGCGATAGGCATGGCATGTTTTCTTATACAAAAGGGAGCGATCATATTCGTGTCGGGATTCGGAGGCGCCTCACTTATCGAGTCGGCATTGCTAAAATACATCCTCATGGTCCCGTTTATCTCAGATGCCGCTTCAAAATTCACGACAAAGATATTCAGCTCGAATATAACGCCCGTTAACGCTATATCAGGGCTTTTGGTGCTCTCATTCGGTATAGCGGGCATAATATTTCAAACAAAAAAGCGAGCATGATCAAAGATTTTTTCTATCTGATGTAACATTTTGGCACTAATGCGTAACATGGTCTGATAATAATTGTTGAAATGTGTCAAAATTTAGATAATTTAATGAGTTTGTGTAGAAAAACGAAAATGAATGTGTTAATATCCTTGCAGAAAGAAACGACGAACTGATTAATTAACTAAGACAATTTACTTCTATGTATCTATCCCTTATTCCATGTTATAGGCATCTCGAAGATATTCGAGATGCTTATAATCTTTAAGGGATTTTTTTATGCCCCGATCGGGCCCCGGGCTCAGTTGACCCGGTTGATCGGAGCTCCGTTCATAAATGCTTCCAGATTAGCTGCAGCCGCATCGATGAGCCTTTTGCGCGTCTCTTTCGGCGCCCAGGCGATGTGAGGAGTCAATGCAACATTAGGGCAATCCTTGAGCTTAAGAAGCGGGTCGTTCGGGTCCATCGGCTCCTTGGTTATGACATCGGCAGCAAATCCTCCGATCTTTCCCTCGATGAGTGCTTCGGCAATGTCAGAAGAATTCACGATGGGACCTCTTGCCGTATTTATGATGAGTACGTTTTTCTTAAGTTTTTCGATCATCGGCTTAGATAAAAGCCCCTCTGTTTCCTTAGTAAGAGGGCAGTGAAATGTGATCACATCAGCCATCGGAAGAGCTTTTTCGAGAGGAAGGCATGTGATCTCGAAGCCGTCATCCTCGATCTTCTCGCATGGCTTGTGCGGGACTCCGATTACATTCATTCCGAAGGCGTCGAGCATCCTGCATACCCTTCTTCCTATCTTGCCAAGGCCAACGACCGCAACGGTCTTGCCGCAAAGCTCCGTAAGGGGTGCGAGCGTATAGCAGAACTGAGGCGATCTTACCCAGTCGCCGCCCAGGACTGAAGCCGTGTGCATCCCGACTCTGTTCGTGAGCTCGAGAAGGAGCGATACTGCCATCTGAGCGGTCGCGAAAGTAGCATACTCCGGCACGTTGGTAACGCAGACGCCGTGGTCTCTTGCGGCCTCGAGGTCAACTACGTTAAATCCCGTTGCAAGAACTCCGATATACTTAAGATCAGGAAGCTTATCGAAAACATCCTTATCGAAAACTGTCTTGTTTGTCAGAAGCACCTGAGCTCCTTCGGCTCTTTCCAAAAGCCGGTCTTTTCCGGTGACGTCATAACAGACGACCTCGCCGAATCTCTCGAAAGGCTCCCACGAGAGGTCTCCCGGATTAGCTGCAGATGCATCCAATACTACGATTTTCATAAATTACTCCTTTGTGCTATTCTGATTCTTGTTTATTATATTATTATTAATAAAAAATATTCGTTGAAATTGCAACAAAACAAAATAAGCATTCGTCTTATTGTCGAAGATTGTTGCGAAGGGAGCATATCATATGCGCAAATACAAGCTGTTTACGATGGGTTTGGCACTTACTGTGGCACTCACATCTTTTTGCGCTTGTTCTTCTAATGTTTCAGAGGAGACTTCGTCTGAAGAATTGATAGAAGTAAAGGGTGTTGAAGAAACTGAAGCAGAAGAGATCGTGCCGGAAACACATATTACAACAGATTCGATCGGAAGTTTTTCGAGGATCGATGAATTGTGGAGCACGGTTGGAACCCCTTATTCTGTAGTCAGAAATGATGCATCAGGCTATACATCTCCGTGTTGTTTTGATGACAGATATATCTATGTGCTTTCCGCCAAGGAAGCCGAGACGGATGACTACTTCTACAATGCATATTATGTAAACGTCATCGATAAGAACACTTTTGAGGAAGTTACAATGATCGAGATCATGGGTGAAAGCGTAGATTTCGTTGAATGTACTCTTTTCTCGTATAACGGTACGGCATATATCTACAGTTTTGATTACAATGATATGACTCCGAGACTTATGAAGATCGATGCCGATAAATTTACGCTCGAAGCTGATACAGTACTTTTGGATCAGATCCTGGGAACTGCTGAAGAATCGGCAGAAGATGAATCTGACGATTTTTCCTTTTCTTTACGTAAGGTCTTTAATCTTAACGGCGGTGTCATCTTCCTGTTTGATGATGACAATTTCGGGGAACTGAACGGCACATACAGTATAGTTTACCTTAAGGCTGACGGAACCGTGGTTCGTAACGATCAAACCTCGGCACAGCTGTTCTTCACAGATTCAGGCGATTATTACATTTCAACCTTTATGTATGGTGAGAAGAATCTTGTCATAAGATCAGGCCAATATTGCAAGGTATATGACATAGATACGATGAAGGAGACTACTCTGTCGGTCCCTTATGAGGTGCTGATGAGCTATAACATCTCCGCAGGAGATAACGGAACGTATTACACGAATACGTTGGAAGGCTTTTTCGAGACAAATCCTGATACGGATATTACAGACAAACTCATAGACTACAGCCTTGTAGCAGGTGATACATCTATCCTGCGTGACAGCAGATTTCTCTATGCGGACTCAACGGGGTATTATTTCCTGTGTTCGACGATAAGTTCGGATGATTACGTTTACGATAATTTGATCTCTACGAGACTTTTAAGGATCTCACCATGTGAGAACCCATATAGCGGAAAGCAGGTTATCGACCTTGCTTCGGCTGTCGGAGATCCTGAACTTATCCGTACGATAAAGGCTTATAACGATTCCAGTGAGGATTATTTCATCAGATTCCATATCTGTGACGGTTCTATTCCGACAACGTATAAGCAGCTTCATTTCGATGACGGAGATTTTTATACGATAGGTGATGACGGGGCAAGTTTTGAACAGTATATCTGCAATAAAGCAAAGAGCGAGAAGCAGAAATTCAAGTACTTAAAGAGTTCCCCGGATGTAGACATCCTTTACGGATTCGGTCTTAATGAGGGATTCAATTCCGGTGAGATCTGCATGGATCTTGCTCCGTATATCCCGGATGATGACAGTAAGTACTACATGAATATCATCAATGCCAAGAAGAATGAGAACGGAGAACTCTATGTGGTACCTTTGGTGTTCGGTTTTAATTCCTTGGGTTACTACAGTAAAGAAGATGCTGACGTATCTTCATACTTTAACAGTCAGGGCGGTATCTCTTTGGGTGACTATACTGACCTTGTCGATAAGTATTCTCCAAATTATGACCCTATGGGTGTAACGGCATCTAACTGTGAGATCTTTGAACAGATCTTCGATAACGAGGCCGATAAGTTTATTGATATGGCTTCCGATACACAATCCTTTGATAAGGATGTATTCATGCAACTTGTCGATTTCGCGGATCAGCATAAAGAGACCGCTGATGTAGCAGAGTTTTATGATGAGGATCTAACAGAAGATGTAGTTATCGATTACTTACATAACACTTCTTTGCTGGATAATCTGGTATATGTCTGGAATGGTGAAGACAGCGATATGGAGAGGATATCCTATAAAGCGATCCCTTCAACAGACGGCCGAGGTATTGCTGCCACAATGGAACAATGTATATCCGTAAAAGCAGATACTTCTGATAAGGAAGGCTCAGTGGATTTTGTTCTTTACATGCTCGACAATTATTCTCAGGCCGAGGTTCTTAAAGACGGCTATAACGTCAATCGAAATACTAACGTAGAACTTCAGAAACAGACTATAGCTCACCTGGATTCGATGGGGTGTTTTGAGGGTGGCCCCGAGATCAACGTCCAGGATGAACTGAATTACGTTGAAAGCACCATCAGCAATATAACGAGATTCGAGTTCAGAGATGCAATAGTAACATATTCTTATCTGCCGTCTCTTATGGAATATTATTCCGGAAACACAAACGAAGAAACATTCGTCCTAAATATCGAAAAGGCATTAGCGAATGCCGTTGATGAAATTAAAGAAGCATATTAAGAGAATATTTTATTTTGTAAAGGAGAAACTGGATGAAAAAGACTACAATTCCCACAATCGGACTTTCGATCCTGATGCTTGGAACTACGACACTCGGTTTTGCCGGATGTGGCAAAAAAAATGGAAAGGCTGAGACGATCAGCAAGGATTCTACCTGGTATGATGTATCAGAAATTAAGTTCCAAAAACCTGAGTTTAAGAATACGCCTGAATATATAAGTTTTGGCGAGGTTTATTTTGCCGGTGACACTATCGTATGTGAAATGGACTATGATGTCGTTGATGAGGAGACCATGAATTACAGTTATGGTTCTGCACTTCTTAAGTACGATTCAAACGGTAAGCTTAAATCCCAGCAGAAACTGGATAAGATCATTAAGACGGACGATTCGGAATATGTTTCATTGAATTCCATAGTGGCTGTCGGAGATTCAGTTAAGGCTTTCCTGACAAGTTCATCTTTCAACGATGTTACATTTGAGACAACATCAAAGACCTATATTTATGATATCGATACTGAAGAACTCTCGGAATTTAAGGCTCTGGATATTGGAGACGGAAGTATTTACGGTGTAACGTTAACAAGTAAGGGTGATTACGCGTTCCTTACTATTGACTATTCAAAAGAAGATGCTGATTTCAGTATCATTGTTGCAGATGAAAACTCCGTTAAGAGTGAAACCACTGTAAAAGAACTTTTGGGAGATGAGAATGTTCAATATGTTTCCGGCATTACGTCAGTTGGTGATGATATAGTTCTTGACTGTTATACGGAAGATAATTTATCCGGAATGACACGTTATTCGGTAAATCTTGATACTAAAGAGTACAAAAAGCAGGAGGCTGCTTCGTACTACAATGCAAATCTTGCCGATGATGGTAATGAATACTATGTAACAGACATGGGAGTATATAAGTCTGAAGAAAAAACTGACAGCAAGGAGAAAGCTGCACCTGTTATTTCCTTCGATGACTGTAACATCAGAAGAAGCCGTGTAAGTGGCATGAAGGTTACTCATATGACTGATACCGAGTGCTATATGATCGGTAGCGTCTATAGCAACAATATTGACGATAATGCCATTTTTGCTTATAAGTTTACAAAGGCTGATTCCAATCCTAATGCCGGTAAGAAGATCATTACTGCAGGTGCAATTGACTATACTGCATATACGATTTACGATTCCGTCTATGAGTTTAATTCAAAGAGTGAAGATTATTTTGTTAAGATAACAGATAAGTATCTTGACACTTCTGATATGGAGGGTGTTGATTTAAACAGCCCTGACGGCTACAGAGAGTATATGAATAGCCACAACTCTGAACTTGTAAGTTCTCTCTCGATCGATATCCTCGGAGGCGATGCTCCGGATGTCCTTTTTGGTGCTCATTCATTTATTCAGCTCAAGAATGATAAGTTCCTGGAGGATATCACTCCTAACATGGAAAAGGATCTGAATAAAGAAGATTACTTTGAAAATGTACTTGATGTATGCAGGACAGACGACAAGCTCTATTTTATGCCTCTTTCATTTAGTGTTGAGGGAATCTTTGCTAAAGAAGAGGATGTAGGCGAGGGCAAAACAGGATTTACTTTTGAAGAATATAAGAAATTCGTAGATGGACCATGCAATGGTAATGATCCTGTTTATTCAAGTTCCAGAATGGAGTATTTCCAGGAGATCTACTCCAACATGTCTGATCTCTTCTATGACGGTGAAGGCAATATCGATCTTCAGAACGATGCTTTCTATGATCTTGCGAAGTATTGTAAGGATAACGTTCCTGAGTCCTATGAGGAATCCGAAGATGGAGAGGTAGTATATTACGGTGACGACTGCAATGGTGACGAAGGTGCTCCTACATCTTCTTGGTTGTATTCGTATGATTCTTATCTCTGGCAGGCTTATTCACAGGGCAAAAAGATAAAGAGTTTCTATGGATACCCGTCTGCTGACGGACGAGGACCTTCTATCGAGATCGACGCTTCAGCTGCTATTACAGCGACATCTTCCAATAAAGAAGGTGCTTGGGAATTCGTGAAGACACTTCTTTCTGATGAGGTGCAGAAGGGTATCTGTGAACAGTGGGATAACTCTATCAGCATTCCTGCTCTCAGATCTTACAGCGAGGAGACCCTCAAGAGAAATAATGAGGATGCAAAAAAACAAATTGCAAAAGATCCTTCAGCTAAGATGTATGTTTCGATCTACGAAGAAAGTACGATCGACGATTATATCGATACACTTAAGTCGGCAAAGAGTTACGCAGTTCAGGATCCTGCTATCATGACGATAATTGATGAAGAGATTCAGGCTTATTTTGCAGGTCAGAAGGATATCGAAGAAGTAACCGAAACGATTCAAAACAGAGCTAAGACTGTAATCGACGAACGAGGTTAAACAAAAACTTGAGTAAGGAGCTACTCTTCGGAGTGGCTCCTTTTTTGTTGCAGTAAAAAGCGAATACACACCAGGGTTTACTTGAAACAGAAGCCTGATCTTTAAAGTAACCCTAACGGTTACTGCAGACTTCTCCTTAAATACCCAAATACACCTTAGGGTTACTCGAGGCTATAAGTCGAGGCAGGAAATACACACTAGGGTTACTGGAAGCAGAAGCCTGATTCTTAAAGTAACCCTAACGGTTACTGCAGACTTCTCCTTAAACACCCAAATACACCTTAGGGTTACTCGAGGCTATAAGTCGAGGCAGGAAATACACACCAGGGTTACTTGAAGCAGAAGCCTGATCTTTAAAGTAACCCT
>CAMVBS010000074.1 GCA_947165785.1 uncultured Clostridia bacterium | reverse complement strand
TGAATGTCATAAAAGAGGTTATGACAAGGACTTCTGAGGAGATCCTTCGTAATGTTGACTTTGTCCTTCAGCCTCAGAAAACTTCGGACGAGCTTCGCGTTTTTCTCTGCGAGAACGGGTTTGACATTGTTTTTGAGGATGTATCGATAGACAGAGATCTCTTTTATCATATGATGCGAGCCGTCTATACAGGACAAAAGCACGGATTGACTTCTTTTCAGAAGTATTACGGCCCTGTCCTTATAACAAGAGAAGATGATACTGCAGTAAAGTTCCGTGAACATCTCGATGAGATATATAAGGTCAGGAGCCGCGGTAACGCTGAATTAAAAGCTTTGATGGAGGAAAGACATGTCTTATAAGGTAAATGATGCTATAAAAGTCTTAGAGGAACTTTTTCCTCTCGAAAACGCGATGGACTATGATAACCCGGGACTTTTGACCGGCAGCAGGGATCAGGATCTTAACGGTATCCTTCTGACTTTGGACTGTACTTCTGATCCTGTAAAGATCGCTAAGGAGAAGGGCTTGAATATGATCATTGCTCATCATCCTCTTATTTTTGGCGGCATCGATAATGTATGCTTTGATAATTCCACGGGACGTATCCTTTCCGGTCTGATCAAGAATGATATAGCTTTGTACGCATGCCACACTCAACTTGATTGTACTGAGGAATTCGGCAACCTTGCCATTTGTGATGCGATCGGATATAAGGGTGCTCCGCTTGAAGGTGCTACTATAGGGTCGGTTTTCGATACTGATACGACCTTAGGTGTTATTGCAGCTGAAGCCGTAAAAGGACTTGATGCATCAGGAGCCATAACTCTTTCTTCCAAGGAAGAAAAGGTTAAAAGAGTATTCGTTCAGGGTGGAGCATTTGATGAGGATAACATCTCTTTGCTCATGAAGTCAGGGGTTGATCTGGTCATCACCGGCGAGATGAAACATCATCATATGGTATTTCTTATGGAGAACGGTATCTCGACTCTTCTATTGGGTCATAATGCAACTGAGAGGATTTATCTTCCTAAACTTAAGAGAGTGCTTGAAGGCAGATTAAATGACCTTCCTATTTTTGTTGATTTTGGCAAGGAAAGAACTTTGCTTTAATATATATTTTTATTTATAATTGAAGGGTGTTTTCCAAAGGCAGGCACAGACAATCGCGGGCATCTCAGGCGAAAGCCGATGCGTGAGGAAAGTCCGGGCTCCACAGGACAAGGGTGCCGGGTAACGCCCGGTGAAGGTAACTTTAAGGAAAGTGCAACAGAAAAGAAAACCGCCGAGCGATCGGTAAGGATGAAAAGGCGAGGTAAGAGCTCACCGGCGGTATGGAGACATATCGGCCTTGTAAACCCCACCCGGAGCAACGTCGTGGAAAGGCATTAACTGTTGTCCGCAGGCCTTGAGGAGACGGCTTAAAGCTGTCGGTAACGGCAGAATTAGATAGATGGTTGTCACAAACAGAACCCGGCTTACGGGCTTGGCTTGGAAAACCGTTATTATGATTTTTTACGGAGGTCTTTAAATGTCAGCAGAATCTTATTTGAGCAGAGGTGTTTCACCAACCAAAGATGATGTAAAAAAGGCAGTTGCCAATCAAAGTAAAGGTGTTGCACCGGGTGCATTCTGTAAGCTTATTGAAGACATAGCAGGAGATGACGATTATTGTGTTGCCATTCACGCTGATGGTGCAGGAACAAAGTCATCCGTTGCTTACCTTATGTATAAAGAGACAGGTAATTACGACTGGTTCAAGGGTCTTGCTCAGGATTCACTCGTAATGAATACTGATGACCTTGCCTGCGTAGGCTGCTGTCAGGATCTTGTTTTGTCCAATACTATCGGACGTAATGCTCATCTTGTTGACGGTAAGGCCATTGCCAAGGTCATCGAAGGTTATAACGAGATGGTAGAAAAGCTTAATGCTCACGGTGTTGGCATAAAGATGTGCGGCGGTGAGACAGCTGACGTTGGAGATCTCGTTCGTACAATGATCGTTGATTCTACTATCGTAGCAAGGATCAAGCGTTCTGATGTTATCAATGCTGCTAATATCAAGCCCGGTCATGTCATTGTTGGTCTTGCTTCATTCGGTCAGGCAACATATGAGGATTCCTATAACTCCGGAATGTCCTCTAACGGACTTACGGCAGCTCGTCATATGCTCCTTAGCAATTACTATGCTCAGAACTTCAAGGAGTCTTATTCCGATACTATTCCTGAAGATAAGGCATACTGCGGTAAGTACCGTCTCCAGGATAATCTTCCTGGTACTGATGTTACAGTTGGTGAAGCGATCCTTGCTCCTACACGTACATTCCTTCCTGTGATCGTTCCTGTACTTGAGAAGTACAGAGACTCTATTTCGGGTATCATCCACTGCACAGGCGGCGGACAGGCTAAGTGCCGTGACTTCGGTAAGAACATTAAGATCGTTAAGGATAATCTCTTTGAATTCCCACCGCTCTTTAAGGCTATCTATGAGTCCGGTGAGATCCCGATGAAGG
The DNA here is from genome assembly GCA_947165785.1 of uncultured Clostridia bacterium. GTDB lineage: Bacteria > Bacillota > Clostridia > Saccharofermentanales > Saccharofermentanaceae > Saccharofermentans. The sequence goes on along the minus strand of CAMVBS010000074.1, from coordinate 7,580 downwards.
AGATGTTCCAGGTATTTAACTGTGGTCACCGTATCGAGTTCTATTGTGATGAGAAGGTAGCTCAGGGTATTATCGATATCGCTAAGTCCTTCAACATCGATGCTCAAATCGTCGGTCATGTAGAGGCTCTTGAGCAGCCGGGTGAGAATGTAGTAGTTATCCGTAAGGATGGAGAAGAATACATTTACGGTTGATCTTAAGACTCATATTTGAATTATCATGGCTGTCTTGCATATTTACGTGAGGCAGCCATTTTTCGTTAAAGGAGGAATAATATGGAAACAGCAGATCTCGGAAAGACAAATTGGAGTCAGTCAGTTGGAGGAGTATGCATAAAAGACGGAAAAGTCTTATTGGCTCGTCATACATACGGTAACGGCAAGGGAATGCTGATCATCCCGGGTGGCTATGTTGATTTTGGTGAGACACCTGAACAGACACTTAAAAGAGAATATATGGAAGAGACGGGGGTATCAGTGCATGCCGGAAGACTTATAGGTATGAGGTTCAGTGCTAAAGACTGGTACGCTGTTTTCGAAGCGATCTATGAGGAAGGCGAAGCAAGGTCCGACGGAGATGAGAATGATGAGGTCATCTGGATGGATATAACCGATGCTCTTGCTGATAATACAGTTCCCGATCTTACCAAAAAGATGATCAGATGTGCGGTTAAGGGAGAAGGGCTTCCGCTTGTTCCGTATGAATCCAAGGTGCAGGGAAGAAACCTCTATACATTTGAAGATTGTAATTAAAAGTGCCGGGTTAATACCCGGTATTATTTTGCTCATTACGGCTCATTCATAATGTGTGTATCAAAGGCCGATAATAGAAAAGTTCTCCTTAAATCCTTTTCGAAAAAATGAGGGAATAAAAAAGAAGTGACCTTTCGATCACTTCTTGTGGTGCACCTTCAGGGACTCGAACCCGGGGCCCACTGATTAAGAGTCAGTTGCTCTACCATCTGAGCTAAAGGTGCGTTTTCTTTCGTCAACGTTGATTATTATATGTTTAGTGCCGTAGATTGTCAACACTTATTTTAAACTTTTTCAAAAAAATTCTGCATGTCGGTTGAAGCGAAATCTGAATCGAGCGGAAGAGCTACAGAACAGCCCTCTTTGGCGGATCTGTAGATACCCATCAAAGTATCAACAGAAGTAAATCCAGCGTATGCATCTGCGATCGGCTGAGTATTATTATCGATTGCATTGATAAGATCTGCATAGATTCCCGTATGAGGATTGAGCGCATAGGAGAAAGACTTAAATCCGCCTTTTGAAAGTTGCTTTCTTATGTACTTAAAGTTCATGCTGTGTCCCTTTTCATTTCTGATGTTAAGGGAAGGCTTACCTCTTTTAAGTCCGAGCGAAACAGATCCTTTCTCGCAGAATATCGAAAACATCGCTTCCTTATCACTTGGGAGTGTAGCCGTAGTTCCTTCAAGCATTGCAAGAGCGCCTGACTCGAGTTCCATTACAGCCATACCTACATCTTCAGCTTCGATATTACGAAGTCTTCTTGCAAGCTTGGCATTAACAGATACAGCCTTGGATCCCATAAGCCACAAAAGAAGATCGATAGCGTGTATGGATTGGTTCATCAAAGCACCGCCGTCGCTCTTCCATGTACCTCTCCATGCAGCGGAATCATAATAATCCTGACCGTGACCCCAGCGCACGCAGATCGTACCGTGTGTAATCTTTCCGAATGAACCTGATGCCAGATCATCACGAAGGATACCGACGATAGGGAAGTAACGATAGATATGTCCCATGGCGATCTTCTTATCTACTTTCTTTGAAAGTTCATATAGTTCCTTGCTCTCTGATGAAGACATTGTCATCGGTTTTTCGAGAAGGATATGAAGGCCCTTGTTAAGACAGAAAGTAGCGATCTTATAGTGAAGACCGGAAGGAACCGTTATGGCACAGATATCAACTTTTTCGGTATTAAGCATTTCCTCATAATCGGAATAGATCTTTACGCCTACAAAGCCTCGCTCTGCCAAAAGCTTTTTGGCACCTTCGGTATTTGTATCAGCAACGCACACAAGTTCGATCCTGTCCTTGAGTTTGGAGTATGCCTTGAGGTGCTTCTCGGAAACACGTCCGCAACCGATTATCGCAACCTTGTATCTGTTCATAAAAAAGTCCTCCGTATCCGCTTCAAATATGATTAGTTTATCATTTTGTTTGATAAAATACATATATACTTTCTTTTAAGGAGCCGAAGTCATATGAATATGCGTGATATCATAGCCAAGAAAAGGTACAGCGAAGAGCTTACGGATGAAGAGATTGCTTTCTTTATCGATGGTGTTACCAAAGGTGAGATACCTGATTATCAGACTTCGGCATTGCTTATGGCGATCGTTCTTAATGGTATGAATGACCGTGAAATGACTACTCTTACGTTGGAGATGGCTAATTCAGGTAAGACTAACGATCTTTCCTATATCGGTTCCAAAGCAGTAGATAAACATAGTACAGGCGGTGTCGGTGATAAATGTACACCGATCATACTTCCGCTCGTTGCATCATTCGGGATAAAGACCGTAAAGCTTTCAGGAAGAGGGCTCGGGTTTACGGGTGGTACAGTTGATAAGTTTGAATCGATCGAAGGATTTAATATCAATGTAGATTCCGCTGATTTCGAGAAATACGTTAAGGAAAACGGTATGGTCATATCAGGTCAGACTCCTGATCTGGCGCCTGCCGATAAGATCCTCTACAGTCTTCGTGATGTTACATCAACGGTTGATTCTATCCCTTTGATCGCATCAAGCATCATGAGCAAAAAGATAGCAGGAGGAGCTGATGCTATAGTTCTTGACGTAACCTGCGGAGAAGGTGCTTTCATGAAAGATCTTTCCCAGGCAAGAGAACTATCAAATGCAATGATCAAGATAGGTAAGCTCGCAGGCAGGGAAGTTGTCTGTGTTATAACATCCATGGATGAGCCTTTGGGACGTAATGTTGGAAACGTTCTCGAGATGATGGAAGTATTTGAAGTTCTTCAGGGAAAAGGTGAAGAGGACCTTATCGAGGTAGTAACGACTCTTGCAGCTCATATGGTAAAGGTTTCCGATGCCAAGGAAAATTCAATGTCTGTAGATGAGATCAAGAAACTGTGCCGTGAAAGGTTAAATGACGGAACAGCGCTTGAATATTACGATAAGCTCTTGATCGGCCAGGGAGGCCTTATACATTCGACAGGCTCTCCGATATATAAAGACTATCCGACTGAGGTGATGCGTCTCACAGCGCCTTCTGACGGCTATATAAGTGCGATAAAGGCGGATATGATCGGTAATGCTTCAGTAGAACTCGGTGCAGGCAGACTTAAAAAGACAGATGCCATCGACTACGGTGCCGGAATCTGTATATACAAGAAGATAGGCGACAAGGTAAGTAAGGGAGATGCCATCTGCACTCTTTATAAGGGCAAGGGATCGAATATTGATGAGGACAGGCTCGAAAAGGCTGCTGAACTGGCATTTGACGCGTTTGTATTTACTGAGGATAAACCTGAAGTCCCTTCGGTCGTATTAGATGTTTGTTGCTAAATCCGAACAATATGATATAATCGGAAAAGAACAAATGTTTAGAGGTTTTGATGGGTCAGACAAAAGAGATATTTTTCGGGATCGATCCGGGTTATGCGATCACGGGTTACGGTGTTGTTGAGAAATACGGTAACAAGCTTACTATGCTTGATTGCGGAGTTATCTCGACTAAGCCTAATGTTGAATTTCCCGACAGGCTTTTGGCGATCAATACAAGGATCGCGACACTTCTTGAGTTCTATAAGCCTAACTACATGGCAGTAGAGGAATTATTCTTGGGACATAACAAGACGACTGCCATTGGTACTGCACAGGCAAGGGGTGTCGTAATCGTTGAAGCGGCAAGAGCCAATATTCCTGTTTATGAATTTACTCCGGGACAGATAAAACTTGCTGTTACAGGTTACGGTAAAGCTGATAAGAACCAGGTCTCACAGATGGTCGTAAGATTATTGGGACTTAAAGAAGTACCTAAGCCTGATGATGCATGCGACGGTCTTGCTGTTGCCATCTGCCTTGCTAATACCGGTGTCCAATTTGCTGAAAGAGCTATCTCCGGATATCAGTATGGAAGATATGGTAAGAAAGAATTTTTTTGATGAGGTAATAGGATGTATTCATATATCAGGGGAACACTTGTAAGAAGAACTGACGAGACGATCGTTGTAGATAATAACGGTATCGGATATGAGATCATATGTCCGTTTTCTCTCTCTTCGGAATTCGGTCCTTGCGGAGAGGAAGTAACCGTATTTGTATATCAGAGTGTCAAAGAAGATGATATCTCTTTATTCGGTTTTGTTACTCAGGAAGAAAAGGATATGTTCCTTCTTCTTATTACTGTCAGTTCCGTAGGTCCTAAGGGAGCTATGTCAGTTTGTGCACAGATGAAGCCTGATAAGCTTGCTATGGCTGTCATGAGCGGTGATGTTAAGTCTTTAACGTCAGTTAAGGGTCTTGGTAAGAAGACAGCCGAGAGGATCATCCTTGAACTAAGAGATAAGCTTAAGAAGGTCGGTAAGGATTCAGCATCTGCTTCGATTGCAGCTTCTTCTGTTTCCGTAACTGATCAGTCTGTTTTCGATGATGCGACAAATGCACTTATTGTCCTGGGTTATAAAGAAGATGATGCCAGAAGTGCTGTTTCGGCTTCATATACAGAGGGTATTACGCTCGAGGAACTTATCAAGAGTTCTCTTAAGAAGATGGCAAGGTAATAAGAAATGGATTTTAACGGATTTGGTGATTTTGGCGAGGAAGATCGCGTAATCGGACGTCAGAAACAGTTTTCGGACAGAGATGAAAAGAATCTCCGACCGATAACACTTGATGAATACAGCGGTCAGGAAAAGGTAAAGAGCAACCTAAGGATCTATATCTCAGGTGCAAAAGAGCGCGGTGAGTCTTTGGATCATGTTCTTCTTTACGGTCCTCCGGGTCTTGGTAAGACAACGCTTGCAGGTATTATTGCTTCTGAGATGGGAGTAGGACTTCATATTACGACAGGTCCTTCTATCGAGAAAGCAGGTGACCTTGCTGCCATCCTTACAAATCTTAACGAGAACGAAGTTCTCTTCATTGATGAGATCCATAGGCTTAATAAGAGTGTAGAAGAGGTTTTATATCCTGCAATGGAAGATTACTGTCTTGATCTTATGATCGGTAAGGGTCCGTCTGCACGTTCTGTGAGACTTGATCTTCCAAAGTTTACACTTGTTGGCGCAACTACAAGAGCCGGTATGCTTTCTGCTCCGCTTCGTGACAGATTCGGCATAATCCACAGGCTTGAATTATATGAAACAAACGAACTTATGGAGATCTTAAGAAGAGACAGCGATCTTTTGGGTATTAAGATAACTGATGACGGTCTTAAGAATATCGCGTCAAGGTCTCGCGGTACTCCTAGAATTGCGATAAGACTACTTAAGAGAATGAGAGATTTTGCTCTTCATCTTAAGAAAGACAGTATTGATAAAGAAGTATCCGATTTCGGACTTAAAGCACTTGATATCGATTCTATCGGACTTGATTCGATCGACAGAAGGATACTTATGACGATATGCGATGTTTTTGGAGGCGGACCTGTTGGTCTTGATACTCTTGCCGCATGTACGGGTGAAGATCCTGTAACCATTGAGGACGTTTATGAACCATTCCTTCTTCAGAACGGTTTTATCGCCAAGACTCCGAGAGGAAGGATACTTACAAAGCGCGCTTTCGAGCATTTAGGTCAGCCTGTCCCTTCGGGATTTCTTGAGAAGACTACTATTACGGGTGAGTGATATGAGTATGCTTTTACATGCTTGCTGCGGTCCTTGTTCCATGTATCCTCAGCAAGTACTTAAGGATCAGGGTATTGATTACGATATGCTTTGGTTTAATCCGAATATCCATCCGGAATTCGAATTCAACAGAAGACTGGAAAATCTTCGCTTGGCTGCTTCTCATTATGATGTTACCCTTCATGAGGAAGGAATCTGCATGGAGGATTATTGGCTATCCAAAGAATATCTTTCTGAGTTTTCATCCAGATGTCTTATGTGCTATGACATTCGTATGGATATGACTGCAAAGCTTGCAAAAGAGAAGGGGTTTGATTATTTTTCTACTACGCTTTTGGTAAGTCCTTATCAGCAGCATGATGTAATAATCAAGACTTGCGAAGATAAAGCTCGTAAGTATGGAGTTAAGTTCTATTACCATGACTTCAGAGAGGGTTTTCGCAAAGGTCAGCAGATGGCAAGAGACATCGGATTATACAGGCAGAAGTACTGCGGCTGCATATTCTCACTTGATGAATCCGAGTTTAAGGAAAAGATCCTTAAGGGTATGAATTAATCCTTGCACTTAGGCTCTATTGCATCTACTACTATAGAATAATACTGTTCGTATATGACCATCCCGGGCTTTGATCTCGGGATCTTTTTTACGTGCGAAACAGGGCAGTAGTCGATCTCTACTTTGAGAGTTCCAGTGCTTGCACCCTGATGTTCTTCAATGACAGTTGATCTTGAGTAGAAAGCTGCAGCCTGAGCAGCTTCGATAACAGCTGTATCTGAAGGGAACTCTTCACCCTGATGAGCTTTGAGGATCACATGCGTTCCCGGAAGGTTCTTTATGTGGAACCACCAGTCAGTTTTATCTGCTACTCCGAAGGTCAGTTTATCATTCTGGATATTGTTACGTCCGCAGAAGCATTCGTAACCGTCAGAAGTGAAGAACCTTCTGTAGGACTGCGGTCTGTCGATCTTATCCTTGTTCTTGGAATTGCCTTTCTTTGCAGCCGCGATCTTAGCGGCATTTCTTAAAGCTCTTGAAGAAGCCTTTCCTGATTTGGAAAGACCGACTGTCTTGTTCGGGTCAGCGTTATTATGATCTTTTTTCTTCTTATTTACGGTCTCTTTTACGATCTCGCTTCTTACTTCGTCTTCGCAAGCTTCGATATCTTCTTTGGTCGTAGCGGCAAGGATCGCTGTCTTAAGAGATCTTAAGTAGTTGACCGCAAGTTCGTCGTCCTTAATGTATTCTTCGGAAAGTTCGAGTTTTCTCTTTGCTTTTCGAAAACGTTTGAAGTATTCCTGTGCGTTATCAGCCGCATTTAAGGACGGATCGAGTTCGATCCTTATGTCACGGCCAAGCTCATCATAGATGTTCTGACATGTGACGGAAGAGTCCTTTTCCTTGATCATATGAGCAAAGCAAAGGATGATATCGCCTTTCTGACGGTATTCATCCGCTTTTCTGCCTTCTTCATAATCACTTCTGTGTATCTCATATTTCTTGGTCGCATGTATTAAAGCATTGTTTACGACAGCCAATAGGGAAGATCTCTTATTTTCAAAATCAATATTGGAAAGCTTTGAAAGATAGTATTCATCTATAGCTTCGGAAATGTTCTTAAATGACCTGGTCTTCTCGTAACCGCTAAGAACCATGAAACTAAAGTCAGTTGCTTCGTCCTTAGCTGAATAAGCTACCGAAGGTGTATAGGTACTGTCACATACACTTACCAAGAAGT
>CAMVBS010000073.1 GCA_947165785.1 uncultured Clostridia bacterium | reverse complement strand
AGAAGGATCATCCCGCTTGTCGAAAAGGCGTTCCGCCTGAGGTTCAGGAGCGCTACGAGAGCGTAAGATCTGAACTTCAGAGTATCGATCAGATCAGTGTCAACGAACTTAACGCCAAGACGGAATACGTTCTTACCTGTCTTCACGACGGCCACACCTATACACTCGGAAAGTATGACCGCCATATTCTCAAGGCATATTACACGGAGGAACTTGAAGACTGCGAGGTAGTTGCCGTTAACGGCGTAAGCCTTGATGATCTTGTCGTAAGATGCAAGGACCTTTACAGCTACGAAGCCGAGAGCTGGGAACTATACAGGATCAAGAGCCTCATCATCTCCGTCGAAGGCCTTGATTATATGGGCTTTGATACATCATCAGTAACATATACCTTCTCGAAAAACGGTGAGACATTTGACAAGACCTATACGTCTTCGGACTTCGTTACATCAGATCAGATCGCTGAAAAGGATGACTCTTCATCAGAGAAGACTTTTGTAAGCTATGTTATCGACGAGGATCATGATCTCGCGATAATGACACTCGATTCATGCATCATCAACGACGAATACCGTGATACCGTTAAGAAGATGTTCACCGAAGTAAAGGCCAAGGACATCGGGCATGTCGCAGTCGATATCCGTAATAACGGCGGCGGAAATGATGCCGTCATAGGCGAGTTCTTCAGATATCTCGATATCGATGAATATAAGTCGTGCGGTCTTGAATGGAGGCTCGGTCCTCTTAACATAAAGTATCCGAGAAGAGTCAATAAGAACGAGAAGGTCGACGATCTCCTCTTCAAGGGTGATTTCTATCTTCTTACATCTTCGGGTTCTTTCAGTTCCGCGATGCTCTATGCGCAGTACGTAAAGGATAACAAAGTGGGAACGATAATCGGAGAGCCGCCGGGAAATGATCCTAACGGCTACGGAGAGATTGCCGTATTCAATCTCCCGAACTCGGGGATCTTGATGTCTGTCTCAACGAAGCATTTCATGAGAGCAGATAAGGATGCAAAGGGACTTCTGATAGAACCGGATGTGCCGTGTGATGCAGATGATGCAATGGACAGACTTTATGAGATAACAGGTGAGGACAAATGAGTAACAACGGAAGTAAATTGTCGCCGATACCATACCTGAAACACAACAAGGGAAGGACATCGGCACTGATCATAAGCCTTGGGGCATTCGGGCTTCTCTGCTACGTGCTCTCGTATTTTATGGCAACGTTTTATGAGCCCGGGTTTGAGCATGTGTTAGGTCAGTATGAGAAGATATCCTTGTACTCTCTGTCGATCGATGCCGGGGAATATGAGACAACTGAACAGTGGGATCAGATGGCCAAGGAAAAGTGCACGGAAGTAAGGGATCAGATCAGGGAGATCACGGGAAATGATGATGTGTTTGTCATAAGAAGGCGACACTTTCAACTTAAGCTTCCTATCGGAGCATCGGAAGGTCAGACGCTCTTTTTCGAGAATAAGGATGATATGAAGAAGTATTCCGACAGGATCGGAGCAAAGCTCGTAAGCGGAAGGATGCCTGAAACGGAAGGTGAGCTGGTAGTAGATACCAATACCTACAAGAACAGGGGCGATGGTATATTAAGCGACCTCAGTTCCAAATATAAGATCGTGGGGCAGGTGGATTGTGATTATTATGTCATGTACGGCTTTCCGGTCAAGGCGGAAAACAATTATTGCTTCATGACCTTTAACAGGACGCCTGACGAGGACATTACGGAAGATCTTAAGGCGAACGGATTTAATGTCGCGGGTGTGATCAATAAGAATTCGGTTGAGACGAGTCTTAAGGACAGTGAGAAGGTCTTCGACAATATAAGAATCATTTTTTCACTGGTCTCCATAGTCCTTCTGTCCGTATGCATAATCGTCGTTCTGGCGCTTCACATAAGGGACAGACACGAGGAATGGTGTCTTTTTACTTCGATAGGTTTCTCATCGGGCGAGGTCTATCTGATGGCGGTCAAGGAACTTCTGATAAGCTTCGCGGCAGCGATCCTTTTGGCGGCTTTGCTGTCGGCTGTGACCGTAATATGCTGCGACAAACTGCTCCTGGGACCTCTGGGACTTCAGACGAATACCTTCAGGCCTGAAGATATCGGCCGTGTGCTGGTGTATTTCTTCGCGATCTTTGCGATGTGCCAGATCCCGCTTTTTGTGCAGCTGAGCAAGATAACGACTGTTGATGATATTGAGTGAGGTGGATCATGTTTGAACTTAACAAAGCGACAATGATATATGATGCTGACAAGGAAGAGAAAGTCTATGCAATGAAAGAGATAGATCTTGAACTGCCGGACACGGGTCTTGTCGGGATAATCGGTCCGTCAGGATCAGGTAAATCAACGATGATGTATGCGATGTCGACCCTCAAGAAACTTACCGCGGGAGACATTCTCTATAACGGCGAATCCCTGAGCACGATCTCCGACAAGAGACGCCAGGAACTCAGAAGAAACGAGTTCGGATTCGTATTTCAAAGACACTATCTGATCCCTTACATGACAGCCATCGAAAACGCTATCGTAGCGTCCAACGATCCGGCTTCCGAGGCCCGTAAGAAAGCAGTTAAGATCCTTACAGACATCGGCCTTAAAGAAAAAGAACTCAACAAGACACCGTCCAAGCTTTCCGGCGGCCAAAGGCAGCGCGTCGCTATCGCAAGGGCCATGATGAACGATCCGAAGGTGCTCTTTGCAGATGAGCCGACCGCGTCGCTCGATCACGAGAATGCCTACCTTGTAATGGGTCGTCTCAAGGAATATTCACGTAACAGACTGGTCGTCGTTATCACGCATGACCGAAGCATCATAAGAGACGCGGACATGTTCGTGGAGATATGGGACGGAAGTGTTTCCAATGTCGGAGGAGCTGTGCTATGAATCCCTTCTCGGCATTTACATTCATAAGAAAGAACAAAGCTCGATGTGCCGTGATAATACTCATGATGTCGATGACCATGGTAAGCTGCTTCGCGGAGCTGTTTGCCGATAATTCGCGATATGCCTTTGAGGTGTCGGAGTGCGTCGAAATGGACAGGGTGATCCGCGTCAGTCCTAAGAGCGGCAGCAGACAGGTGCTCGACAGCTATGAAGGATTCGCGGATCACGCTGAAGATCATGCGCCTTCCTGCGCCAAGACGGTAATGTATGCTGATTTCTTCGGCATATCCTTTAAGGATGCGCTGGACATGGATCTGGGTACGACCTGCTACTCGTTCTATTCTTCCGAAGACATGGATCTTTATAGGGAAAGGCTCGAACTTCCCAAGCATACGATAGGAAGAGGAGAGATGATCATCACCCGGCTCCTGGCGGATACCTGGGGCGTTAAAGAAGGCGACGTTGTCTGTTATGAAATGAATAAATGGGAGTGGGCCGGTGTTTTCGAGCCGACAAAGATAGTAAAGATAATCGACGATGAGCCCGGGTACAGAGCATACAGAGTGCATCTTGAAGATGAGCCTTCGAGAAACCCGTGCGTGCTGATGATCGCAGATAAGATCCCGGGGTCCGAAGCAGAGCAGAGAGCGCTCGCCTCGGAGATGAACAAGGCGGCAGGTGAACTGGGTTTACAATACCCGCTGCTTCAATTCTCGACTTCTACATCAACCGCAGAAACGACCGCCGAGATGCTGTCGGTCATGTACCTGATCTTATACTCGGTCATCGTTTTGTTCGGCATCGTTCTCGCGATAACTATCAATGCGACTTTTGTGGCACTTTATGACAAGCGAAGATACGAGTTCGCGATCTACCGCGCGCTCGGAATGAGCACGGGTAAGATCTTCCGTAAATTCCTCGCGGAGATCCTTACCATGAACGGTCTCGGCATCCTGTTCGGAGCGGTCGTCACAGTTGCGGGCGTGATAATTCTCGACATGAACTTCAGAAGAAACGGAATAAGGTTTTTCTATCCGTCATATAAGACCTTGCTGCCTGCGATCAGCTGCGATCTCATCGTCCTTGTTCCTGTCATCTTCCTTAACTGGCTGCGCGTTCGCAAAAACGACGTAACGCAATACTGATCCTTTCCCACAAATTCCGCCGCCGCATGTGTTATCATAAGAACGGAGGAAGAGGAAATGACAAAAGCCATAATATTTGATATGTATGAGACCCTCGTCAGCTGCCACAGGGCAAAGATGTACTTCGGCGAGCATATCGCGAAGGACCTGGGTCTCGAGGAAGCAAGATTCCGCGAAGTCTGGGATGCCACCGACGAAGCAAGGACGCTCGGCAAGATCACGTTCGAGAAGGTCATTCATGACATCATGGTCCAAAATGACGTATACTCTGACAAACTCTACGAGAAGATCCTTACCAAGAGGCGCGAATCCAAACTTGCATTCAACAGGTACTACAACAAGGAACTCATCCCGTTGTTCGACACTTTGAAGTCCCTCAACATCAAGCTCGGACTGATCTCCAACTGCTACAGCGAAGAGGTCAACCCGATCCGCGAATGCGTTCTCTATCCGTACTTCGACGCCGCGTTCCTGTCCTACGAACAGGGTATCAAGAAGCCAAACCCCGAGATATACCTTAAGTCCGCGGTGGCCCTCGGCGTCCCTGCCAAGGAGTGCATCTATGTCGGTGACGGAGCAGGCGAAGAACTCTACGGCGCCCGCGATGTGGGAATGTATCCGCTTCAGGCCACGTGGTTCTTCAAGTACAACAAGCGCCGCCCGCCGGAGCCCGACCCCAATTTCAAACAGGTCGACAAACCCATGGGCATTCTTAAATATCTGGCATAAAAAAGCAGTGTTCCCTTAGTTTGGAGCACTGCTTTGCTTTTATGACTCATTACTGCATTTCCTTCTCGAAAAAGTTGAAAATGCCGTAAAATCCGCGACCCGTTACTGCAAATTCAGGGAAAATATGCCGTAATGCAGTAATCGCTTTTCCAATTACTGCAGATGACGATTTTTATGCTGAAAATGCAGTAAAAATCGTGTGTCGTTACTGCAGATACGTGAATTTTTTTCAAATTTGCAGTGATCAGTAAAGTTCGATCTCGTCATCCAGGCTCGCGAACGGTCCCGGGATCACGGAGGCGCCGCGGTGGTTGCCGAAGATGTCTTTGTTGAAGATGATGTCCTTGCCGTCAGGTGTCTCAAAGCGCTGTTCAGGCTCGAAGGCGTAGCCGAGGACCGTGGTGGAGATCATGCCTGTGGAGTAATCACCGATGAGGTCCTTGAGGTTGTTCTTCAGTGTCTTGCCCTTGAGCGTGAGCTTGGCCTTTTTGCGCTTGACGATGAGGTTATCTGTCTCGTGCTTGCAAACGGTAGCGCCATTGATGTAGGCATTTCCCGACAGCCAGACAGGGAGATGACCGAAGTGGAACTTCGCGAGCTTGCCCATGTCAGGCTCCTCGTCCATCATGAAGTTGGAGATCCACTCATCATATGTAGGGAAGATGTCGAACGGCTCAGTTCCGACGATGGTGTGGAACGGATCGGTCGGACCGAGCTTGCTGTCGACCGGAGGAGTGTTCTGGACAAAGATGTTGTTGTAGATCCTGTCGTCGCCGTGCAGGATCGTCATGAAGCCTGCAACCTCTGTCCTGTGGCGGATGTGGTATGGGGTGTAACGAGGCTCTCTCTGGCCGTTCTCGATACTGTCCACGCCGGAGTTGATGAGACTGAAACCGCCGCAAATGAGGTTGTGGACTACAGCTATTCCTTCGCTCGGTATCGTAATGGATACGTTCGAGAGCATTACGTTATTGTCGATGAGAGTCGGGCCGTGACCGACTTCGATGAATACGTCGGTAGTGAACATGGTTCCGTCAGCCTGCTTTACACCTTCAGGTCTTTGATTGTTGTAGAAGATATTCTGAGATACGCGTGCGCCCTGAGCTTCCCAGTCGAGCCATACGCCTTCGATGCAGTCGTGGATGTGATTGCGCCTTATCGTTACGTCGATGGCCGCATGGAGCTTGATGCCGGCAGTCTCTGCGCCTCCGAGCTGCGTGGAATTACAGATGTGGTGGATGTGGCAGTCTTCTATTGTTGAGAATACGGCACCCATTCGGCCGACGATACCTGTCTGCTCGCAGTGATGGACTTCGCATCTTCTGATGAGGTGGGAACCTATACGCTCCTTCGTCCATCCGTGGAACTGACCGCGGCATACCGCATCACGTTCCATCTGTGTCGGGCTCTTCAGGTGCTCGGTGTAGAAGTACATGTCATTCTCGACGTCTCTGTATTTACCGAGAGAGATACCGCAGCAACGGCTGTTGAATACTTCCAGGTCCTCGAAGATCCAGCCGCGGCTCCAGTGAGGTCCGATAAGACCGTCCTGATAGGAAGCAGGAGGTGCCCATGTCGTAGCTCCGTTGCAGATCTTAAAACCGCTTACCGTTATGAAATCGAGACCGTTCTTCTTAGGCATGAAACAGTTACGCCTTACAAAGATCTCTATGTCCTGTTTGTTCGGATCGAGCCCCTTGAAGTTGGCATAGAAGACCGTGTGTTTTCCTTCGACGATCTCTTTCGCCTGAGCATTTACGACTTTCTCTGTCTTGTCACCGCAGAAGGAATCCGACTCGCCTTCCTGAGTGCAGAACCACTTGAATTCGGATTCTTTGGAGTTCCATGCGCACGGGTCTGCTTCGCCTTTGATGCACTCTTCGAGAGTTACGGTCTCATACATCATTCTTCCGTTAAGTACCACGGATCCCGTGTGTCTTACGGTAGGAGCGAAATACCAGTCGCCGCATACGTATGTGGTATAAGGATTGTAGCCTCCGAAGATGCCGTTATCCACCTTCACGGTCCATACGTCACCCTTGAACTTTTTCCAGCCTTTTAAGACTTCAGAACCTGTGATTACTGCGCCCAGGGGCTTTTCGGATCTGTAGGTGATCCTTTGATCCTCGGTTCCTCCGTACTGCGGTACGACCTGCTCTCTGTAGATGCCCGGAGCGACGATGACTTCATCGCCTGCGCGTGCTACGGCTGCTGCCTCGTTGATGGTCTTGAACGGTGCGGCCTTAGTGCCTGTTCCGTCTTTCTTTGCTTTGCCGTTAACGTAATAGATCATGTGCGACCCTCCTTATATCTGTGTGATGATTATCTTCTTATATTCAGTAACCCATCTGTTTGAGTTCTCTTGCAATGTCACGGTAGATGTCCGTTATGTCTGAGACTCCGTCGCCTTTTTTCTTACTGAGCGGGCGCCTTCTCATGTCGACCACATCGCAGTGCGATATGCCGCGATTACTGACGCTTCGGAAGTGACCTCTGAAATTGCCCCACTTAAGTGCACGCGGAGTAAGAAATCCGTCGTTCTCGCCTTCGACCATCCTTACGATCAGGTTAGAGAACCACAGGAACATGTCGCTCGTTACTTTCTTGCAGCTGAAGGCGTAGCTTTGGTAATAGATGTTCGGATCGTCGGGATTCTCGTTATTGAACTTCTCTGCTTCGGAGGTAAGAAAGCCCCTTATGACCTTATAGGTACTCGGCTTCCTGTCGCCCAGGATACGAAACCAGATGTCCGTTACCGCACATCCGAACCTTACGAGAAAAGAAGGGAATCTCAATAGCTTATCGACGGTATATGAACCGTTGTGGGGAGTATTCATCGTCGTGACGGTGGCGATCAGGTCGTTGACCTTAAGTGTGGAGATCGCATATCTGATATCAAGTCCGCCCTTGGAATGCGCGATCACGTTGAACTTCTCGATGTTGTTCTCTGAAGCGAGCTTTCTGATCCGATCTGCCAGAAATTCCGCGTTGTCTTCGACAGATCCGTTGCTGTCCTGATCTCCGTAGTATATCGTGGCGCCTTCTTCTTCCAGCACCTTAGGTATCCTTCCCCAGTAATTGAGGTGTCTTCTGTCTCGAAAACCCATTCCGTGAACCATCAGGATCGGGTATTTGAACTGCGACATACGCTTACCTGCCACGATTATCTTGATGATCTATTTTACCATGCCACGATGCGCGAACTCTATTAAGAATGAGGTTAATTTGTCTGAAATAAGAAGTGGCCGCCACGTATGTAACGGGCGGCCGGGTCAAGGAGTATTAGCTGTTGACACTGTTGACTGTGCCGAGGAAGAGGGGGGTCATAGTCTCATTGTCAACGATCACGTATATGAAAGGCCTGTCGAGCCTGACTTCGTAGGTCTCGGTCGGAGTCATGGAGCCTGAGGTCACGCACCCTGCGGCTGTCGCTGCCGCAGCTCTCGTGCCGTCCTTGTCGACTTCGATGTGGGTCTTTTGAATGACCCTTGATATGAACAGATCCCGATCTGACATATTGGAGAAATCCGCGGCGTCAGGGGAGAATGCATCGTTTATGCCAAGTGACCTGAAGATGTCCTTGAAGGAGTCGCATGAATAGTCATATGAGAATTCAGGAAGATAGGATTCAACTACGGCACTTTTTCGAGAATCAAGGGCGGCAAGATAATCGGATCCCGAGAAATCACGCACGAACTCATTGGCGCTGACGGAATCATCCTTGGGGAGAAGAGCCATGAAGCTGTAGCCTGACTCGTACGGCTTAATAAAGCCTGTGACCTTATCCGTCTCGATGTAGACACCTTCGCGCGAGAACATCAGCGAGACATCCTCCTTGTTGCCGTCAGCATCGGTAAAAGTACTGTCCTTGAGCACATCATCTTCTCTGTATTTATGTGCCCAGGATGCATCGAACGCGATAGTGTTTATGAGCATCAGCTGCTCGTTCGGATCCGGTGAATCGATGATCGAAGGGACCATGCCTTTGGTGTTACGGGATACCCAGTCATTGATCTTGCCGGTGCCTTCCTCGTCGAATGAGGTAACGTCGATCTCGGCGTCGAAGTAATACTCGATGTAATCGCAGTATTCTTTGTAGATGCTGCCTTCGAAATCCTCATTTATGAATGCGCCGTTGGCGACCCTTAAACACCCTTTCCATTCCAGAAGCTCGAAGTAGGCTGCGGCATATCCTAAGGTATCAGCATTATCCCGATCCTTCATCAGGACCGTCTGGATCTCGTCGAGGGTATTGCCGTTCGCACCTGCACCTGCCATCTCCATTGCGAAAAGGAGAGATGCGGGGGAGATGAGGACATTATCGTTATTGTCGCTGCAGCACTTTCCGAAAGTATCCACTGCGAAGTCGACATATCCCGTCTTATTAAGATCGCTTACGTCTTCTATCTTGCTTGCATTATTGAATGCGGATCCCGAGATGCTACGGGGAGCTTTGGTAAATGCGAGAGCTTCTTTGCTGCAACCTGAAAGAAGTGCCATGAACATCATCGCGGCCATGACTGCCGCACCTGTCTTTCTTATCATATCTTTATCCTCCTTATTCCTGTGACAGGAGTCTAACGGATATGACCGGAGCAATAAACAGATGTGGAATAACTTACTTGAAGAGCGTCACGGATTGCAAGATATCAATACCAATCCAGCTTCAGAGAGTCACAATAATCACAGTCACTCTCGCTCGGAATATAGATGCCCTCCTTCACACGGTCATCATCGAATTCCTCAGAGAAAAATCCGATACGGTAACCATTCGAAGTGGTAAGACCTTCCTTTTCGGTCTTCTTGAAATAATCCCTGGAATCATATTCTTCGAGCATCTCATCAAGCTCATCGAAAACATCCTGCGCCACATCTTCATCGGGGCAGCCGAAGACTATGATAAAGTATTTGACATCCGGACTCTTGTAATCCGGAACGGGGATCTCTACATCATATTTCTTCTCGAGCTTTTTGATGTCCTTCTTGTAATACTTGAAGAAGTACTTGATGTAATTTAAATAGAAATCATTGCTCGTGTTGACTTTCTTGACGCTCTCGTTAGTAAGCGGATTGAAAAGCGTCGTGCCGTCAAGTCCCGGAGCGTTCTCGACCTTGCTGACGACTTCATACTCGAAGCCGTATTCACCGTCTTCGACGGTAATGCTCGAAGACGGCCTGTCGCCTGAATCATCATACGAATAATCGATGACTTCGACATCACCGTAAGAGACACGTTCTGCCTCTCTTATGAGTGATTTCTCATTCCTCGGATGCTTGCTGCCGCAGCCTGCGACGGAAAACATCACAGTAAGGCACAATGCCAGTGTCAAAAAGATCTTGGTCCTTTTCATTTAT
>CAMVBS010000072.1 GCA_947165785.1 uncultured Clostridia bacterium | reverse complement strand
GAGCGTGTGCCTTGAAACCTAAGATGCACACTAGGGTTACTGGAAGAGGAAAAGCCAGTGCCGCAAGGATTTTGGAGGTGGAGCAGAAGAATAAATTATCAAAAATCAGGGGCAAACTTGTGGCAAATGGCAAAATAGTTTGACTATCAAAGTATTCTTGGTATACTGACAGCAGAAGGGAAGATATTGGTGTCCTTATACGGGAGGTCAAGTATGGAAGCGTTGATACTATATTCGATAGCAGTTACTGTTGGATTTATCGTTACGCTTGTTATGATGATAAATGCCAAGAGACGAAGTAATTTCCTATTAAAGAAGATAAAAGAGATGAAGCGCGAGGCTTTGGCACAGCAGGGACAGGTACCTGTAAATGTTCAGCCTTCCCAGCAGATCTGTGTTCCTCAGCAGGCAGTTCAGCCTCAGCAAGTCTTCGTGCCGACTCAGCCTGTAGTGCAGCCTGTGCAGTACCAGCCTCAACAGCAGGTCATGATGCAACCGCAGATGGCACAGCCACAACCGGTGCAGCAGGCAAGACCTCAGAAGAAAGAGTCAAAGTTCAATGCTTTGAGCCTGGTCTTCGGTGTCGGTGTTTTGCTCCTTATCATAAGTGCAGCTGTGTTTATCTCCGCGACGTGGGCTACTCTTGCTCCGGCAGGAAAATGTGCACTTCTTTTCAGCGTGGTTGCAGTAGTTTACGGCATGTCAGCACTTACGGGTAAAAAGCTCAAGCTCGAGGGAACGTCTTCGGCTTTGTACCTTCTCGGAAGTCTTCTGATACCTGTGGCTATCACAGGAACTTATCTGTCATTTAAATTCGAACAGGTTCCGATACTCCTAGCGCTCTGTTCGTTATCGTTGCTTATAACTGGATATTTGGGATACAAGATCTTTAAAGCGAAGTACCATGTAGGAGTTAGTTACTTCGGATTTGTCTGGTCAGTCACTTTCATACTGACCCAGATAATGGGGTATTCAAAGGGAATGCCTTTAGGCCTTGCCGTTGCGGCTCTCGTAACGGCGGCCGTTTACTTCAAGTGGCCTAAGTCACGGTTTGCGGGAGTTCTCGCAGAGATCGCGATGTGGGCTGATGCGATTGTTTTGTTCGCGGCTGTTCTCATCCTTATGGATCACAAGATCGAGATGACGGTGACTATTGCCATGATCTGTGTTACGTATATGCTGATGATCGGTCGCCGCGGATTTTATAAGTTTATAGCACCGATCGTGATCGGGATCGGTATATGCCCTGTACTTAGTATCTTCCTGGTAGATCTGGAGGACAGCAAGATTACGATCCTGGCAGTAGTGGAAGCTTTGGTCTTCGCGGCATATCTTGCAGCATTCAAGCTTCTCAAGAAAGACAATCCGCTAAGTAACCTCTCTGCAGTCGTAGTTCCGCTCATTATCTTAGGTGTCGGAGATACGGATGTCAGGCTTGCAGTTGTTTCCTTTATTGCAGCTGTTGCTGTTCTTTTCCTTTCGGGATCAAAGCTCGAAAAAGATATGTACTGGGCAGCGATCGCACTGAATGCAGGCCTTTTGGTAGCAAGCGTTGATAAGTTATATCTGGGCGGCATCTCGATCGTGCTCTTTATCGCTGCGGTCGCTTTTTCGATAATAAGGAAGAAGATAACTCCGAGTATCGCATTCGGAGCGCTGCTTATAGCAGGTGTGATATCCGGCTCTTCTTATATGACAAAGAGACCTATGGCCATCACGATGGTCTGCCTTCTGACGGCGCTTTATGTCGGCCTGATCGTTTGGGACAGGCTCAAAAAGGCGGATGACAGGCTTTACAATGCGTCATACCTTACTACAAGGATCGTGACTATGGTGATGCTCGCTGTCCCTATGGGGGTGCTTTTGGGCGACCTTTATTCAAAGAATGCGATGCTCTCGCTCGTGATATTAGCGATAAGTGCGGCAGTCGTGGCCATTACATGTTTTGACAGAGATAACTACGTAAGTCCTGTCGGCGTTGTTTACATGGGAGTGTCGATCAAGCTCCTGATAGATCATGTCGGCAAGATCACAGAAAGCAAAACAGTTCCGTTCATCATTCTGATGGTCGCTGTTGTGGGAATGGCTTTTGCCGGAAGGTTTATCTGCAGGAGCGTTTTCTCGAGAAGGAAGATCGACATGCTGACGATCGCTGCGGGCGTGCTGATCGTGGTGAGCGGCATGGATCCTTGGATGACACTCGCGCTTATAGCGGCTTTCATCCTTACATTTATCGGAAGGTTTTCCAAAGCATCCTTTAAGCCGATCCTTGCAGCTGTCGTATATGTCGCGGCTCTGGCAATTGCGGTCGTCGACATCAAGTATCCTGAGATCGCGGCCCTGGAGATCAGGCTCGGCATCGTGCTTGCAGGCGCGCTTCTTGTGTTCCTTTTTATCAGGATGGAGAAAGTCAGCAGGCTCTTATGGTTCTTTACCGTCGCGCTCCTTATCCATATCGAGATGCTCTATGCTCTGATAGACGGAGGTCTTCTGCAGCTGTCGATCATCATGATATCCGCTTTAATAATATTCCTTTATTCATTCCTCTCGAAAACAAAGAGCTGGTTCATCCTCGGACTTGCGTGCATTACTGAGGCAGGCCTCGGATTCTCGATAACGTATTGGGAGAGCAAGCTCTGGTGGATCTACCTTCTCGTTGAAGGCGCGATAATGATCGCCCTGGCCTCTGCCAACGAGTATAAGAAGAGGAAGGCGCACGAGCAGGGACTCGAGGAAAAGAAGGTCATGATCTTCAGCGGTTGGAAGTGGTAAATCTGTGGCAAAGCCTGCCTTAAGGTTGACTAATTTCGAGGCTTGTGATTATACTTTGATAGTCAAACAATTTAATAACCAAAGAGGTATAAAATGATAGGAAAGATTATTGGGTTGGGATCTTACCTACCTCAGAAGGTCCTTACGAACAAGGATCTCGAGGAAATGGTCGAGACCTCTGATGAGTGGATCGTAGAGCGTACAGGCATACGCGAGAGACATATCTCAGATCCATATACCGAGTCTGTTTCGCAGATGGCGGTAAACGCAGCTAAGAGTGCGATCGAAGATGCGGGCATAGATCCTGCTGAGATCGACATCATCATTCTTGCAAGTACGACGAGCAACATGATCGTTCCGTCGTCTTCATGTGTGGTGCAAAAAGAGATCGGTGCAAAGAACGCTATGTGCTTTGACCTCAACTCCGCATGCACGGGATTTCTCACAGCTTACAACGCAGCTCAGAGCTTTATCGAGTCAGGTCACGTAAAGACTGCACTCGTTATCGGAAGCGAATGTACAAGTAACTATGTCGACTGGACTGACAGAGGAACATGTATCCTCTTCGGTGATGCGGCAGGTGCTGCAATACTTCGCGCCGAGGAAAGCGACAAGGGCAACATGTTCGTTCTTCATGCTGACGGAAGCAGGGGTGACTGCCTCTACGCCGAGAACATGAAGCAGAGAAAGGATGCAGAGGAACTTCTTCCTAAGACATTCTTCCTCATGGACGGAAAAGAAGTATTCAAGTTCGCGGTAACAGCTGTTCCTGCGATCATAAACGAGCTTTGCGAGAAGTACGATATCAACAAGGACGACATCGACCTTTTCGTACTCCATCAGGCAAACAGCAGGATCATCGAGGCCGTAAGCAAGCGTCTTAATGTTCCTCTCGAAAAGTTCCCGATGAACATCGCTCGCATGGGTAACACATCTTCTGCAAGCGTACCGTCACTTCTTACAGAACTTAAGAAGGAAGGCAAGCTCAAGAAGGGCACAAAGATCATCGCTTCGGGATTCGGCGCAGGCCTTACCTGGGGCGCAAGCTACATAGAATTCTGATCCGGGGAGGGACCTGTAATGAAGACAGAGATCACAGAACTTTTGGGAATCGAATATCCTATCATCCAGGGCGGTATGGCATGGGTTGCCGACTATCACCTCGCAGCTGCAGTATCTGAGGCAGGCGGCCTCGGTATCATCGGTGCAGGCGGAATGGACGCCGAGATGGTAAGAAACCAGGTTAGAGAAGTAAAGAAACTTACAAACAAGCCTTTTGGCGTTAACGTTATGCTCATGAACCCACACGCTCCCGAGATCGCTAAGATGCTCGTTGAAGAGGACGTTAAGGTCGTTACGACAGGAGCAGGTTCACCGGAGAAGTTCATGCCTATGTGGAAGGAAGCAGGCATCAAGGTAATCCCTGTAATCGCTTCCGTTGCATATGCAAAGAGAATGGAAAAAGTCGGTGCTGACGCTATCGTTGCAGAAGGTACAGAGTCCGGCGGACATATCGGTGAAGCAACAACGATGACACTCGTTCCTCAGGTCGTTGATGCGGTAAATATCCCTGTTATCGCAGCAGGCGGTATCGCAGACGGAAGGGGATTTGCAGCAGCATTCATGCTCGGTGCAAAGGCAGTTCAGATGGGTACCGTATTCATCTGCGCAGACGAGACAAACGTTCACCAGAACTACAAGGATTTCGTCATGAAGGCTAAGGACATCGACTCCAAGGTTACGGGAAGGAGCACAGGTCACCCTGTACGTATCCTTCGTAATCAGATGGTTACAGAGTACTTGAAGCTCGAGTCTGAAGGCGCTACTTTGGACGAGCTCGAGCACCTTACACTCGGTGCACTCCGTAAGGCAGTCGTAGACGGAGACGTTAAGATGGGAAGCGTTATGGCAGGTCAGATCTCAGGCCTTGTTAAGGAACAGAGAACCTGCAAGCAGATAATCGAAGACATTATGACAGAAGGAGAAAAGTTACTTAAGGTATGAGTAAGATAGCATTTGTTTATCCGGGCCAGGGAGTTCAGGTCGTAGGAATGGGTAAGGATTTCTTTGATCAGTTTGAAGAGGCAAGAGAGCAGATCAAGCTTGCTGCCAAGGAGTCCGGGATCGATCTCGAGAAGATCCTTTTCGAGGAGAATGATCTTATAAATCAGACAGAATATACACAGCTTTCTATCGTGGCAACATGTGCTGCCATGACAAAAGTCGTAGAGAAGATGGGAGTCAAGGCTTCCGTTTCAGCAGGTCTTTCACTCGGTGAGTATGCAGCTCTCATCGCCAACAAGGCTTTGGCACCTGAGGATGCATATAAGCTCATCTATCAGAGAGGAAAGTTCATGCAGGAGAGCAGCCCTGATGTTGAAGGCGGAATGAGCGCCATCATCGGTCTCGGAAGAGAGGATGTTCAGGAAGTCTGCGACAAGATCGAGGGTGCATGCGTTGCAAACCTCAACTGCCCGGGCCAGATCGTTATCTCCGGTGAGAAGAACGCAGTAACCAAGGCAGGCGAGATCTTAAAGGAAGAAAAGGGCGCGAAGAGAGTAGTGCCTTTGAACGTATCAGGTGCATTCCACTCCACGCTCATGTGCGAGGCAGCTGAAAGACTTGAAAAGGTAATGGCAGATGTTAAGATCAACGATATGGAGTTCCCATACGTTGCAAACGTTAACGCTCAGATCATCACCGACAAGGATCAGGTAAAAGACAATCTTATCAAGCAGGTTTATTCGCCTGTAAGGTGGGAAGACAGTGTAAGGACCATGATCGCTGACGGTGTCGATCTCTTCATCGAGATCGGCCCGGGAAAGACGATCGCAGGCTTCATGAAGAAGATCGATCCTGAGGCTAAGGTCATCAACATCGCAACAGTAGAAGACTTGGAAAAGCTCAAAGAGATCGTATAAGGAGGCCCTTATGAGTAAAGCAGCAATCGTAACAGGCGGTTCCCGAGGCATCGGAGCAGCTATCGTAAGAAGTCTTGCGGCAGACGGTTTTGACGTTGCCATCATCTATCAGGGCTCTGTCGAGAGAGCAGAAAAGCTCGCTGAAGAGATCAAGGCTACAGGCAGAAATGCAATTGCCGTACAGTGTGATGTATCTTCTCTCGAAAACGTTGAGAAGATGACAGCTGAGGTACTCGAGAAGCTCGGCAGCATCGACGTTCTCGTAAATAACGCAGGCAAGACCAAGGACGGTCTCATCATGAGGATGACAGAGGAGGACTTCGACTCCATCATCGCAACAAACCTCAAGGGTGCTTTCAACTGCACAAAGGCAGTTACACCTGTAATGATGAAGGCAAGATCCGGCCGCATCGTAAACATCAGCTCCGTAGTTGGTGTTACGGGCAACGCAGGCCAGGCAAACTACGCTGCTTCCAAGGCAGGCATCATCGGTCTTACAAAGTCCGCTGCCAAGGAACTTGCTACACGCGGTATCACGGTAAACAGTGTCGCACCGGGTTATGTTAAGACAGACATGACCGAGGTGTTGAGCGACAAGGTCAAGGAAGCTATCCTTGCCCAGATCCCAATGAAGAAATGCGCAGAGCCGGAAGACATCGCCAATGTCGTATCTTTCCTTTGTTCAGACAAGGCAAGCTACGTAACAGGTCAGGTCATTAACGTCGACGGCGGAATGGTAATGTGAGGTAAATAAATATGAACGGAAGAAAAGTAGTAATCACAGGTCTCGGTGCTATCACACCGATCGGTAACGATGTAAACACATACTGGGAAAACCTTAAGGCAGGTAAGGTAGGTATCGGACCTATCACAAAGTTCGATACGACTGACTACAAGGTTAAGCTCGCAGCTGAGGTAAAGGACTTCGACGCTACACAGTACATGGACTTCAAGACAGCCAAGAGAGCAGAGCTCTTCTCACAGTACGCTATGGCAGCTGCTGTTCAGGCTATGAAAGATTCCGGCCTTGACATGGAAAAGGAAGACGCCTTCCGTGTAGGCTGTATCGTAGGTTCAGGCGTAGGTTCCATGCAGGCTACAGAGCGTGAGCACAGCAAGCTCATGAATCCTAAGTTCGGCCCTTCCAAGGTCGCTCCTATGTACATCCCTATGATGATCTCCAATATGGCTGCAGGTAATGTAGCTATCCTTTTGGGTCTCAAGGGTAAGAATATCGACGTAGTAACAGCTTGTGCTACAGGTACGAACTGTATCGGTGAGGCTTTCAGATCCATCGCTTACGGCGAGGCTGACGTTATCTTCGCAGGCGGTACTGAAGCAGCTATCTGTCCTTTGGGCGTTGCAGGCTTCACATCCCTTACGGCTCTTTCCACCAATGATGATCCTTCCAAGGCATCAAGACCGTTCGACGCTGAGCGTGACGGCTTTGTAATCGGTGAGGGCGCAGGTATGCTCGTTCTCGAGGAAGAAGAGCACGCTAAGGCAAGAGGCGCAAAGATTTACGCAGAGATCGTAGGCTACGGCGCAACATGTGACGCATTCCACATCACTTCACCTGCTGAAGACGGAAGCGGTGCAGGCATGGCAATGAAGTATGCCATGGAAGATGCAGGCATCAAGCCTTCCGATGTTGACTACATCAACGCACACGGAACATCTACTCACCATAATGACCTTTTCGAGACAAGGGCTATCAAGTATGCAATGGGTGATGATGCTTATAAGACGGTCATCAATTCCACAAAGTCCATGACAGGACACCTTCTCGGCGGTGCGGGCGCTATCGAGGCTATCGATGTCGTAAAGTCCATCGAGGAAGGCTATGTTCATGTTACTGCAGGATCTAAGACACCGGGCGAAGAGTGTGACCTTAACTACTGCTTCGGCGAAGGTGTTAAGAAGGACATCAAGTATGCTATGTCCAACTCACTCGGATTCGGAGGCCACAACGCAGTTATCGTACTCAAGAAGTACGAGGGTTAAGGAGGAGCATCATGGCAAATTCTCTTAATATCGAACAGATCAAGGAGATCCTCCCGCACAGAAGCCCGTTCCTCCTCATCGACAGGATCGAGGATTTCGAGCCGGGCCAGTATGCGATCGGCAAAAAGTGCGTCAGCTTCAATGAGCCTTTCTTTGCAGGTCACTTCCCGCAGATGGCTATCATGCCGGGTGTCCTTATCGTCGAGGCGCTTGCTCAGACAGGTGCCGTTGCGATCCTTTGCAAGGACGAGAACAAGGGCAAGATCGCCGTATTTACCGGCATCGACAACTGCAAGTTCAAAAAGCCTGTAGTTCCGGGTGATGTCCTTACTCTCGAGACCAGGATCACACAGGTCAGAGGACCTATGGGCATCGGTGAAGCCAAAGCAACCGTAGACGGCGAGCTCAAGTGCAGCTGCACCATCAAGTTCGCAGTCATAGACAACTAATCAGACCGGTTAACGAAGTGCGCGAGCACCTCGTATATAACTGATAACGGAAACGAAGTCCCGTCAGATCTAACCCCAGCCATTATGCCTGTATTCAACCCATGGCGAAGGTTCAGATCCGGGACTTCCTTTTTTGGCCTTTTCGAAAAGGAAATGAAATTTCTTTTGGCATTTTTAAAAGAAAAAATCGAAAAAAATGAAAATTTGCTCAGGTTTGACGCAAATCCGTCCTTTTATAAAAAAGGGTATGAATGTATAATCGGAAAGGATGGCGCGAAATTGTGCCAAAACTATAAAAATTCACAGGAGTGATCGACATATGGCAATGGTTCAAAAGAAAAATGTTGAAGATTTAAATGTTGCCGGAAAAAGAGTTATAGTCCGTGTTGACTTTAACGTTCCGCTCGACAAAGAGACAGGCGCTATCACAGATGATAAGCGTATCAAGGGTGCTCTTCCTACTATCAAATATCTCGTAGATAACAATGCAAAGGTTATCCTCGTTTCACACCTCGGACGTCCGAAGAACGGTCCTGAGGCTAAGTTCTCCATGAAGCCTGCTGCTGAGAGACTTGCTGAGCTCATCGGTAAGCCTGTTACACTCGCAGCTGACGTTATCGGCGAAGATGCTAAGGCTAAGGCTGCTGCCCTCAAGGACGGCGAGATCCTTATGCTCGAGAACGTTCGTTTCCACAAAGAGGAGACAAAGAACGATCCTAAGTTCGCAGCTGAGCTCGCTTCCATGGCTGACCTCTATGTAAATGATGCTTTCGGTACAGCTCACCGTGCGCACGCTTCTACAGCAGGTCTTGCTAACTATCTCCCATCCGCTTCCGGATACCTCATCGAGAAGGAGATCAAGTTCATCGGTGGTGCTCTCGCAGATCCTAAGCGCCCATTCGTAGCTATCCTCGGTGGTGCTAAGGTTTCCGATAAGATCGGTGTTATCACAAACCTCATGGACAAGGCTGACACTATCATCATCGGTGGTGGT
Source organism: uncultured Clostridia bacterium (assembly GCA_947165785.1). Classification (GTDB taxonomy): domain Bacteria; phylum Bacillota; class Clostridia; order Saccharofermentanales; family Saccharofermentanaceae; genus Saccharofermentans. The sequence continues at coordinate 1,082 of CAMVBS010000072.1, read as the reverse complement.
ATGGCTTACACATTTATCGCTGCTCAGGGCGGTAAGATCGGTAACTCCCTTTTCGAGGCTGATAAGGTTGACCTCGCTAAGGAGCTCATCGCTAAGGCAGAAGAGAAGGGCGTTAAGCTCCTCCTTCCTGAAGATACAGTAATCGCTGACAACTTCGCTGCAGACGCTAACAGCCAGGTTGTTCCTACAATGGAGATCCCTGACGGTTGGGAAGGTCTCGACATCGGTCCTAAGACTATCGAGAAGTTCTCTGCTGAGATCAAGGGCGCTAAGACAGTTATCTGGAATGGTCCTGCAGGCGTATTCGAGTTCGAGAAGTTTGCTGTAGGTACAAAGGCTCTTGCAGCTGCTATCGCTGAGTCTGATGCTATCTCCATCATCGGTGGTGGTGACTCCGCTGCTGCTATCGAGAAGCTCGGCTTCGCTGACAAGGTAACACACATCTCCACAGGTGGTGGTGCTTCTCTCGAGTTCATCGAGGGTAAGGTTCTCCCGGGTATCGATTGCCTTAACGACAAGGAGATCGGCAGAACATTTGCTGCTGGTAACTGGAAGATGAACTGCGGTATCCCTGCAGATGCAGTTAAGCTCATCGAAGACTTGAAGCCACGCGTTAAGGATGCTACATCCAAGATCGCTCTCGGTGTTCCTGCTACAGCTCTTGCTGCTGCTGTTGAGGCTGCTGCTTACTCCAACATCAAGATCGCTGCTCAGAACTGCCACTTCGAAGAGAAGGGTGCTTTCACAGGCGAGATCTCACCTCTCTGGCTCGCTAAGATGGGCGTTAACTACTGCATCATCGGCCACTCCGAGAGAAGAGAGTACAACGCAGAGACAGACGAGACAGTTAACAAGAAGGCTCTTGCACTCCTCAAGTATGGTGTAAGACCTATCATCTGCTGCGGTGAGTCTCTTGCTCAGCGTGAAGCAGGCGAGACATTCGACTGGATCAAGGGTCAGATCGTTGGCGCTTTCAAGGATATCCCTGCTGACAAGCTCTGCCAGATCACAATCGCTTACGAGCCTATCTGGGCTATCGGCACAGGTAAGACAGCTACAGACGAGCAGGCTGAGGAAGTTTG
>CAMVBS010000071.1 GCA_947165785.1 uncultured Clostridia bacterium | reverse complement strand
CAGTCTTCAGGCGTTGACCGGGCCGCCGATCCAGTCATTAAGAACGGCATACATCTCACGTACGTAATAAGTCGGCAGGAGCCACCAGCTGGTCTTCGACGGAACGGAGCCGTGCTTAATATCAAGTGAGTCACAGATCATCCCCGCGCGATATTGGTGGAACTCATTGGTAACGATGGCAACAGGCGCATCAGGAGCGATATCCTGAAGTATCTTCTTGGAAAACTCCAGGTTCTCCTTGGTAGAGGTGGAGAGTTCTTCCTTGTAGATCCGATCTTCGGAGATCCCCAGCTTAATGAGCTCACGCTTCATGCATTCAGCCTCAGAGATAGTTCCTCCTCCCTTGCCGCCTGATACGATGCAGAGAGAATCGGGATGTTCTTCAAGATAGGACGCTGCAGCCTTTATCCTTCGTCCGAGCATGAGACTCGGCTTATTTCCCTTCTTTACCTCGCATCCCAGAACGATGACCACGGAATCAGCCTTCGGCTCAGTGTAGGAACCGCGGAAGATAGACACCGTCGTCATTACAGCAAGGACTGCGATAACGGCGATCAGCGCGCCGAGCACCGTAAAGCCCACTCTGACAGGCCGGGATGATGAACAGGCCTCACCTATCTTATCGTAGAATATGACTCCGAGGATCATAAGTACTGCTACGGTGATGCCCGTGACATTGCCGCAGTTCACGACACCTCTTGTAAGAGGGATGATGAAAACAACGAGCATTGCTATGGCGATCAGTGTTACTACAATCTTCAGCATAAGCTTCATATCTTACGGATCTTCTCCCTGGTGCGGTTCTTGAGAAGTGCATCGTACGTTGCTCCGTCGATCTTAAGCTGAGTCTTGCAGTACGGACATTCGAGCGTCCTTCTGAACCTGTAAGGAAAGATCGGAACGAACGTAAAAGTAAACCACGAAGATACGGTATTAAGTACGAATCTGAAATCCCTTCCGCAGTGAGGACAAGTGAACTCATCACGCGTGCGTCCGCGGTAATGTGTGAAATGCTTGTTTCCTATTATTATGAACATATGACACCCTCCGAATAGACCTGCTGATTCTCGCGAACATCCTTGAAGATCTTCTCCAGTGTCTTCAATGTAAAGAACGGACACTTGATGTCAGTGATGGATCCGTCCGGGTCGATGATCCTTACGTAGCCGATAACGAACAAGGTCGCTCCGTAAACGCCGTGATCGACCTCGTGGTAGTTAACGAGACGTCCCTTGATATCGAATCTCCTTGTCGGGCGCAGGAAACGCTTAACGATAAGCTCGTCGCCCTGAAGTATGATCCACTTGAATCTCCAGAAGAAATCAAGTGGCCAGGACACGATCATCGCTATCACAAAAAACAGCGTGCTCTCAGCCAAAGACTTGCTGATCACGAGTATGATGATGCCGACGATAAGCGCGATCACTGCGATCAGAAGGCTTCTTACCCAGCTTAGGAAGATACCCTTTCCTACATTGCTTGTGTACTTTTTAATCTCCATTTTCTATCCCTTTCACTGCATACAGATTTGTTTCCCACGCAGGAATATATAACTCATGTCTTATATATAACTTCAGATCCGGATTCTTTTCATGTATAAAAAGAGGCAATCTGAACATATCCTCATTACGATGATAGAGTGCACACATGACCTGCGCGCCTCCCTCGAGATTACGCGAAGAGCCGTTAAGAGCCTGAAGCTCGGCACCTTCCACGTCGAGCTTTATTATGGTCGCCTGTTCGCAGAAAGAATCCACCGACATCGCATCAGTTAAGTCCTCGCCCTTATCCGAGATCCTTGCCATCCTGCCTTCGTTGGAAGTAAATGAGACCTTGCCTTCGCACTCCCAGGCGGCAGCGTTAAAACAGCTTATGTCGTGATATCCTTCGGTGTTTTTCAGGAGCTTGTTGTAGTTCTTCCTGTTCGGCTCGAGGGCGTAGATGCTCTTATAGGTAACGCCCGCCTTATCGCACGCCTTCACGAACTCCTCGGCCGTGTCGCCCTTATAGGCGCCGAGATCGACGAAGACTTCACCGTCCTTAAGCTTAACGATATCGTCATAGACTTCGCTTCGGGGACTTGTGCACATGTCGAGATAGCAGGGCTTGCCGCTGATCTTGAAATTGATGATCGCCTCGTATGTTTTTCGAGAAAGATCATCAGCCAGAAGGTCATATGTCTTCTCGAAAAGATCCCTGTTCCGAAGAAAATACTCATGGTCGAAAAGCCCGTCTCCCGCGACAGGAACGTCAGGCACGATTAGCATGTGGCGCTTGGAGATGTCCATAATCTGCGAATACAAAGGCTCGTAGCCCGCCGCAAACGCGAGGACAACGATGAAATCATCGACCTTCTCTTCAACCTCCTTAAGGGTATGGACCAGGTGGCCTTTAAATTCATGGCCCCTCACAAACCCTTCGCTCGCGAAAAAACCGGAGCACGTTATGCCCTTCTCCTCGAAGACCTTAAGGATCTTCTCGGCACCAAGGCCCATGCCATACATAAAAATAGGAAGTCTCGTCTTCGACAAGACCTCCCAACAACTTGCAGTTTCTGTAATATGAAGTCCCATCAGAACAACCTTACGCTCATGAAAGCTCTCTCACAAAGCCTCATGAAACTCGTTACGTCTTTATAAAGCCATTCTCTGGAATAATGTCCGTAGTATCTCTCATCCGTATCAAGTTCGCGAACGAGCTGTCTCATATCGCCCTCGAACCACAGACGATTGCTGAGCATGAGTTCCTTGCCGATATCCTCCGGCGCGTACTGATGACTCTGCTTTTGCTTAAGATAACCGATCTTTCTCAAGATGAAAGCCACGAATTCGCTGCAGGTATAGGCCTTATATGTCTTAACGCCGCCAAGGAACGGGAATGAGAGCATGGAGAAGAGATTGTACTTATACTCTTTGTTCTCCATCATGTATTCGATGACGAGCCTGATCCACTCATACTGAGCTTCTGTTACCTCCAGTTCAAAGATCTGTACCGGAAGCTCACAATCCTTCTCCAGATAACGGAGCCTGGATTCGTGGACGAGACCTGCAGATAAGAATGCGCAATGCTGCTTACGGGCAAATGCGTATATCTCTTCCATTTCGGGATCAAAACTGATGGCGGCGTGGTTATATGTGCATCCTGAGATCTTTCTTATCGAGCGAGCTACAAATGTAGTAGTCTGCGACAAGACAACATAGATCTTTCTGCTCATACCACGCCTCCTTACCTTATTTGATCAAATAAAGTATATCAGTTTGACAACCAAAGAAAAATACGAAATGCGTAAAAGTTATGGAATTGACACATATTTGTGCAACCCGCTCAAATCACTCTCCGAAGCAGAGATCCACGAGTTCGTTGATGCGCTCGTTATCCCTTCCGAAGTGTGCATAGAAGACCTCGAAGAAATCCTCGGCATCAGCATTCCTGAAGGCGAATTTTTGTACATAATCACGAAGGAAAGTCCTGAACTCGTCCTGTCCGACTTCCAGCTCTACCTGATAGAGGAAAGTCTCTCCGAAATAGTATACCGACAGGATATAAGCGAAATCGTTCTCATAATCGATATATCCCAGACCAAGCGGGAAGGAACTCGGATATGCCTCTTTTATCTCAGAAAGGTCCATTACGTCAGGACTGTTAGAGATGAGATCCGATACTCCCAACGAATATTTGTTATCCTCTGCATAAACGAGTTCCGTATAGGATGTTACCGATTCGTCAAGCCAAGGCTGTGCGCCTGAGTTACTGCCGACGATGCCCATGAACCACTGGTGTCCGATCTCATGAGCAACACAGTTTATGAGGATGTCATATTTCGACATTGTGTAATAATCTTCCTCACAATAGTCATCGTTTATGATGATGAGGTTCGGATATTCCATGCCGCCTGCAGCGATAGGCGAGAAAATGATATCAAGTTCCTCATACGGATACTTGCCGAAGCTTTCACCGAAGGTCTTGAGCGAATTTTCCGCACTCAGGAAAGCCGCATCATAAACGGCTTCCTTCTCAGTATACTTAGGGGAATCCTTGTTTATCGCTACATTTACCTTAACGCCGTCAAATTCCCTCGTCTGCATCTCGAAAACATCAGAAGCACTGAAGACAAAGTCTCTTACGCTCCTTGCCGTGTAACTGTATGTTACATTCCCGTCGTTTTCCTCAGAGGACTTCTCCTCACCCGTGGACAGGATCTCGAAGCCTTCCGGAACAGTGATGTCGACTTCATAATCCGATACCTCGGAATAGAAGCACTCACCTACGTCATAGAAAGACTCCCTGGACCAGTCTCCGTCGACATACTCGGCAAGGATCGGGTAGAAGTTGGTAACACAGTAGATGCCCTCATAAACGCCGTATCTGTCAGGGAGCGAAGGGATCTTGGAAACGAAATCGTATTCGATCGTCATCCTCTCGCCTGAACCGAGTGCCTCGTCAAGGTCAACCCAGATGACAGATACATCCTCATCTCTCGTAAATTCGAGGTCCTTATCTACTCTTTTATCAACGAAATATTTGATCTCAGTTATCTCACCGTCCATCTCGAACGAACCTTCATCTTCATTACCTGATATGGTCTGCTCCGTAGGTCTGCTTACGATGCACTCACCGTCCTTGAAAAGGCTGGAGTAATCCCTGAAGCAGAGCTTATCCCAGTCATCTGCGGAATCATTATAGAATGAGAACACCACATGGCCGCCGATGGTATTAGCGTCAGTATCCAAAGTCAGATCCATGTCATAGTGATAACAGAGTTCCTCAGGCTTGAGCGGTATGTCGCAGCCTTTGTCAGGATACTGCGCGGTATAATCAGGAACGAATGATACATCAACGATATCCGGTGTCACATCCGTCTCTTCAGTTTCTTCTGTTTCTTTTGTCTCTTTGGTCTCGGAAGACTTTTTCTCATCAGTTTCCTCAGTCTTTTTGTCACTGTCGGATCTCTTGCCGGACTTCTTTTGGTCCTTGCAGGCAAATAAAGTGAAGGCCATGGACATGGCCAAGATCAAAGATAGAGCTTTTCTGAATTTCATATTTTCCCCTTGTTTCTTGTTGGTTTATTTATTTATATTAACTTTTTCGAGAGATAAAAGTACTCTCAAATGGTGTAATCCTGAAGCAGGATGGCCGATATCACTCCCCGATATGCCAGCAATTCGACGTGTCGCAGCTGTCCGGAACTTTCTCCCAGTTACCGTATGAAGTCTCGATGTACCAGCAACCTTCGCCTTCGTCATACTCCATGGAGCCGTAATCGCCGTAATCAGACGAGATACCGTCATACCAGTACTGCCAGATCGGCGGATCGACCTCGTCATTATACCAGAAGATGCAGCCCGTCTCGTCATCTACGTAGCCGCGCTCATCATCGTTCCATTCGCAGGTCCTGTCTATCTCCTCGACATAGTAACTGTCCTGATCGTTAAATCTTCCCGTTCCGAGGATCTGCATATGCCACAGCGAAGAAGCATCATACTTTTCAGGCAGGACTTCCCAACTGTCTTCACCAACCTCGATGAACCACAGTCTCTGATCATAATCATATTCCATCCAGCCGTAATCGCCGTAATCGGATGACAAACCTTCGAACCAGTATTGCCACTGATCAACATCCTCGTTAAACCAGAAATAACAATCTGTTTCCTTGTCGTAGTAGTAACCTGACTCCGTATCGAGGTAGCAGGTCCTTCCGAGTTCGTTAACGTAGATGCTGTCTTCCTCGTACTGTACAACGGTAGTGTCTTCCGCAGGGCTGTCATCGGATCCGGAGAATAGTGAAAAGAGCGTAAAAGGAATCATCCCAAAGGCCACTATCAGGACCATAACACCGATCATTCCGCCACCGCAGCCTCTTCTGCCGGAACTTTGTGAAGGAACATCCTGGAGCTTTTCCTCGATTATCGATTTATCAACTACTTCGCGAAGCTGCGCGCCGCAGTTCGGACAGTTAGGAAGTGCGCCTTCCGTCCACTTGAGCTTGATATCGGATCCGCAGTAATCACAGCAGGCTCTCGTCTCGATATCATTTCCGTTCTTGATCGCCACATAATCATAGTGCTGACCGTTCTCGTCATAGTAACCGCTCTCGTAATTGGTTCCCGTCGCATCATCGTACCAGGCTGTAGGATAGTAGACATAGTCATGCCTGTTGCTCCTTATTACCTGTGAAGAAGACGTTCCCTTGTAGCCTGTCGGCTGATTGCGCCTGGGCTTACGCGGCGGAGTAACATACCTTACTCCGGTGCTTCGGCTTCCCGAGCTGTAGCTGCTGCTGTGACTCGTCCGGCTCCTCGTACCGCTGCTCCTTGAAGAACTCCTTGAAGAACTCCTTGAGCTGGAGCGCGATGACGATCTGCTTGAGTGTGAACTTGAAGAACGGGTATGAGAACTTGAACTGCGCCTTGAAGGGGGCATTTTCAGCACCTCCGATAATTATTGATATTCAGATTATACTATATTAGTCATAGTCCAAATCCTTTTATGCTCGAAAAAACCACCCGTTAACATCCGACGTTTCTCACATTAGAGTGCTTTGTTTATCATTTCAATCCGATTCTTTTCGTAACAGCATAGCCGAAGTGTATAGCGTCATAGCCGCCACCAGTTTCACTACAACGATCTGTTGCAGATTGATATATATCACGCTGCTTAAATTCATCATATGTCTTCATGTCCTTTTTTGTGTGTTTTCTCATTGTCTTTTGTTCATCATAAACCCGCCCCAAAGCACAGTTTGCTGTTCTTTACGGCTCTAAAAAACTGCCGACATAAACCGGTCGGCAGTCTTGTATGATCTGTTTGGGATGTTGATCCGCTTATTGGCTGCTTACGTACATGCTGTCAGACGAGCCTTCATAACCTGATAACGGATTATACTGAACTGTGATCCCATCGTCGAATTCATCGTTTCCGACCTCATATGATCCGTCCTCGTGTATTTTGACAGATACTAACTCATCGTCTTTCACGAAGAACAACTCTATCTTGACATCGTTTTGAACAGAATGGTTTATCATTTCGCCATACAGAGTATATCCGTTATTCTCATACTCCTCTGCCAGTTCTGCAGCCTTATCAAACAAAGCAGGTGCCAATTCTTCATAGTCGGCGAGTATCATCGCGCTCTGTTCATCGTAACTCAGAGTTTCAGCAGGTTTTCTGCTCTTATCATCAGTATTGTCGCTCAGATCAGATACGACACTGTTTCCATTAACGTCAGGCAGTTCGGTTTCTTCGGTCTCTTCTTCCTGTTCGTCCTCACCGGTCTCCTCAGATGTTGATGGTTCCTCGTAATCTGTATCTTCCGAGGTTACCTCCTCAGGCGAACCGTCATCAGGCAAAGCGCTCAATTCTTTCTTGTATGCCGTCATTACGGATATAATTCCGAGTGCAAGGCAAAGAGCAAGAATGGAGATCTTTTGAGAGATCTTTTTATGTTTTATGAGGTTGTTTATTCTCATTCTTACCTCCAGACTACCAAGACCTGCTCCGCCGAAGGCAGAACTTACCGGCATTACTATCGGCGCCTTAACAGAATGGAATACGATGGATCGGCAATAATCCTTCTTAATGTCTTTTCCTAGTATCTCTATAACCTCTTCATCACATCTCATCTCAAGATCCGAACAAAGCATTATATAGGATATCCAGACCAACGGATTAAACCAGTGTATGCATACGATCAAAAAACCTAATGTCTTGATGATCCCGTCATGGTTCTTGATGTGCGTTTTCTCGTGCAGCATCAAGTACTCTTTCTCATCTTCCTCAAAGAAAGACGGAACACATATCTTAGGCTTTATGATACCTGCAACAAACGGTGTATCTGTCTTGTCTGTTTCCAGGTAGAGATTATCCGGTGTTGCCCTTAGACCACCGACAAATCTTCTCACCTTGACATATCGTACTCCGGCATATGTCAGCAGGGCCACTGTACCTGCTGCCCATACGATCACCGCTACATCAGCGGCTTCAAGTCTGAATGAAGGCTCCTTTGGAGCTGATACCTCAGCCTTGGTATATTCATGATCAAAAGCAGCGTCCTTTACTTCCTGTTCAGAAATAATGACGACGCCTTCTCCGTGCTCAATATTCTGTGTTTGTTTCTGTGTTTGTGTTTTCTCAAAAGACGGAATGAAGTTCATCAAGCTCAGTGAAGAGTTAAAATTGAACGGACAAAGCAGTCTTACGGCTACAATGATCCAGAAGAACACCATTATCTTCTTCGGCATCCTTCTGAGCAGCAACCTGAACAGCATAACCAGTAAGATGGCTAAGCTGCCGTACAGATTCATTTCTACTAACCTTTGTAAAAGCATATCCATATATCTTAATCTTCAGTGTGTTTCTCAATCATATCGATGAGTCTGTCTGCTTCTTCCTTACTGATGCTCCTGTCACCCAGAAATGAGTTAACAAAGAGCGCTAAAGATCCTCCGAAGTTCTTCCTAACCAGATTCTCACTCTGATACTTCTGGACCTTCTGCTTATCCACGATATAAGTGATAACGGAATTGTCATTTCTTATGATCTCCTTATCACAGAGTCTTCTGAGCATCGTGTAAACCGTTGACTTCTTCCATGAGAATTCCTTCTCACACAAGACTACCAATTCACCCGAATTAACAGGAGCCTTATCCCAGATAATCTCCATCAGTTCAAATTCGCTCTCACCAAGCAAGATTTCTTCCATCAATCTTCTCCAATAATTTAATATGGATCTAAGCCGCTTCCGGAAAGCGATATTTACTTACTCCAGCGCTTGAGCGAAAATACCGCACGACTTAGGTCTACGTTCGTAGATTCATTGTTAGTTTACACACGTAGACCTATATTGTCAACACTTTTTCGAGAAAAAAAGAAAAACCCCGGAAACAAAAGTTTCCGAGGCTTTGCGAGTTCTTTGTTGAACCTTTGATTATCTCTTTGAGAACTGTGATGCCTTACGAGCTTTCTTGAGACCCGGCTTCTTTCTTTCCTTCATACGTGCATCACGTGTGAGGAAACCAGCGGACTTAAGAGTAGCCTTGTAAGCTTCTTCATCTGCCTGAACGAGAGCTCTTGCGATACCGTGGCGGATAGCACCAGCCTGACCGGAAATACCGCCGCCGATTGCCTTAGCGATGATATCGAACTTACCCTCTGTGCTTGTAGCAACGAGTGGCTGACGAACGATAAGCTTCAATGTATCAAGACCGAAGTAAGCATCGATGTCCTTGTCATTGATAGTGATCTTACCGGAACCTGGAACAAGACGAACACAAGCAACTGCGTCCTTACGACGACCTGTACCGTAGAAATAAACTTTAGTAGCTTTCTTAGCCATAAATCACTTGACCTCCCTATTACTCTTCAAATGTGTAAGCCTCAGGCTTCTGTGCAGCATGATCGTGCTCAGCACCAGCGTATACCTTGAGCTTCTTGAACATCTGACGGCCGAGTGAATTCTTAGGAAGCATACCCTTTACTGCAACTTCCAAAGCCTTCTCCGGATTCTTTGCCATGAGGTTTCTGTAAGTTGTCTCCTTGAGACCACCTGCATAACCTGTGTGATAACGATACATCTTCTTGTCGAGCTTGTTTCCTGTAAGAACCATCTCAGATGCATTGATAACGATTACATAATCACCTGTGTCTACGAATGGTGTATAAGTAGGCTTGTGCTTACCTCTCAAGAGTCTGGCAACCTCTGTAGCGAGACGACCAAGAGTCTTTCCGGAAGCGTCGATCACGAGCCATTTTCTCTCAACTGTAGCCGGTGTAGCAACATATGTCTTCATATTGGACTAACTCCTTAATAATAGTAACTGTCATTTAGACGCTTGATTATAATAATCGCGTCAGGAGGCAATGTCAAGGTTTTTTCTCGAAAAATCTAAGAAATCTTCCGTTTTCCTCGTTTTTCCTCTGTTTTCCTCGCCTATCCTATCACCTTTTGTTCAATTTGCCAAATACTTCTCCTTATATTAATCTACCCTTATGAAATGTATGTTATGTCCACGTCAATGCGGTATAGACCGATCTGTAAAGCCCGGCTTTTGTAAAGTCGGGGATGTTCCCGTCGTAAATCTTTATAAGCTCCACTTCGGCGAAGAGCCCGTAATAAGCGGTACCAAGGGCAGCGGTACCGTCTTTTTCTCAGGGTGTAATCTCGGATGCTGCTTCTGCCAGAACCACGAGATATCCTTTACGGGACGGGGAAGTGTTTACACTCCTTCAGA
>CAMVBS010000070.1 GCA_947165785.1 uncultured Clostridia bacterium | reverse complement strand
TTGGTTCCTAAGGCTGAGATCGAAGGTGAGATGGGTGATTCTCATGTTGGTCTTCAGGCAAGACTCATGAGCCAGGCACTTCGTAAACTTGCTCCGGTAGTTTCTAAGTCCAGTACAGTGTGTATCTTTATCAACCAGCTTCGTGAAAAGGTTGGTGTTATGTTTGGTAACCCTGAGACTACACCTGGTGGTCGTGCTTTGAAGTTCTTCTCATCCGTAAGACTTGATGTTCGTAAGACAGAGACTTTGAGAAGCGGTACAGATGTAATCGGTAGCCACACCAGAGTAAAGGTCGTAAAGAATAAGGTTGCTCCTCCGTTCAGAGAAGCTGAATTTGATATCCTCTATGGCGAAGGTATCTCTAATGAGTCCTGCATAATCGATCTTGCTGTTGAGAATAACATCATTGAAAAGAGTGGTTCCTGGTTTGCTTATAAGGGTCAAAAGATCGCTCAGGGTAAAGAAAATGCCAGGATCTATCTTAAGGAACATGATGAACTCAGAGAAGAGATCGTTCGCCTTATCAGGGAGTCTTATGAGCCTTGTGAGCAGTTTATAGTTGAAGATGAAGCAGAAGAATTTGATGACTCTGTTGAAGAGACAGATGATGATATCCTCGGTATCGATCTTTGAGGTATCTGATGTCTGAAGACCTTTTTAAGACTGCTGTATCCGAGGCAATTACACATATTGGTATTTCCAATTACTCATCGGGTAAGATTAAAAAGTATTTATTGAACAAAGGATACGACATCAGTCTGGTGACTGATGTCGTTAGTTCTTTGATAGATCGTGGATATATAGATGACAGAAGAGCCTCAAGAAGTGTTCTTTTACTTAGGACCGGAAAGAAACGGGAGAGTAAAGCTCTTACCTTAAACAGATTATTGGCAGCAGGAATATCTGAAGAGGTTGCTGAAGCAGTAGTTTATGAGATCCAGTCAGACAGAGATTCGATAAAAGAATTGTTTGATTCTGCATTACCGTCGGATTTTGATCCATATGATGAAAATATGCGTAATTTTGCCCTGAAATTGGCAAAACAAAGGGGCTTTACCTTGGAATGTGCCAAAAACGAACTGAAAAATCGTTGATTATTTGTTAGTTTGTCAAATGAATATAATGTTTCATTACCTCTCGTTTTGGTATAATTTTTTTCTAGTGAGGTAATGATGAATTCTGAAAATCAATTGATCAAAATAGCACTCGTATCAATGGGTTGCCCAAAGAATCTTGTTGATTCCGAATGTATGATGTCCCTTCTTAAAAGCAAGGGGTTTATTCTTACTGACAATATTTCAGAAGCAAATGTTGCTGTTATCAATACCTGCGGCTTTATTGAAAGTGCCAAAAAAGAGGCTATCGATACCATTCTTTCGGTTGGTGATCTTAAAAAGCCTAATGGCAATATTGATCATATAGTTGTAACCGGATGCCTTCCTCAGCGTTATGATAAAGATATACTTGAGTCTATGCCTGAGGTTGATGCAGTACTCGGAACTTCCCATTATAAAGATATAGCTGATGTTATAGCGTCTTTTTATGGTGATCGCTCTTCGGATAATGACCTTGTTTCTGAGGCGGGTGGTATAGATCATCTTCTTACTGAGCGTGAAATCACTACGACAGGATATGCTTATCTTAAGATCGGAGAAGGATGTCGTAACAGATGTTCTTTCTGTGCGATCCCTATAATCAGGGGTAATTACGTTTCAAGAAGCCTTGAAGATATACTTGAAGAAGCAAAGTCCATTGTTTCCAGAGGTTATAAAGAGATAATACTTGCTGCTCAGGATACGACTAATTATGGCATCGATATCTACGGCGAGCGTTCTCTTACCAAACTTCTTAAAGAGATAACTAAACTAGATGGTCTTGAAACCGTTCGTATCATGTACGGTTATATGGACGGTATGGATGATGATCTTATTAATGAGATAAAGAATAATAATAAGATCGCCCATTATCTTGATATTCCTATTCAACACGGAGATGACACTGTTCTTAAGGCTATGAACAGGAGAGATACCGTTGAAAAGATAACAAATGTGATCAACAAACTTCGTACTGAGATCCCTGATATCATTATAAGAACTACTGTTCTTGTAGGTTTTCCTGGTGAGACTCAGGAGATGTTTGATAATCTTATCTCCAATCTTAAGATATGGAGATTTGACAGACTCGGCTGTTTCGCATATTCGCCTGAGGAGGGAACTCCTGCCTATGATATGGATGGTCAGATCGATGAGAAGACCAAGGCTTCAAGATGCGAGAAAGTCTATGAGGTTCAGAGAACAATATCCGAAGAACTCAATAAAAAGCGTATTGGTACAGTAACCAAAGTTTCTATTGAATCAATTTCGGATGATGGTATATTTTATAAAGGTCGTAGCTACGGCGAAGCTCCTGAAGTCGATCCCGAGATTTATGTTGCCGCAACAAACGGTGAACTTGAGATCGGTAAGACGTATGAAGTTAAGATCGTCGACAGTTCCGACTACGAATTGACTGGAGTGACGTTATGAATTTGCCTAACAAACTGTCGTTGTTAAGAATAATACTTATTCCTGTAACGCTCTTATTTATGCTTCCGATCTCTATTTACGGATTTGAGCCTAGCGGATGGAATAATTTCATTAATACACACGGCCTTATGATAGCCGGTATCGTTTTTATCATCGCATCTTTAACAGATATGTTCGACGGTAAGATCGCCCGTAAGTACAATCTTATTACTAATCTTGGTAAGTTTTTGGATTCTCTTGCCGACAAGATGCTCGTAATCGGCGTTCTTTTGGCTTTCGTTGAACTTGGCAGAGTTTCAGCTTGGTTTGTTATGATCATCTGTCTTCGTGAATTCATGGTAACCGGTATCAGAATGCTTGCTTCTCAGCATGGCGTTGTCATGGCAGCAAAGATGATCGGTAAGGTCAAGACTACTTTCCAGATGATCGCCATCATCTTCCTTATGTTTGAGCCTACACTCAATAAGATCTGCGGACTTTTCAAGGTGGATCTTTCTTCTCCGATCAAGATCTTAGGTGATATTTTGTTCCTGCTTTGCGTCATCATGACCATTATTTCCGGAATGGATTATCTGCTCAAAAACCTTAATTATCTAAGGGATGCAGATTGATGCAAATTGAGTGCATTTATTATTTTGATTTAAACTATTGACAATTTAGGAATGTTACATTAAATATATTTTGTAGGTTGTGAAACAATCGCAACGATGGAGGTAAATTATGTCTAACGAAGAATTATTTCAGAATATTAAGCAAATGATCGTAAATCAGCTTGGTGTTGACGAGAGCATCATCACAATGGAGTCTTCTTTTGTTGATGATCTTAACGCTGACTCCCTCGACATGGTTGAGCTCGTAATGGCTATGGAGCAGGAATTTGACATTTCTATCCCTGACGAAGTAGCTGAGAGAGTTGCTACTGTTGGTGACGCTGTTGAGTATATCAAGGGTTTGACAGAATAATTTGTTGATTTTTTGAATCTTCAGGCTGGATGTGCTTTACGTACATTCAGCCTTTTTATTATCGGAGCGGCATATGAGCTATACTTTTGAAGAATTTGAGAAAAACCTGGGATATGAGTTTAAGGATAAGTCGCTTCTTAAACTTGCCTTTACACATACTACATACGTGTTCGAGCACCACGGAAAGCACTTTGAATCCAATCAAAGGCTTGAATTCGTTGGTGATGCCGTATTGGATCTTGTTATCGGCCAGAAACTTTATGAGCTTAAGCCTCATGCTGATGAAGGATACCTCTCGAAAACACGAAGCCTTATCGTATGTGAGAGATCGCTTGCATCGGTTGCCAGAAAACTCCGTGTAGGAGAGCTTTTGATGCTCGGCAAGGGAGAAGCACAAAGCGGAGGTGCCGACAAGGATTCTACGCTTTCTGATGTAGTAGAGTCTTTTATTGCTGCAGTTTATTTTGATGCCGGCTTTGCAGAAGCTGAACGTGTAATCTTGAAAAATCTTTCCGATATAATCGATGATGCTGTTAACGGCAAGATCTTTTTGGACTACAAGAGCAGGCTTTTGGAACTGGCGCAGAGCAAATCTGAGCAGCATAAGATCGTTTTCGAGATAGTAGATGAGAGAGGTCCTGCTCATAATAAAGAGTTTGATGCCGTTGTTTATGCGGATGGTCAGCTTCTTTCCAAGGCAACAGGTAAGAGCAAGAAAGAAGCCGAGCAGAACTGTGCCAAAGATGCCATCGACGAGTATATAAAGCTCTTCGGAAACAAAAACTAATTGTGGTATAATCTTTAGGTTAATTTGTAATTAAGGATGACCTGATGTTTTTAAAGAAGTTGGAATTACAGGGATTTAAGTCGTTCCCTGAATATACCTTGATCGAATTCGACCGTGGAATGACGGCCGTTGTCGGACCTAACGGCAGCGGTAAGTCCAACGTTACCGATGCGATCAGGTGGGTTCTCGGTGAGCAGAGCGTAAAGTCTTTGCGTGGCGGTAAGATGGAGGACGTTATCTTTAACGGTACTCAGTCACGTAAGGCCATGAACTATGCCGAGGTTTCCATGACTTTGGATAATTCCGATCACGCACTCGATTATGAATTTAACGAGATCCAGATCACAAGAAGACTTTATAGGTCAGGTGACAGCGAATATCAGATCAACCATGTTAACTGCAGACTTAAGGATATCGTAGGACTTTTCCTTGATACCGGTCTTGGTAAGGACGGTTATTCCATCGTCGGTCAGGGCCGAGTAGATGAGATCCTTTCGACTAAGTCTGAAGACAGAAGACGAGTCCTTGAAGAGGCTTCAGGTATCGTTAAGTATAAAGTCCGTAAGGATGAGGCTGAGCGTAAGCTCAATTCCACAGAACAAAACCTCATAAGGATCGATGATATCCTTACAGAGCTTAAAGAGCGTATCGAGCCTTTGAAGATCCAGTCAGAAAAAGCGATCGCTTATCATAAGGCGTATGAATCCCTTAAGACTTTGGATATCGCGCTTCTCGTTCACAAGATCAGAACAGCCGATGAAGCCATGGGCGGCCAGGGCGATCATAAGCTCAAGCTCGAAGAAGACCTTCGCATCAATGAAGATCGTTATATGGCTATGCGTAATTCCAATGCGGAACTTACGAATAAGAAGGAAGAGCTTGAGAACCTGATCGAGGACAAAAGACAGGAACTTTCTGATATCGATGAGGAAAAGTACAATATCTCATCAGATCTTAAAGTTGCAACTGCACAGCTTGCTGAACTTAAGGAGCGTCTTTCTAATTATGAGCAGGAAGAAAAAGAGATCCTCGAAGATATCGACAGACTCGAGAAGGAGTATCAGGAGAAAAACGATAAGGCTTCTAAGCTCCTTGAGCAGGCAGGCGAGGAGAAGAAGCGCTCCGAGACTCTTACCAAAGAGCGTGATGCTCTTTTAGAGGAGTTTAAGAAGTCCTCATCCATGCAGGATGATACCAAGAGCAAGATCAATAACAGGACACAGGAACTCATTTCCTGTAAAGAGCAGATAAATACCTATGAGACCAAGATCGCGGGAATGGAAGAGAAGTTAAACGAGCTTTCTTCCAACAGATTTTCCGCCATGGAGATCGAGAAAGAGATAGTAGATCATCTTGATGAGGCCGATAAGTTCTTCAAGGAGATGATCGAGCAGGAAGGCAATGTAACTTCCGATATGAATGAGCGTGAGATAAAACTCTCCGAACTCAAGAAGAAGGATTCCGAGATCTTGGCAAAATACGAGAAGGACAATCAGAGATCCTTGGCTATCATGTCCAGGATCAAGGCCTTGCAGGACCTCGAAAATCGTAAGGAAGGTTATCAGGAGTCAGTTAAGAGGCTTCTTGATCATGCCAATAGCGTTCCGTCCGATAAGAGCAAGATCGTCGGTGTTTTAGGTGACCTCATCTCCACGGACAAGGAATATGAGACTGCTATCGAGATCGCTCTCGGTAACAGCATCCATAACATTGTAACCAATACTGAATCTGACGCTGCTTCCTTGATCGAAGTATTGAAGCAGAAGCGCCTCGGTCGTGTAACTTTCCTTCCTATCGAAAACATCAGACCACGTGACCTTGACAGAAATCAGATCGAGACTGCCATGGGAATGATAGGTTATATCGGCGTAGCATCAGAACTTACCGAGCATGACGGAAACATCAGTGATATCATCTCAAATCTCCTGGGAAGGATCATCATCTGTGATGAGATGGATAATGCCAGAAAGATCGCTTCAAGGCTTAAGTATCAGGTAAGGATCATTACTTTGCAGGGCGATTCCATTAACCCGGGCGGTTCCTTGACCGGTGGTTCCGTTCATAAGAATGCAACAGGTATCCTCGGAAGAGGACGTGAGATAGAAGATCTTAAGAAAGAGTACGAGCAGCTTGATCAGAAACTGGCTGTTTTCGAGGCTGAGAGACAGCAGCTCGATGAGCAGATCTTCAATATCAACAGAGAGACCGAACAGCTTGATGCACAGCTCAAGTATTTCAGCGTTGAGCGTGCAAAGGCTGAGACTACATATACGAACCTCAAGGAAAGACTTGTCGAGATGCAAAGGCAGATCAAGCTTACAGAGGAGCAGATCGACCTGATCTCAAAGGAGAAGCTTAAGATGGCTGATGATCTTGAAGAAGCGAAGCTCGTTTTCGAGGAGACTGAGCAGGATCTTTCAGAACTTCGTGAAGATATCCTCCAAAGTGACTCCGAGACAAAGTCTTATACAGAGAAGCTCGATAAGCTCCGTGATCAGATCGCCGAGTCTGTATCGAATACGGAAAAGATCATTACTGAGCGTAACGGTATCATCCAGATGAGCGAGTTCCTTAAAAGGGAGAAGGTCTCATATGAGGAGAGCCTTGCCAAGAAGCGTCAGGATAAGGATGATGATGCTAATAAAGGTAAGGAGCTTGAGATCAAGATAGGCGGATTTAACGATCTTCTCGTTAAGCTCGATTCTGATTCCACGGCTAAGGAAGCCGAGATCAAGGGTTTGTATACTCAAAGATCCGAGCTTGAGAAGGATATGTCCGGATTTATCGATAAGCTTACCGGTTGTCAGGATACCATCAACAGTATCAAGAATGAGCTCTCGCTCTTGACGGCCAAGTATGAGAGATATATCGAGGATATCGATGTTTCCAAGAACAGGCTATGGGAAGACTACGAGACGACATATGATAATGTCAGAGAGTCATGTGAGCCTGTTACAAATGTATCCGAGACCAGTCATGAGATCGCCAAGCTCAAAAATAAGATCAAGAACATCGGACCTGTTAACCTTAATTCTATCGAAGAGTATAAGGAAGTTTCCGAGCGATTTGAGTTCATGTCGGCTCAGAGGAATGATATCTGTGAGGCCAAGGCAAATCTCGAGAAGGTCATCGCTGATCTTCTTGATGAGATGAAGACTCAGTTTATCGAACACTTTAATACGATCAACGAGAACTTTAAGACAGTATTTGAAGATCTGTTTAACGGTGGTACTGCTGAGATCATCCTTGACAGTGACGATGTTCTTAACTGTGCCATCGAGATCAAGGCTCAGCCTCCGGGAAAGAGACTTCAAAGTCTTACATTGCTTTCGGGTGGTGAGCGTTGTCTTACTGCTATCGCATTGCTCTTTGCTATCTTGCAGCTCAAACCGTCGCCGTTCGTTATCCTCGATGAGGTCGAGGCTGCTCTCGATGACGTAAACGTAAGCAGGTTTACGGATTTCGTAAGACGTTATTGCGCAAGATCGCAGTTCATTATAGTTACGCACCGTAAGGGTACGATGGAAGCATGTGACCGTATGTACGGTGTAACCATGCAGGAGAGAGGTATCTCTAAGATCCTGTCCATGCGTATGGGTGACACTTAAAGGAGATTATCTATGGGAATTTTAGATGTATTTAAAAAGGGTCTCGAAAAGACCAGAAACTTTGTGAGCAGCGGTTTTACGAAGATCGCAGCAAGCACGGGACACTTTGATGAGGACCAGCTCGACGAACTCGAAGAGATCCTTGTAAGAGCTGATTGCGGTGTCGGTGCAAGTACAGACATCATCGACTACGTTAAGGAAAACATCAAGAAGACCGGTGATGACAGTAAGGAAGCCGTTATGGCATCCGTTAAGGAGAAGATGCTCGAGATCTTAGGACCTAAGACGCCTCTTACTTTGGAAGAGGGTAAGCTCAACATCCTTCTCATGATCGGTGTTAACGGTACAGGTAAGACAACTACGGCAGGTAAGCTTTGCGAGAAATACAAAAAGCAGGGTAAGAAGGTAATGCTCGGCGCAGCCGATACTTTCCGTGCAGCTGCCATCGAACAGCTTAAGGTATGGGGTGAGAGAACTTCTACAACTGTTATCTCACATGAGGCCGGCTCTGATCCGGCATCCGTTTGCTATGATGCCATTCACGCTGCCATCGCCCGTAAAGCTGATCTTCTCATCATCGATACTGCAGGACGTCTTCATAATAAGAAGAATCTCATGGATGAGCTTTCCAAGATCACGCGTATCATCGACAGAGAAGCCAAGGATGCCAATATCCGTAAGATGCTCATAATCGATGCAACAACGGGACAAAATGCCGTAATCCAGACTGAAGTGTTCGGTGAGGCAGCTAATCTTGATTATCTCGGCGTTACCAAACTTGACGGAACGGCTAAGGGCGGAGTTGCAGTATCAGTTGCATATTCATCACATAAACCGATCGTTTTGGCAGGTCTTGGTGAGGGAGTAGATGATCTTGTTGACTTCGATCCTGAGATATTTGTTGATTCGCTTATAAGTTGAGGATTATCAATCTTTGCATAAAAGAATGGACTGCCGAAGCAGTCCATTTTTGTATGTGTTCATTTAGGTAAGAAGATCAACCTGCATATACTACGTCGCCTTCCATGAATACGGTTACTTCATCTTTGCCGTCGATCAAATGCGGATATGAGGAACCATCATATTCGATCGTGTATACTACTCCGTTTTCGTCCATCATATCAACGAAGGTCTCGGTGTCGGAACCGATAAGGAAAAGGAGTGTTCCTGACGGGATAACGACAGCTTCCATTCCGGAACCGGTTTCCATAGTTGCATTGAGTTCGGTTACCGTAGTGTAATCGCTGTAGAAGAAGAAATGGTAAGGATCAAGAAGGACAGGCATACCGTCTCTGTCTACTCCATAATAAGCATCCATAGTCTGTGTTCCCAATACATCAGTTCTCGTAAATATCTGGAAAACATCAGGATTTACAAAGCCGACGGTTCTTCCGCCAAACTGATCGATATATTCGACCTCTCCATCAGCCTTGATCTCATAGACATAGTTGACAGTATAATCGTTGTCCGATGAGCCCTGTACATATATGTATGCTTTGCCGTCATTTACCACGAGTGTAGGAGAATATGTGTAACCATAATAATCAAGATTGAATTTCTTGTCATCCAGACTGATCGTTATGGATGTATATCCGTAATCTTCATAATTTGCCGTAACTTCTATATAATTCTCAGTTCCGTCGTTATCGTAATCGTAATTGATATCATAGATATCCGTTCCGTCTTTATATTCATTTATGAAAGGAGCGACATATTCAGAAGGAAGATCTTTCCAGAATTTGCCGTTTAAGTACTTTTCATTACCCTCGTAAGGAATATTTACGAATATAGGACCTGAGGCATATGGACCGATCTCATAAGCGTTGAACTGGAATACGATCCCATCTCTGTTCAGATAGAAATTCCAGATATATTCACCGCTCATATACGCATCAATGGTATCTTCGTAGTCGTCAAAAAGAGCTCCTTGAGCGTAGACGTCTTCGAGTTCATCTAAGATAAGATCATGTATTCCGTCGATATCGGTAACGATATCGTCTAATGTCAGAAACTCTCCGGTTATCGGATCATAATTGATTCCGGAAAAAGATGTATACGGATGAGCACCGCCCATGTATGAAGAAGAAACATAATCAAATGAAAGTATCTTGGAGTCAGCTCTGTAGACCAAAGGCGTGGATTCAGTATAGTAATAGCTTCCTTCAGCTCCGTTTTCCACATCCTCTTGAGCAGCATCATAATAATCCATGAACTCATCACCATAATAATCCAGTCGATCATGGTATTCATCCGTCATCACATCACTAAGTTTCGGGTAACGCTCGTCATCAACTACTATGGAGCCGAGATTAACCTCTGCCGAATAATATTTGTCGTCATCCGTTGAATCGTAAAGGTAGTCGTAATATGTTTCGATGTAAAAGAAGATATAATCACTGTCACCCTCGATATCAGGAAGATTTTGAGGCTCGGGAATGGTTTCAGCCGTTGTCGCTTC
>CAMVBS010000069.1 GCA_947165785.1 uncultured Clostridia bacterium | reverse complement strand
GAACCCTGAACATTGCAGAACTTGTAGGATGTCTTAGGGGAAAGGGATGCAGTACTTAAAGTAGCAATGCCCTCCTCGAGATATCTGGATCTGAAGCTCTTATACGCTTCGTCATAGTCTGTGTTACGGACCCTGATGCCTACTGCTTCGCCCGGAACGATACCGCTGTTCTTACAGATATCCTCGAATTCCCGGGAACCCGAGAAGCCGTTAAACAGGATCGCGATCTTGTTATCCTTGCCTTCGATGGATTTCTTCCAATACTCGGCACCGTCAGCCTCCGAAGCTCTGTCCAGGAATACCTGGTAAAATCTCTCGACGAGCTCACTGTCACTTAAGTTCTTGGCAATGTCCGCGAACTCCGGACTTGTAAAGAAATTATATGCCGTCTGCTTACCTGTGAGCTGGCCGTTCCTGAGCTGGTTGCTCCAATAATCAAGACCGTCCTGATCGGACTGTCTTCCGAGGCAGCCGCTGTAAAGTCTCTCAACGAAGCCCTGGATCGCATCCTGGTTCTGAACGGTGTCGGTTGTCGGCGGAGTTACGCCCGGAAGGATACCGAACTTCTTGCAGATCCCCTGCCACTCTTCAGAATATGCGAAATTAACGAGGACCTCATCTCTGGAATACATTCCCTCTTCGAGACTGTAGTACCAGTAATAGTAGCCGTCAGTATCAGGCTCTCTGTCAAAGAAGACCCCGTAAAGGACATTGAGATATTCCTCATTATTGAGGCCCTTATCCTTGAACTCGGGACAGTCGGTGATCCTGATAAAGATATCAAGACCTGTTGTCTGCTGACCTTCAAGAAGTCCGCACCAATACTGAAGACCGTCTTCATCATAGTCTCGTCCGAGAGCTATCGTATAGATCCTTGCGACAAAGCCGCGAGCGCCTTCCTCGTTGTTATCCGGCATTGCATAAAGTATCTGACCGGATCCGTTGTTTTCGCCGATATCGGCAAATGCTGCGGTCGGGAATAAGATCGAGACCGTGAGCACTGCGGAAGCAGCGCCAAGCATGACTTTTCGTTTCATTTCAAACATACCTCACATAAAGTCTATCTTATACATTTTACAAGATAGCCGATATGCTTTTCTGTGATTTCTGCGTTAATTTAACGTTTATTTACAAAACACCCTTGGTAGAAGGGATCTTGTCTGCATTACGCGGATCGATGGCAACTGCCTCACGAAGGCTTCTGGCAAACGCCTTGAAGAGAGCCTCCATCTTGTGGTGATCGTTATTGCCGTATGGGCAGGAAAGGTGCAGTGTGATGTCGGAATTAAAAGCTACTGCTCTGAAGAATTCCTCTGCGAGCTGTGTATCCATCTGACCGCACATCGCTGCAGCAAACTCGCAGTCGAACACCAGGAAAGCTCTTCCCGAGATATCGATGGAGCACTGTCCGAGAGCTTCGTCCATAGGGATGGAAGCAAAACCGTATCTCGTGATGCCCTTCTTGTCGTCGAGAGCCTTCTTGATGGCCTCGCCCAAAGCGATTCCGATATCCTCGACCGTGTGGTGAGCATCTACCTCGAGATCGCCCTTGCACTTCACCTTCAGGTCAAAACCGCCGTGCCTTGCAAAACTGTTGAGCATGTGATCGAAAAAGCCCACACCTGTGTCGATCTCGCCCTCGCCTGTTCCGTCAAGGTCGATCTGGAGCTTGATATCGGTCTCCTTCGTCTTTCTCTCTATCTGTGCGATACGTCTCATGACTTTACCTCCTTGATAGCCGCCATAAGCTGATCCATCTCATCGTCAGTTCCGACTGTGATCCTTAAGTAATCCTTGATCAGCGGCTTATTGAAGAACCTTACGAGTATTCCTTTTTCCTTAAGTTTGGTATAGAGCTCTTCGGCACTTATGAAATTCGGCTTCGCGAAAAGGAAGTTAGCCGAAGAATCAAGAACGTCAAACCCGATCTCACGAAGCTCGTTCGTGATCCTGTCCCTGGTCCTTATGATCTTACATCTGTTGGCCTCATAGTAGTCATCGTCGTCGATAGCCGCAGCTGCGAGCTTTTGAGCGATCCTGTCCACCGGATAGGAATTGAAGGAATCCCTTACACGCATCATGCCGTCGATGAGTTCCTTGGAACCTACTGCATAACCGACGCGAAGGCCTGCAAGTCCGTAAGCCTTGGACAAGGTCTTAACAACGATCAGGTTATCGTACTTGTTTACGAGAGTTATGGCCGTCTCGTAATCATTCTTGAAAGCCGCATAAGCCTCGTCGATCAAAACGACCCTGTCAGGATTCGCCTCAACGATCTTCTCGATGTCATCCAGGTCGAGCGCGATGCTCGTAGGAGCATTCGGATTCGCGATGGCAATACCGCAGTTATCCTTGCCGATATAGTCATTGATGTCGATGGAGAAATCATCCTTAAGCGGGACCTTCTCTATCGCCACATCATAAAGCTGCGAATAAACAGGATAGAAGCTGTAGGAGATATTCGGTACCAAAACCTTCTTATCCGTATTCTTTTCTTCCTCGAAAAAGGCTTGCCAACAGATAGCCAGTACCTCATCTGAACCGTTGCCCACAAAGACGTTTTCTTCCGTGATATAGTCCCTGAACTTGTTTGCAACACTCTTACGGACTATCTGTGAATCGGTATTCGGATAAAGCCTTAACTCTGCTTCGTCAAACTCACGGAGAACCGCCCCGCACTTCGGTGAAGGCGGGAACGGATTCTCGTTGGTATTGAGTTTAATTACCTTGACGCCGTCCTTAGGCTGTTCGCCTGCGACGTAAGGAAGAAGTTCATTTGTCTTTTTATTCCAGAACTTACTCATATCAATCCTCAAATCTTACTCTTACTGCAGAAGCGTGACACTCAAGTCCCTCGCTGTCCGCAAACTTAGCTACGTCATTGTAGCATTCTCTAAGTGACTCCTCGTTATAGTTAAGGACACTCATCTTCTTATAGAAATCTCCCGTATTGAGAGGCGAGAAGAATCTTGCCGTACCGGAAGTAGGAAGAGTGTGGTTAGGACCTGCGAAATAATCGCCAAGCGGCTCAGGTGTGTAGTTACCGAGGAATACGGCACCTGCGTTGTCGATCTTCTCCACGAGCTTCTCAGCGTCCTTAACACAGAGCTCAAGGTGCTCAGGAGCAAGTTCTTCGCTGAACTTGATCGCAGTTTCCAGACTGTCACAGTTAATGATAGCACAATAGTTATTGAGCGACTGCTCGAGGATATCCTTACGAAGGCTCTTCTCGGATCTTCTGTCGACTGCCTCGAGGACCTTTTCCGCAAGATCTCGTGAAGTAGTAAGAACGATCGCGGAAGCGATCTTGTCGTGCTCGGCCTGTGAGAGCATATCTGCAGCGACGAACTCAGGAACTGCCGTATCGTCTGCGATGATCAGGATCTCCGAAGGACCTGCGAACATGTCGATGTCTACCTGACCGAATACCAGTCTTTTGGCCGTATTAACGTAGATGTTACCCGGGCCGCAGATCTTATCTACTCTCGGGATGGACTCTGTTCCATATGCCATTGCAGCGATAGCCTGAGCTCCGCCTACCTTGTATATCTCGTTGGCGCCTGCGATTGTTGCAGCGGCAAGGATCACAGGTGCGATCGTTCCGTCTTTTCGAGGAGGGGTACAAAATACTACTCTCTCGACTCCTGCTACAGAAGCAGGGATTACATCCATGAGGACTGTTGACGGGAGTGGAGCCGTGCCGCCCGGAACATAGATTCCGGCGATCCTCAAAGGACGTACGCGAACGCCGATCTTACTGCCCTTGGCTACATCCATCATGAAGCCTTCCTCTTTCTGCTTCTCGTGGAATGCTCTGATGTTACTTGCCGCTTTCTTGATGATCTCGAGAAGCTCCGGATCTACTGCCTTCATTGCTTCGTCGATCTCTTCTTTGGTGACTCTGATGTTAGATGCGTCGATGTCGCAGCCGTCGAACTTCTTTGTGTACTTGGATACTGCAGCGTCGCCGTTTTCCCTGATGTCATCGATGACGGCGCTTACTGTCTCGATAACGGGACCAAGATCCATCTTGCCACGAAGGCCGAGGAGCTCACATGTCTCCTTTAAGTTGGCGCTTGTTCCCTCCATATATTTGCATTTCATTATTATGCCTCTTTCTTTTCTTCGTTCATTATTTCTACCTGCTTCTTCAAAGCCTCGATCATAGGCTTGATCTCAGAAGCTTTCATCTTCATGGATACTTTGTTGACGACGACTCTGGCGGAGATCTCGGCAACTGTCTCGAGTACGTCAAGACCGTTCTCGAACAAAGTCCTTCCCGTCTCAACGATGTCGACGATGACGTCAGACAGACCGATGAGCGGAGCAAGCTCGATGCTGCCATGAAGCTTTATTATCTCGACACTCTCACGCTTATAGTCCTCGAAGTATGCCCTTGTGATGTTAGGGTACTTCGTGCTTACGCGCTTATTCGGGATAGTATCGAGTTTCCCCTTAAGCTCCTTGGGACCGCAGACACACATTCTGCACTTTCCGAATCCAAGGTCGATCACCTCATAGAGCTGTCTGCCTTCTTCAAGAAGCGTGTCCTTACCGACGACACCGATGTCTGCAGCTCCGTATTCAACATATGTAGGAACGTCCGCCGGCTTTGCAAGGATGAACCTCAGGCCCTGCTTCTCGTCTTCGAGGATGAGCTTACGTGATTTCTCCTTGGCAGCCGTACAATCGTAACCTGCCTTCTCCAAAAGTTCTATTGCCTGCTCAGCGAGGCGGCCCTTTGATAATGCTATCGTCAACATGGTTTAAGCCTCCTCCTTTGT
Organism: uncultured Clostridia bacterium; assembly: GCA_947165785.1. GTDB lineage: Bacteria > Bacillota > Clostridia > Saccharofermentanales > Saccharofermentanaceae > Saccharofermentans. Next base: position 5,647 of record CAMVBS010000069.1, on the reverse strand, counting down.
TTCATCAATGAATATGCATGTCTCTATTCCGTTGTCATCTGCGTACTTCTCGAGAGCTTCCTGTGTGTAGCCCTGAGTATCGAGGATGACTCTCGTTCCTTCTGCTACCATCTGCTGCTTCAATGCGATCGCTGCCTTACGTGAGCCTTCGATATCGATATCGTAGCCGATGATGACTTCAGGCTTACTTGCCTCAGGCTCCATGCCCTGTCTCATGAGCGCGATGATCGCGAGAGAAAGACCGAGCGAGAAACCGACAGCCTCCATGTCTCTTCCGAAAGTACCCACAACGTTGTCGTATCTTCCGCCGCCGAGGATCGGGAAACCTACCTCATAAGTAAAGCCCTTGAAGATAACGCCCGTGTAGTAATCGCTTCCGAGAAGTCCGAGGTCGATGCTCACATACTTAAGATATCCGTAATCATCCAGGATATCGAGGATCTCCTTTAAGTTATCGAGAGCAGCGACTGCCGTGTCATTCTTGATCCTGCCGCGCATTGCCTCGATGACGTCATAAGTTCCCTGTGATTCCGAGAACATAAGAAGTGTTTCTTTGTCCTCCTCTGAAAGACCGATATCCGATGCGGTCTTCTCGAGAGTAACGACATCCTTCTGGTTGATTGCATTTCTTATCTTATCGGAAGATTCCTTATCGATCTTAAGTCCTTCCATGAATCCGCTGAAAAGCTTTGTCTGTCCGATGGAGATCTGAAGATCCTTGATGCCGATCTCGAGAGCTGACTCGATCGCGAGGGCAATGACCTCAGCGTCAGCAGCAGATCCCGAAGAACCCATGAGCTCGACGCCTGCCTGTGTGAACTCGGACTGCTTACCGCCTCCGACCTGTTCGTAGCGGTACATGTTCTCGATATAGCAAAGACGGAGCGGCGGCTCTTCATCCTTATAGATCGTTGCGGCAAATCTCGATGCAGGGATCGTGCCGTCGTAGCGGATGGTGATGAGCCTTCCCTTCTGGTCGCAGAGCTTATAGAGGTTCTGCGCAGGGACATACTCGTTGTCCATGTATATGTCTGTATACTCGATGCCCGGCGTCTCGATCTCGCTGTAGCCGTTAAGTCCGAAGAGGGTTCTGAGCTTGCCTTCTGCCTCTTTCTTGAACTCGCAGATACCCGGCAAAACATCGCTGAAGCCGTCAGGTGTGTAAAATCTGTTGTTACCCATATGTTTCTCCTATTTATATTAATCCAAATTACAGTTTACCTTATTTGCGCGGATGCTTCATCACAGCCGCATTACAATTCACTTTATCGCTTCACCGCTTTAACGCAGTAAATTAGTAAAGTATCAACAGTGGAGATTATACAGATGCGTCGGGGGTATGTCAACCCTGATGGGGTTTTGCTTTATTTCATCTCTTCTCGAAAAAGTGATGAAATGCCGTAACTGCCTGACTTTTTCGAGAAAAAAAGAACTGCCCCGCTTATGATGCGGAACAGTTCCTTAAGGTCATTTCTTCGAAAGAACAAGTTTGGGTTTCTTGCCTTCTTTGATCTCTTTGACGATGGTGACGGCGACCTCGATGATGAGAAGGAATGTCATTCCCAGAAGACCGCAGTTCTCGACGAAGTTCAGGAACCTCATGAGGCAGACGCCGCCTGCGAGGTACGCAACCGTTATGATGTCGACTGTAAAGAGTATGAACTGGAATATGTAAAGGATCGTATATAAAAGATCCAGGAAGTCGAACTTCTTATCCTCTTCGAGGAAGAGTGCGAGCGGGATAGCCATGAAGATCAGCATGTACTGATAAGAGAATCCCGGGAAGCCGAGCATGAAGCAAGTAAGAAGAGCGATAGTCTTACGCGGAGTCCTTGCAAGGCATGCGGCGAGGAATGTGATACCGGATGTGATGAGACCGAAAGTGCTCATGAGACCCATGAATGCTTCATTGTTCCTGATCCTTAAGAAGATCGCGGCAAGAGCGATGTAAGTGCTTGTAAAGTTGATCTTGTAACCGAGACCTGCCTCAACGCCGCTCTCCTTATCCATGTTATGGCGGATGCCCTCGACCCACTGGCCGACAGCGCCGATGCCGTTACCGATGATGAAGAACGGCACGAGGAAGATAAGGAGTGCATAGATGATGCAGCGGATCGCTTCTTTATACTTCTTCTCTTTGATGAGAAGGATGCCGAAGATGGCAGGATAGATCTTGAAGCAGAAAGACAAAGCAAGTGCGATAAGAGCAAGCTCTCGCTTTACCTTATTGTCGGAATCCTTCCAAAGGAGGAATACTCCGAGGAAGATAAAAGCTATGATGACGCAGTTGCCGCGCTCTGCCATGAAGAGGAACGGGCCTGACATGATCATCAGGACGATAAAGAGTGCCTGCGTCTTTAAGTCTTTGTAGAACTTACGAAGAATATATGCAAATCCCAAAACGGTAAAGACGGTATAAAAGAAGAATACCATCGTTGCCTGGTAGTTCTGACGAAGGATATGGCCTCCGACCATGACTGCCTTCTCAGGCATAAGGGTCGCTAGGATCCTGTAGAAGATATATGTAACAGGCGGATACAATACACCGTAGGAATACGGGTTCTCCATCGTTGAGTCTTTGACGCTATGGAAAAAATCCATGAAGCAATCTGTGAGGTCATGCTGGAAAATCTGTTCCCAAAGAATGGAACCCCTGGTGATGAACGCCATGACGAGCGAGATGATAAGTCCTAAGATCATCACAGGGAAAAAGATCTTCTTCTTCGTATTCATGAGTCTTCCCTTTCAAACTGATAAAACACTAATATAGATGTTCGCATCTTTGCGGGGTTTTCGCAAGTTAAAAATATATGACAACAAAACGGCCACCCCGCTTTGAAGGCGAAGTGGCCGTTAAGGTTATCAGTATTTATCTGTCTATAGCATAGCTGTTACAGATGTCAACGAACTCCTGACATGCTGCGAATTCTTCAAGGATGACATTTCTGTCTGCTCCGTCATCAAGTCTTCCGACCCAATACTTGAATCCGTCACCCTCAGGATCACGACCCATGAATGTCTTATAAAGTCTTGTTACATACTGCTCGTTGTTGAGGTTCAATCCGACGAACTCAGCGGAGTTGAAGAACTCCTTAGCTGCCATCGTACCTGTTCTCTCGAGGTTAGTAAGTGACAAGCTCCACCACTCAAGGCCTTCCTTCTCAGCTTCTCTTCCGAGACAGCATGTGTAAAGTCTCTCAGCAAATTCGCAAGCGTTCTTTGATGGAACAGTTGCCTTTGCATTGGAAGCTCCGGACTTAACTCCGTAGGAAGCACAAACATTGCACCACTCTGTAGAATCGATAAATCTCTCAACTACCTCATCCTGTGACAATGTCTCGAGCATTCCGAGCCAGTACTTCATACCGTCTGCATCAGGCTCACGGTTGAAGAATGTCGTGTAAAGAACCTTCAGGAATTCCTCATTGCTCAAGTTCTTGTTATGGAACTCTTCACTCTTAAGGAAGCCTCTTGCACAATCAGCACCTGTTCTCTCACCACTCTCAACACTGTTAGTCCAGAAAGCCTTACCGTCTGCATCAGATCCTCTGCCCATCGTCTGCTCGTAAAGTCTCTCGATGAATCCGCCGATAGACTCTTCATCAGAAGGAGCAGGTGACGGTGACGGAGATGGAGATGGAGATGGTGATGGTGACGGAGATGGAGATGGTGAAGGCGACGGTGAAGGTGATGGTGTTGATGGGATCTCAACCGTTACCTTATATGTAACAGAAAGAGTGTTATCAAACATATCAACCATATCACAACGATACCAAGCCGTTGCCTCAGCAGTGAACTCATACTTGTAGAAACCATTATCTGCTGTTATCTCAGTAAATGTATTTCCATCTGTTGACTTGAACCAAGTGTACTTAACAACTCTTGTCTCATCTTCGTTAACCTTAGTGAGAAGCTTAACTGCATCACCCTTCTTAACGTTGATATTCCTGTCAGACTCAGTTGTAAGATCCTTAAGTTCAGGTGTTACGGAAGTTACCTTGATAACGATCTCGCAACTTGCACCAGTGATAGTATCTGTAGCTGTGCACTTGTAACATGCCTTAGCATCAAGTGAAGAAACTGACAACGTGTTTGTCTTATTGCTCTCGTATCCTGCGCCTGAGAAATTCTCACCGTCTGAAGATGCTGCCCAAACATAAGTTATCTCACCTTCATTTGCAGGGTCACCGATCGTCTTGCTGAAATCGAAATTAGCAACAAGCTGAGCCATATTCGGCTTCATGACAGAAATATCTTTCTTAGTGTTGTTATCTGTGATGTTATATGCAACTGCTACTTCGTAATCAAGAAGGATCGCTGTATCATATTTATCAGTAACTTCACAACGATAGTATCCGCCAGTCTCAGGAACGAATGTGAATGTTGCTTCATCTTCGCCGTCGATAACATCATAGCTTTCGCCATTTTCAGAGAACAACCACTTGTAAGTCGGTTCTACTCCGTCAGTTGCAGCTTCAAGAACAACTGAATCACCGTAAGTTACTGACTTAGCAGCTTTCTGTGCATCAGTTCTTGTATCACTGAGAACATAGACTGTGAAATAGATATTTGCTCCGGAACCATGTGTATCGGATGCTTCGCATTTGTAGTTTGTAGTAGCAGTAGGCTTTACACTGATAGAAGCTCCTGTTTCACCGTTGATCGGTACCAAAGACTCTCCATCAACAATATACCATGCGTAAGAGATATTACCTTCAGTCTTACTTGCATCAACTGCTGCAGAGATAACGACTTCACCACCTGCGAGTGTGCTGAAAACAGTATCTTCTTCAGGAGTATTATCAGTAAGTGAATACGTAATAGCTATATTGTAATCAAGATTGAGCGTCTGACTGTACTTATCATAAACTACGCAACGGTAGATCATCGGTTCTTCTGCATCAGAGATAGTGTATGTAAGCTTACCATCTGCAGCTACATTATCAGGAACCGGTTTCCAAGTTCCATTATCCAGATACTGCCAATTGCAACCGGTGATCTCATTAGAAGCAACTGCTGTCAAAGTAACGTCATCATTACAGTCTACAGTCAATTCCTTCTGAGCATCAGTTCTTGCATCAGTAAGTTCAGGAACGAATCTTACTTCAACTGATACGTTCTCATCTACTTCGATCGTATCGTTATTGTCCTTAGGCACCCAAGTCATGAAGTTATCATCCACGAGCAATACATAATCAGAACCTTCACCCGGTGCAAATGCGAGCTTAGCTGTTATTGCAGAGTATGCGAACTTGATCATGCCGTTATAAAAAGCGCTTCCTGTTGCATTTGTACATGTGACAGTTCCTGCAGCGCCATCCAAGAAGTTGGTCTTTACTACTACGAACTTATCACCTGCAAGATTATAGAAGTTGTACTGATCTTCAGACGTATAAACAGTAAGTGTATATCCGCCAACCTCGTTTGTAGTAAAGAAGAAATGATTATTCTGCTCAGTATCTCTATCAAGTACTGTCTCAACACCGGTCTTGGATGTTGCAACGATCTTATAAACATCACCTTCCTGTACGTTAACATCAATATGATCATTTATGCAATAATTATATGATGTGTTGAGATCGTGGTCGTTAAACTTGATAGATTCATCATCCGTGTTCTCAGCACACTGGATAACGAATTGACCTGC
>CAMVBS010000068.1 GCA_947165785.1 uncultured Clostridia bacterium | reverse complement strand
TGGATGAGCACAGCCTCCGGAGTGCAAGGCTTGGCAACGGCTCCATATTCAAGCTCACCATGATGAGAAGCAATTATATGCTTCAAAAGGTCTACCCTCTCTTTGTTGTAGTTACCTGTTGAAGCTACCTCATCGATCATCTCGATACCGTAGATCATATGACCTAAGCCCTGACCCAGAGGCGAATACTTGGCAAAGCCCAATTCATCAGTCTTATATTCCCTGATCTTGCCGATATCATGCAAAGCAGCACCGCATACGAGTATCTCAGGGTCAAGTTCCTTATAAAGCTTTAACAACAGGAATGCTGCACACGAAACATTATATGAGTGAAGCACAAGACCGCCTGCCATCTCATGGTGCATGGAAATAGCAGCAGAAGATCTTATGAATTCATCATGATATTTGTTTAACAGCTTAATAGACAGATCTGCAATGGTATCTTCGCCGAAAGATGTATTACGGACCGTCTCGATAGCCTTGATCATCTGTGCAAAGAGATCTTCAGGGTCCTTTGCGATCTTTTGACCGAAATCAAGTACTGAGATATCAGGATCCGTGCAGATATCAGGAATACCGTCTATATTGATATAACCCTTCTCAGTCTTAATAAACTTAATGAAGTAAACCTTCTTCTCTTCTACACCCTTATTTCTTAAAGAACCGGATGTAACATCAAACATATTGATCTTTACTGTGGAAAAACCGTCGTAAACATGAAGTCCGACACAATTCTTGCCGTTGGTGGAAACAAAATCCTCCATCTTTTTGATGTAGACCGGCCTTCTGATCGGATTTGTATTGGTAAGCTCGGAAAGCTTAGGATATTCTGAATTCTTCATTCTCTGCCTCCGTTAAAAACTTCTTTTTATCAAGGATACCACAATAATATCGTCATAAAATGGACAACAGGAAAATTTCTTCGATCTTATATTTCGACCTAAAAAAGCATTTCACCTCACCTTTTTGCATCTCACCTTCAAATTCATTGTCTGTCATAAGCTGATTAACTATACTCGGCTCAAAACAATGAAGGGCAGGTTTCTTTATGGCATATTTGGTTTTGAGTGTTTTGGGATTGAGTGAGATCGGGTTTCTGATCTATGGGATCATGAAGTCGGCTAGCAAAAGGAACTGGACAATTAGGAGATTGATAGCTGATGCTATTCAGGCGGTGCTGTTTGCTGTGATGCTGGTGCTGCCGGGAGTTGATACCAGTTTCAGGTTTAAGGGTTTGATCTTTCTTTTGGTGATCAGGATCGCTGTGACCGGGTTGTTGGCGCTGATCAATCGCAAGAAGGTTGAGATGAAGAAACTGGGCGGAAAGATTGGAAGCTTAGTTATTAGTTTATTACTTATAACTTTAGCTATGATCCCTGCCTTCCTGTTCAACGATTATAAGGGCAGGCCACTTCATGGGGAGTATGGCATTAAGATGTGCCATACGATCTTGGTGGATGAGAACAGGGTTGAGGAGTTCGAGGATGACGGGTCGTATAGAGAGGTGCCGGTGTATTTCTTCTATCCGGATGAGGATGGGGTTTATCCGCTGGTGTTGTTCTCGCATGGAGCTTTCGGATATTACCAGAGCAATGCTTCAACTTATATGGAGCTCGCCAGTCACGGGTATGTGGTGGTGAGTCTGGATCATCCATATCATTCGTTCTTTACGAAGGATACTGATGGAAAGACTATTACTGTTGATCCGGAGTTTATGAACGACGTGATGAGTACCGAAGATAAGAACGAAGAAGTGCTATACGAGATGTCAAAGGAGTGGATGAAGCTGAGGGTTGATGACGTGAACTTTGTGCTGGACGAGATCATTGGCGGGAATGAGGAGATTGGTCCGGTACTTAAGATGATCGATACAGAAAGAATCGGACTCATGGGACATTCTATGGGTGGAGCCACAGCTGTGGAGGTGGCGATTGAGAGAGATGATATTGATGCGGTAATCGATATCGATGGTACGATGCTGGGATCCATCAAGGGGGCCAAGGACGGCAAGTTTATCCTGGAGGATGTTGAACTTAGCGTGCCGATACTGGAGTTTGAGAATGAGAATGCGCATAAGGAGGCGCTGCAGGCAATTGAGGAGGACTATCCTTACCCGAATAATATGATCAGGGAGAATGCAGATGTTTATTGGGGGTGCTTTTTCGAGGGGGCAAAGCATATGGATTATACGGATCTGCCGCTGTTCTCGCCTGCCCTGGCGAAGATGCTGGGGTCCGGGGATGTGGACAATGAGTACATGATGGATACGGTCAATTCACTTGCGGTGGAGTTTTACGATTGCTATCTTAAAGGAGAGGGGCAGTTCAGCTGCGAGGAATCCTATCAGGGAGTACGGTAATGGATATTAATGTCAAACATGTGGATGTGAGCGAGCGCGAGTACGTGGAGATCGGTTGCCACGAGCAGGACCGCCGCGTGAACGAGATCATAAGGTTCGTGAAGGGGTTGGACGGAAGCGTCGCGGGTGTCCGCGAGGGCAAGCAGTACGAGATCCCGGTAGTGGACATCATGTACTTTGAGTCGGTGGACAACAGGACATTCATATATACGGCGAAGATGAGTTATGAGACTTCACGTAAGCTCTATGAATTCGAGAGCGAACTTCAGGACAGCAACTTTCTCAGGATATCCAAATCGGTGGTCCTGAACATCATGAAGGTCGAGTCCATAAGGCCTGCGCTGAACGGGAGATTTCTATGTAAGCTCCGAAACGGCGAAGAGGTCATTATATCCCGTAAGTACGTGGGCGCATTCAGAGAATATATCTCGAGGAAGGTGTAAGTCATGAAAGAACATATCAAAGACAATCTGATGAATTTCTTTATCATAGTCACACTGGTCAACATCGTGATCTTCGCATGCGGCATGATCCTGATGCCTGAGCAGCAGCTCACCTATACTGCTTTCCTGGTGCCGATCATTGACGGACTTCTGGGTATCATCCCGGGACTTGTCATGTATTCCAAGCGCGAACTTACCGTGCGACAGATGCTCATTAGAGAAGTTATACAGCTCCTGTCCATCGAAGCGATCATACTGTTCTTTACCTTCGGATTCTCAGGCAGCCTCAACATCAAATACCTTCTCGTTGTTGCAACGTCAGTCGCTGTGGTTTATGTGATGGTCAATGTGATACGCTACTTCCTCGACATCAGAAGTGCGAAAAAACTTACCGATGAACTTAAGGCATTCCAGAGCACTCACGGTTCGTGATCAGCCTGCGAAGAAAACTCCCGAGAAGAAATCTTCAACCTTCGTGCCGTTCATATTGAACGCATCATCCAGATGCAGCAGGTACAGTTCGCCGGTATTAATGTCCTGAACTACCACTTTCATATCTTCAGGATCCCTGTCGATGAGAGTGATGCGAAGCATCGTTCCTTCCAGAAGTCCCTTAGGCTCATTAGTCTCATAATCTTCCGCTTTGATGTCACATTTAGTTGTGAGCAGATTATTGGCGGCACTGATACCATAGCCGTCAGGCTGTTTCCGGAAGTCTTCCGTCGATATCGGGAAATAAGCTTCATATGTGCTGAGGCCATGGACATAACCCTTGGTAAAGAGCCTGTCCGGATCTGACGGGAACGTGTCGGTGAGCTGCCTGTCAAACGGGAATATATTATCATCAGGTTCCTTATCGATAGTGATCGGCGCACCGCTGAAAGCTCCGTAGACATTACCTATGAATTCCACGGAATCAGCCGTGATCTCATATACCAGAGATTCCGTCCATACGTTGTCACCGATGATCGAACACACGAGATAGTACTTTCCGTCTTTATGGATCAGATAATGGTTGCCTGCTATGTGGCCCTCGTAATCCGCTTCTCCATTGCACTTCACGTCGTTGACATTCACCCAGAAACCTTTAAGGGAATTATATCCGTCGATACTCAGCGTATCCTCCACGCCGTCATTATCAAGATCAATGGTAACAGTCCGGCCGTCATACAGATCGCCCAGGCTCATCACAAAAGAATCCAGCCCGAACATATCCCCTAAGACAAACAGGTCCTCGTTTCCCCTATATAATATTTCCTTATACTCCATCTCATCGAAAACAAACTCCACACCGTACGGCTCGATGACATAAACAAAGTGCTCATCCTGAAGTTCGCTAAAATCATTAAAACCGAGTTTCACCGCCACGGCGTCGAGATCTGTAAAGATATCTTCCGGCATAATCACCTCTCCTGTCGAAGGATCAAGGTTATAACCTATGACAGACATGATCGCGCTGTCCGATGTCGGAGAACAGTAATACGTCAGCATACTGAAGACTTTGGAATCTGCACGCTTGATGTAAAAACCGCTTCTCGGTCTGTCTTCGGTCGGAAAGATCGAAACGGAATCAGTAATCAGATCGGCATCATCATAAGTGAGTACTTTGACCAGTTCCGGATAAGCATTCGCCGTCTCTTCAGATGCATAGAATCTGCACCCGTACCAGGAACGGATCCCATCAGGTATATCTTTGCCGAATCCCAGATAATAATCAGTGTGAAAGTCGACTTCCAGGAACTCCGTGTCACCATAGAGTTCCTCATCAGTGAAGCCCGGGATCATATCAAGATCATCAGGAAGATGAACAGGCTCAACAGTAGGCGTTGGAGTCGGTGTCGGAGTGGCAGTCGGCGTAGTCGTCGGTTTTTGAGTAGGTACAGGCGTAGATGTCGGATCCGAAACTTCATCCGATTTTTCACTCTCAGCAGTTTCGTTGTGACGGACTTTGGGCGGGTCTTTCTCGGAATTCGAAAAAGTGCCACAGGAAGTTAGCAACGCTGCTATGAGTATTATGGATGTCAGGCGGATTCTTTTCATTGCTCTGCTCCTTGATCGAACGACCGTACTTACTTCTAATATCACCAACGGGAGCGGAAAGTTTCAGATTTCTTCAATACAATTGTACATCAGGTGCCATTTGTCGATGACAAGATCTTCGTGGTAATGACCGAAGTACCATCGATCAAACTGAAGTCCCTGATCATAGATCAGATGGTCAAAGAATAAATTAAGTCTATTCTCGTTATATCGAGACATCAAAAGGAGCTCTGCCAAAGCTTTCCTAGGACAATCATGAGAGATAACATAGTTGACCTTGTAATCATATCTGCCCAGGTTAGTTTCTGCTTCCAAAAGTTCATTATCTGAAGGTAATTCCTCAGGCCACCAGGATATGCCTTCTTTACGAAAGATCTTATCGTGAGATTTAGCACCACCAAAAGTGAATAATGTCTTCCCTTCTATCTCATATATCTGTCCACGCATAAGATGATATACGGAATCCCTGAGCCTATGAACTTTGCCTCCATGAAACTCCTCAACAGGATACTCATTCAACAGAGAATGATTCTCATGATTACCGTCAACAAACAGCGTGGTAAAGTTCCTGTCATTATATGTATTAAGGATAAAATCGTCTGATCTGCCGCCATCCCATACACCCCCAAAATCTCCCGCGATGATTAGATAATCATCCTTCGTGAGTTCCTTCTGGAGCGGGAAATTCCTGGTATTGATCTTCTCCCAATCAATATCCGCATGTGTGTCGCCAGTAATGAATATACGAGTCATTGTCTATACCTCTTCAGAGATATTACCATAAACGGTAGGCGGTTATCCTCTTCACTAACTGTAATAAAGCCATATTTTCCTTGATGAACTTATTGCTGATTTGCAGATGTGAGGAGGTGGTGCGCATGAGTGATTATGAATTGCTTAGCCTTGTGCTGGCTATTAGCATGCTCGTCATTGCAATTGTTGCCCTTTGCAGTAATGCAAAAAAATAAGCCGCCCTGAATCATCAAAGCAAGCGGCTTAATAAACTTAATCTTTGAGGATAACCGTCTATCGGTAATGCCTCTTTATAGTTTGTTTTTATCACCCTGAAAATCCGTAGTCAACGACACATGAAACACATCAATTAAGTTCTTATCTTAGCCAATAAGCAGATTCTTCACTTTGTTCGAATGATCCACGATATATGTCCCCTTCTCGTCAGAAGTCAGCGGTTCGAAGTCCAGGTCACAGCTGAAGTGGATAGTTGCTCTATGGAGAGGATCATTGCCCGGAAGATGTACAAGTCTGTCGGATGTAAGTTCTCTAACAGGTGTTCCCGGGATCATGTCGCCGAATTCGGTTACACGTTCGCTATCAACGATCCTGATCTTGTCCCATTCCTCTTTTGTACCTTCGTAGTACACATCGGTCAGGCCATCACAGTCCTTGAATGTATCCTTACCGATAGCAGTGACATTCTTCGGGATAGTGATATGTTCCAAACTGACACATCCTGCAAAAGCCCCCTCAGGAATCCCTCTTATGTGAGTATGAAGCACGACATCGGTGATAGCCTCATTTCCGCTGAACGCCTTCGCGCTGAATCCTACCACCAGCACATCTTTCTTGCTATGAGGATTGATACCCTTGGTCGGGATGCGGATGAATGTCTGACTCTTATCCGTCAGTTCACAGACCTTAAGCGGATAACGGCCGGGACTAAGCCAGTGAAATGCAAGGTCCATAGCAAAGCTTTCAGTGACGGGATTACCCTTGATAAGTTTTAAATACTCTTTGTAGATCATTCTTTTCACCTCCGTAAAAAAATAGCACCTGCCGACCGACAGATGCCATTATGTTCTTCCATCGATCAAGCATTAGCACCTTGCGATCTGCAGGTTGCTGTGCGGTCATCGGGCTTGTCCCTCGCGCACTCTATATGGATAAATATTCAGTTGTTGCTTCGGGCTCTTGCCCTTACGCCCTTATATTAGCACAAGTATATGTACCAAAAACGACTCATTAGCCGCAATTCACAAAAACTTTACTCCGGAAGATCTATCGGAAGTCCCGTCCAGATCTTGTCCTCACCCTTTCCTACGTAAACACCGTAAGGATTTACATAATCAGAGCAGAACTTAGCAGTGATCTTCCTTGGCTTATAACAGTTGATGTTATCCGAGAAGATAACCTGCTTTATTACATCAGCCTCATATGAACTTGTCGGAAGTTCTCCGCCGACCTCACCCATGATAAGTGCCTTGCGGCTCCTGAAAAGAAGACCCAGGATCTTGGATGGTTGGATCTTATTTGCTTCATCGATAAAAAGCTGTCCGATCACCGAATGAGTCTTTATACTTCCGAAAAGTGAAACCGATGACACGATATCCGTCGTAATAGTCGGGATAAAAAGAAACAGTTTCTGGAAATCGTAGATACTGAAATTCTCATCGTCAGACAGCATACGTTCCTTTACCACTTCAGAGTTAAGAGCAAATGCTCTTACGAAGTTCTTTGCATATTCGCAAAGTTTTTCTCTCTCGACATTATAACTGTCTGTTACCCAAGGAGTTGAACACTCCCCGTCAGAAGAAACGAACTTATCAAGGAAATCGTGATCCATAAATGTAGTGATACCCTCGTAGTTCACTGCGATCTCAAGACCTGCGTAACAGTTCTTGAGAGACTGATACTTCTTGTTTTTCTCTTCTCTCTCAAGCTTGAGGTCATTCAGACGGCGTTGTTTCTCATTCAGCAAAGTTTCCTTTGCAGCCTGAGCCTTACGAGAGAAGAAAAGTCCTTTCTTACCGTCCCTGAGACCCATGATCTCGGACTCGAGACTATTGATCTCATTATCGATGGTACCGATATCCGACTTTACACGGTTCATACCCGAAAGGCTCTCTTCTATCTTCTGAAGAGGCATATCAGGGAAACTCTTAAATGCCTTACACAAAGCCTCGAGTTCCCCACGCATTGCCCTTACCTTCTTCATCTGAGCCATAAACTCAGTTCTTGAAGTCTCATAATCAGGGATATCGCCAAAGTAATCCGGCGCTATATTGTCATATACGTATTCCTTAAGATCATCAACGCTGTGGAATACGTTATCGCCCAGCTTAGGGTTATCGGTTATGATAACTATGCCGTAGTTATTGATCTTATCATTAAGATATCTTCCGTTTGCTTCGAAAGCATCATCAGGTCTTTTATATGCAGCAAGGTTCTCAGCCATTCTGCATATGTTGTTTGCAACCACTGAATCGATGATCGCCTTCTTATCGAAAAGATCTGATGCATTGACCGTGAAAAGAGGCGTATTCCAACCCTCATCAGTTATGAGATTGACGGCAATCTGATCCATAAAGTGGAGATCTTCACTCTCAGGTATCCTGGACATAGGAGTCCTTTTGATATCAAGAGCAAGTTCAAAGAACTTACGAAGATCTGATCTTTGCTCATTCTGGGATAACTGTATCCTGGGAGAGAAAGGCTTTTCATGCCTGTCCTGATAAGCTGAAAGGATATACTCGAAAACCTGCTTACCGTAGATGTTACGATCATTAAAGACACCCTCGGCGAAAGCATCGGAGAACATGGTTATCTCCCTCATAAACGTACCGCTTATGATGTCGCTCTTCTCGATGGCTTCAGTATCTGCTTCTTTCTGCTCAGTTCTTTTGTATCTGGTATATACGCAAAGACCGATATTTTCCGTCTCTTCGTTTTTGAAATCTTCTCTTATGTATGTCTTCTCAATATCAGCATAAAGCTCAGGAAGGAAATCATTCACATGCTTCCCGTCAAGTTTGACTTCAAACTGCCTGCGCATACTGTCATACGAGGATTTATTGAGCCTGTAACTGATGTTCTGGGTGCTGCTGTTACTCCATTCGGAAATAGCCCACAATATAGGAGACAATCTGAAACTGCCGCCGATATAGTTTCCGTCAATATCGATCCTGAATGAAAACCATGAGATAGAAGCATCTCTGGAATAAGCTCTGCTCTTAACCTCATAGTCATCACTGGAACCCATATAGTCAAACAGATATCTGACAAGGAGATTACGATTGACACTTCCGATACAGATCAGGATACTGTCACTTTTTACCGCATAATTCTTGAATAAAGCATCATCTTCATCCATGATCGCTGATATATCGATCTCAGGCTGAGAAAGCTGCCTGAACATCTCGACCTTAGCCTTTCTGGTCTTCTTACCTGCAAGTATATCTGAAACGAGTTTGCGATTGGCACTGCTTTCCTTGACAGTGTCCTTCTGGCCCAAAAGTTCTATGAATTTCCAGTAATCCAAGATCTCCAGCGCGCGTCTTTTAGAAATAAGATCCATATATGATCGCCCCGAATAAACATCTATAGTAGGCTCTCGCGACAAACCCCAAACACAAGAGCATACATATTATACCTTATAATCACCCTATTCGACCACAGGAAAAACTACACTGATCTCAAATCCGCCTTCCGAAGGCGAAGTTGCATTAATTTCAAGATTCATGTTCTCAGCGATCTTTTTGGCTATGTAAAGGCCCATTCCCGTAGCCTTTCCCCTGTAATCACCGGTATTACCGGTAAAGCCTTTTTCAAATATGTACGGAAGGTCACTTTGTTTAACACCGATGCCGTTATCTCTGATCTTAAGGGTATTTTCTTCAAATTCGAAAACCAATTCCGGTTCATCGCCCGAATATTTAATGGAATTCGACACAAACTGACCGAGCATGAACTTAAGCCCTCTCTTATCAGCAAAAAACTCCTGATCCTTAACCTTGTTGATGATCATGAAATCCTTCTCATCCAACAAAGGCTCGTAGTCCTCCAGCACTTCTTTAACGATCTTTCCTACAGAGAGTTTCTCGAGAAGATAGTCATTTCTGGCACTCTTGATCCTGGAATACTGAAGCATCTGCTCAACTGACTCATTCAATCTGCAGCGGACATACTCAAGTTTATAATCCACATTATCTCCAAGCTTATTATTATCCATCAAGAGAGTAAGCAGCGCGATCGGCGTCTTGGCTTCATGCGTCCACGCCTCCACATACTCCTCATAATCAGCTGTTCGGCTCTCCAGCTCATTTATAGTCTGCTGATATCTGATGATATCCTTGTACAAAAGCTCGATACTGTCCTTATAAAGCGGGCCCATTACATATATGAACGCATCCTTATTCTTCACATCAGGTTCCGAAAGCATCTTCCTGAAGGCCTTCTTCCGTCTTTCGGTCCTGACCTTGATGTAAATGCTTATAAGTATGAACATCATTATCGAAAACAAGATAAGAGCTACTATTATCTTCGAAAAAGCGTCTACACTGGTTACCCAAAGGGCAAACGCAAAAAACGCATCAAAAAGAACCAGTGCGATAAACCAGACCAGATTTGCCCTGAAAACCTCTAAAAACTTCTTCATCTCAATACTCCAACTTATAACCCTTGCCTCTTACCGCACTTACGGAGCATTGCATATTAAGAGAGGATATGGTCTTTTTAAGTCTTGTGAGATTAACCTGAAGAGCGTTCTCGTCTATGAACTCACTTGTTCCCCAGACTGCCTCCGAGATGGCTTCCTTCGACACTTCTACTCCACGGTTTTCGAGAAGGACCTCAAGTATCTTCCCCTGATTCTTGGGAAGTATGACAGAGTTTCCGTCTATGTACAAAGTATATGTGTTCTTATCCATCAGGAAGTTTGGACCTTCAACGAGATTACTTCTTCCCTCGTATCTTTTAAGGATATTCGAGATCCTCAGAAGGAGTTTTTCCTTACGATAAGGTTTGGTCAGATAATCGTCCGCGCCCTGCTCCAGACCGTTAAGTTCATCCTTGATATCATCCTTGGACGTAAGGATGATCACAGGGATAGTACTCTTATTTTTAAGCTCACGACAGATCACGAATCCGCTCTTTCCCGGAAGGCCGAGATCCAGGAGCACCAGATCCGGAGCCATCTCCATAATTAAAGAAGAGGCGTCGTCGAATTCCTCGACGGCGCACACCTCATATCCATTATCACTGAGCATGGAAGACAGTTCATCTCTTACAAGCACCTCATCTTCCACGATACAAATCTTCTTCAAGTTCATTCCTCCCTATCAAGATCCATCAGCGTTAACAGGAATCTGTTACTCGAACGTCTGACGACCAGGATATAGACACATTCTATCAAAAGAAGGACGCAAGTGACAATCAAGGATACTTTCATCATGGCTTGGATATGCGAACCTACCCTGCTGGAAAGTATTCCGGAATAAAGACTTCGTATTCCAAAAGCGCTGCTCATGATAGCAACGACGATCGGCATCCCGAAGAACCAATATATCTGTTTGGACGCACTGGCACAAAGTGTCTTATGATCAGCGCCGAGTTTGATAAGCGTCTTATATCTGCCTGAAGTTTTTTTCTGCCCCATGAGGAACTGAAGTCCAAGGATCGTATTGGCGATTACGAGGAAGATCAAAGAAAGATAGATAGTAACGTAACTTGCAGCAACAAGGTAGAACAGCTGACGGCCCATATTCGAAAGATATGATTCATACTCGATCGAATCGCCGAGCTTGGAGTTGATCGTATCCAAAGTCTTATAGTAGTTTCCGTCTATGAGTTTATCTCGGTCGATGACGGCATTAACGAAGTAGTTATCGCTGATGTTGTCAGTAAAATGCCTGTAATCACCTTCTCTTACGATAATACCGAAGGCCGGAGAATACATATCATCTGTT
>CAMVBS010000067.1 GCA_947165785.1 uncultured Clostridia bacterium | reverse complement strand
GTACAGTAAGCCATATCATTTCCTTCATAGTAATGAAACCTTCCGGACATAAGTAAGACCTTCTTACCTTCAATATCCGAAATGATCATCTCACCGCTGTGACCTACAACTGTAGTAACAGGAAAACCCGGAATCTCGCTATATGGGATCTTAGTTAAGATCTTGACCATATCAGTGAATGGACCAAGACCTGAACCAAGTACAATACAAGTATCGATCTCAGATACATCCACCTTATTAGCTATATAATCTGACGCCTTATTAATTGAGGCAATATATTCTTCTTTATTGATCATAGTATACCCTCCTCGATCATTATATAAAAAAAGGGGATCGGATACAAATCCGACCCCTTATTAAATATCGATCAATCAAGCCTGATCTTTTCCGCAGCAATTCTTGTATTTCTTACCGGAACCACAAGGACAAGGATCATTACGGCCGACCTTTGAAGCATCTCTCTTAATAGGCTGTAAAGGAGCACTGTCGCTAGCCTGAGCACCAGCTGCCTGCTTAGCTTCAGTAGGGATCTTACCTCCTGAGACTTCCTTACCGTGTCCTTCAGAAAGATTTCTTACTGCAGACTTAGTAGTAACTCTCTTTTCAGCTGAGAACTGACCCTTCATAAGGATCCTTACGGAATCATCCTGTATAGCATCGTTCATCTCATCGAACATCTGAGAGCTCTCCATCTTATATTCAACAACCGGATCATGCTGACCTACACCACGCATACCGACGCTGGTTCTGAGCTGATCCATAGCATCGATGTGATCCATCCATTTAGCATCAACAGTTGTAAGAAGGATAACGCGCTCTGCTTCTCTGAAGATCTCTGAAGTAACTTCCTTCTCCTTAGCATCCAATGCTGCTACAGCTTCACTGTCGATCCTGTCAATGATCTCTGAAGCGGAAAGATCGACCTCTTCCTTACCCTTAAGTTCTGTAACGATAGGAAGTTCTCCATAGATATCTTCGATCTTAAGACCAAGTGCATACTGATCGCTTACCGTAAGATTTCCGTCAGTAGAGTAAGAAGAAACAATTCGTTCTGCAACCTTACGAACCATCTTAAGGAACGTATCATGCATATCGTCACCGTCGATAACCTTACGTCTCTGCTCATATGTGATAGTACGCTGAATATTCATTACATCGTCATATTCGAGAGTGTGCTTACGAGTACCAAAGTGAATAGCCTCGAGTTTCTTCTGTGAAGATTCGATAAGACGGCTAACAACGCCTGTCTGGATCTCCATTGTCTCATCAACACCGAGACTGTTAAATGTTCTTGTTACCTTATCACCACCGAAGATCCTGAAGAGATCATCATCAAGTGCAAGATAGAACTTTGTACGACCAGGGTCACCCTGACGTCCGGAACGTCCTCTGAGCTGGTTATCGATACGTCTTGACTCGTGTCTTTCAGTACCAATGATGAAAAGTCCACCGAGTTTTCTTACTTCCTCAGCCTCAGGAGCGATCTCCTTAGAGAACTTATCCTTAAGAGCTGCGAATCTCTGTCTTGCCTCAAGAACAACTTCGTCGTTTGTTTCATTGTGAGCAATAGAAGCCTCGATAAGTTCATCAGTATATCCAAGCTTACGCATTTCCTGCTTAGCAAGGAACTCTGCGTTACCACCGAGGAGAATATCCGTACCACGACCAGCCATGTTAGTAGCGATAGTAACGGCACCCTTACGTCCAGCCTGAGCAACGATCTCAGCTTCTCTTAAGTGGTTCTTAGCATTCAATACGTTGTGCTTGATACCTGCTTTTGTGAAAAGTTTGCTCAAATACTCGGATTTATCAACGTTAACCGTACCAACAAGAACCGGCTGACCAACTTTGTTAGCTTCGATAACAGCCTTCAAGACTGCCTGATACTTACCTTTTTGTGTCTTAAATACAGCATCATGCTCATCATTTCTTGCAATTGGCTTATTTGTAGGGATCTGAATAACATCAAGTCCATAGATAGACCTGAACTCAGCTTCCTCAGTGTAAGCAGTACCTGTCATACCTGCGATCTTTGAATACATACGGAAGAAGTTCTGGAATGTGATAGTTGCCAATGTCTTATTCTCGTTAGCAACCTTAACACCCTCTTTAGCCTCGATAGACTGATGGAGACCATCACTATAACGACGACCCGGCATCAAACGACCCGTAAAGTCATCAACAATGATAACTTCGCCGTCCATAACAACATACTGCTGATCTTTATTGTAGTTACCATGAGCTCTCAAAGCATTGTTGATATAATGCTGCAAAGAGAAATTATCAGGATCAGAGAGGTTAGCAACATTAAAGAACTTCTCAGCCTTCTTAACACCGTTGGCTGTAAGTACTGATGTACTTGCTTTCTCGTCAACAACATAATCGCAGTCGCCAACGATCTCATCCATATCAACCTTGTCATCTGTCTCAACAACAGTAAATCTCTTAAGAGTTCTTACGAAATCATCAGCTTTCTTATAAAGATCCGATGACTCTGTACCATGACCTGAAATGATAAGAGGTGTTCTTGCTTCATCGATCAAGATACTATCTACCTCATCGACGATAGCATAATTAAGTTCTCTTTGAGCAATCTGCTCTTTACGAACTACCATGTTATCACGGAGATAGTCAAAACCGAATTCATTATTCGTACCATAAACGATATCACAGGCATACATGCCCTTACGCTCGTTTGTAGGAATATCGTGAATGATAAGTCCGACTGAAAGGCCAAGGAACTTATAAACCTTACCCATCCACTCACTGTCTCGTTTTGCAAGGTAATCGTTTACTGTAACTACGTGAACACCCTTACCTGTGAGTGCATTAAGATAAACAGGAAGTGTAGCAACGAGTGTTTTACCTTCACCTGTCTTCATCTCGGCAATACGTCCCTGGTGAAGTATCATACCACCGATGACCTGTACCTTATAGTGCTTGATACCTAAAACACGTGAAGCAGCTTCTCTTACTGTTGCAAATGCCTCAGGAAGTATGTCATCCAAAGTCTCACCGGCATTCAATCTGTCTTTGAGCTTTTGTGTCATTCCGACAAGTTCTTCATCTGTAAGCTTTTGAAAACTTTCATCGAGCTCCATTACCTTATTGACTGTTGGCATGATCCTCTTGATCTCGTGATCACTGTGTGTGCCAAAAATCGAAGAAATAATTCCCATCCTACACCTCTTAATTATTTATAGTTTCCTTATTTGCATTTTCTCCGCTGATCCTGGACAAGACCGTCTTATAACCGTCAGCACCGTATTCAAGGCATTTATTGACTCTTGATATAGTTGCTGTGCTTACCTTGGTCTCATCTATTATCTCGGTATATGTCTTCCCCTCATTGAGCAAGACGGCGATCTGAAGTCGCTGTGCCATAGATTTGATCTCGGATATCGTACAGATATCTTCAAAAAACTTATCGCACTCTTTACGATCTTTAAGTGAAAGGATGGCATCATAAAAGATGTCAATATATGGATCTCTGATCTTATCGTTCATCTTTATTGTATCCAGGCAATGATCTTATCAGCGAGCAGTCCGGCATACCCTAACGTAAACATAGCTACGACAAAGGTAATAATAAGAACAAGGAATATAGCTAAAAGGCAACGGCGAAAAAAAAGATCTCTCTTTGCTTTTCTCAAAGTCTCGCCAACAGATGCTTCATTAGCATTTCCGCTCGTCCTGCTGTCAACAAGGGACGGACGTCTTACCGAAGAACTCGATTTCAATATGCCTACCTCCACAAAAAATCTATATAATGATATCGCAATATTCAAAATCGCACAAATTAGTGTATCACTTTAATGTATAAAAGTGAAATGTTTTTTATTAAACAGATACACTGTCTTTTATTATATTAATATTTAAATTACCATCATTATATGATTCAGAGGCATTTAACAGGTATTCATACCTGTCTTCAGGAGTATTCTCAGGGATTATGATAGTTAGTGTCTTTTCTTTAATTTCATCTTCGCTAATAACGTAATGCTTGCCTTTTATATTTACATCTGCACCATTAAAGGCCTGAAGTGCTTCTAACTGGTCTTCAACTTTAGATCTTATTGAAGATTCACTGCTATAGGTATCTTTTGTAAGATCAATACTTACAATAGATTCACAGTTTCCGTTATCGAATGAGTTTATGGTCGGAAAAGTGTGCGGAAGGTTTGCTCCGTACTTTTCTTCGAAGTATCCGCCTCGCTTAAGGTTTCCCATTCCCCAAGGATCATCAGTACATGTCGGATCATTGGTTACAAATTCCACATTATTTATTGCAGAATCATATATTCCATAAAACGGGATTGCTGAATAATGAGTTCTATCGATACTTCCAAACATAGTATTTACCTCATATTCAACCTCTACTTCGATTACCTGTAACTCACCTGAATAAGATATCTGAACATTAATATCTTCAGGCTTAAATATAAGTTCATCAGATCTTTTGATAAACTCATGAGCAATATCATTTCTTATTATCTTCCCCATAGATCCGTTAAGAACAAGTCCTTCAACACTATATCCGGTAAGTTCTTCCAGATCGTCTGACAGTTCACATATCTTGTTATAAGCATCCAAAGCCTCCTGACCGATATCCGGATCTGTAGTCATCAGATTAACTGCTTCAGCTCCCAAAACCGTGAAAGGCAGGATAAGAGCAATATCTTCACAGCTTTGATCAATAGCCTGCTGCATAACCATATCCGTTCGTTGTACATTCATTGAAGTGACCATTACTGAAATGATGACTAGAAGGACCGTAAAAACGATAGCAGCATCAAGTGTAATAGAACCCCTTTTATTCGTATTTTCCTTAAAAACCATATAGTCCGTAACCCTCATCAGCATAGTAACCGGTATCGTTATAAATAGTTCCTATCTCAATCTTGGTATAGATTTTTCCATACTTTTCCTCCAACACTTCGATCATGTTCGGAAGCATCTTTCTTCTGTAGCAAAGGGCAAAATAGAATACGAAATCCTTATAATTCATTGGAAAACCGTTGCAATATGGTTCAGGTGCCTTGGAGATCTTAAGGACATTTACTGTCTTCCCGTTATAGATCTTGACCATATCCTTTATCATCAGAGCCAAAGAGACAAAGATTATTATTACGATCTCAAATACGACCGGTGGAATGGTAAAACCATCAAGTAATATCTCATACACCTTAGACAAGACCTCTGATATCTTTTTACAGACAGTCATGAACTTATCATTAAGTATCAGATTTACAACTTCGGCAAGTACTATAAAGCCTGATATTACATGTCCGATTTCATATATCCCGGGAGCGCCTCTAAGTCCCGTTACAACAAATTCCATGTCATTAACTTCCTCAGGATTAAGATCTCGAAAAGATGTTCCTCTGAGATTATGAGAAGGCACCATTTCACCGTCTTCTTCATATTCCTTAACTACTGATTCGAAGTTATTTACTGCATAATGAGCAAGACTTAAAGCATAAAAATCCTCTTGAATAGTGTCAGAAACAATATCAGACAGATTCGTGACATCATCAAAAAAGTCAAAAGCCAGAAACTCTTCAGGATCAAAATCCTTATCAAATCGAAGTTCCGAATCATTAACGAACAGATAATCAACTATAAAGTCAGAAAGAAAATTCCCTTCACTGTCAGATATCTCAAACAATTCCTTTATCTCATCACTGTCTATTATCTCTTCGATTGTAGAGGAAGCGATATCAAGATACTTAAGGACTTTCTTTCCTCCTGATGACTTGAATTTCTTGAGTTTATCGAAAAATTCGTACTCATCCAGCTGCTGTTTTATATAATCCATCAATCCTGAAAGATCCTTAAACAGGATTCCGGCGATCCTGTACGAATAGTACGTAGAGATAGCCTTTTCCAGCTGTACTGTATTTATTGTCCTGTATCCTTCTATAAAGATATCTTCCCCATATGAATAACCTGAAGCTTCCAGAGTATTTACATAAACATCATGATTGATATCATCCACAATAAAGCCGTAGATACCATACTCCAGGAACAATTCTTCATTATAACTTGCCAGTATCTGTTCGACCTGAAGTTTAAGAGCCCGATCGATAAGCATTCTTCTGTTAACATCTATGATCAGTGCAAGATAGATACCTTCAACAAATATCAGTGCCGAAAGGATCAATGCAACGAATATAGTTGTTCCGCCTCTTTTATTCTTTCTCATATCAGCCTCCCGCGATCTTAACGGAATCAATGATACCGTTGAGCATAGTATTCAGTTTTTCAGGAGAAGATGCATAAACTATATGACCTTCGATATTCTTTGATTCGGTAAGTTCATCGCTTCTGAGCCTGAAACTGAACTCTTCAACAGCTGTTATTCCCTGCTGCTGGCATCCTTCCCATAATCTGGATGGATAAACGATAAAGATACCCAGGATTATGATCACCAGCGAAAAGCATATCGCTGCTTCTAATGTGCTTCCCATTCTTGTCACCGCCTTTTTTGTTTTATTATTTCAATTTCAGATATGTAATTGGTCGACAAAAAAAACAAAACAACGACAATTGCGACAAAATGGAAAAAAGTTACGTTTGCCGGCTTTTTCGAGACAAAAAAATGCCCCGGTCACCCGAGGCATCATAAATATCAGATCGAAATGATCACTGACGCAGCTTTGCATCAAACTGCTTTTCGAGACGAGCCATGATCTTATCAAGAGAATCCTTGATGTCATCATCCGAAAGTGTCTTTTCAGGAGAACGGTAAAGAAGTGAGATAGCCACAGACTTCTTATTCTCACCAAGCTGAGCGCCTTCGAAAACATCAAAGAACTCGGCAGATTCGAGAAGCTTACCGCCTGCTGAATTGATAGTCCTTAAGAGATCACCGACTGCTACGGATCTGTCAACAACAAGAGCAAGGTCTCTTGTGATTCCAGGGAACTTTGGAAGCTGCTTATATACTCTGTTCGGCTTGGAAGCCTTAATAAGCTGAGCAACCTCGATCTCGAAAGCAACTGTGCCGTGCGGACAGTCAAAGTTATCAGCAACATCAGGATGGATCACGCCGACATAACCGCAGACTTTACCAGCAACGGTGATCTTGGCACAACGACCCGGATGATAAGAAGGATTATCTGTGCATGCATCGATCATCATTGACTTGATACCGATACTTTCTGCGATCTCTTCGATAGCACCCTTAACTTCAAAGAATGTCTCTTTGCTGTCAACTGCCGAAGGAGCATAACTGAATCCTGAAAGGATCTGTCTTTCTTCAGGAAGCTTGGAAGGATCCTCATCAGGAAGATAGATGTAAGCAACCTCGAAAACAGAAGCCTCAGGTACTGAGCGATTGTTATTTCTTCCAGCGATCCTGAGGATTGAAGGAAGCATAGATGTTCTCATAACTGATGTATCATCACCGAGAGGATTGCTGATCTTAATCTGGTTTCTGAGAGGAGAATCCTCAGGAAGCTTAATAAGATCGAGCTCGGAAGGACTCTCGAACGAGAAAGTGATAGCCTCGTAGAATCCGCAGTTAACCATTATGTTCTTGATGTTCTCAACAGTCTGCTGTGCATATGTTCTTCCACCAAGAGTTGTATCCTTACCTGAAAGAAGGGTCGGCTTGATGTTGTTGTAATCGTAGAATCTTGCGATCTCCTCAGAGATGTCAGCTTCAGACTGGAGGTCAGGCCTGTATGTCGGAGGTGTGATCATATTATCGGAAGATATCTCACAACCGAGCTTTCCGAGGATATCACGCATGAATTCTTCAGTTGCATCGATACCGATAAAGCTATTGATCTTCTCAGGACGGAACTTGATCTGCTTAACTGTCCTCTTTGTAGGATAAACATCGATAACGCCCTTACACACCTTACCTGCACCGAGAAGTTCAACAAGCTCACAAGCTCTGTCAAGAGCACGCATAGCGTTTTCAGGATCAAGTCCCTTCTCATAGCGGGATGAAGCCTCTGTTCTAAGTCCGTTTCTAAGTGCAGTCTTACGTACGGAAACTTCATTAAATACGGCAGACTCGAAAAGTATAGCCTTTGTCTCAGGGATAACCTCGGAATTCTCACCGCCCATGACACCTGCGATTGCGCAAGCCTTTGACTCATCAGCGATCACGAGCATATTGCTGTCGAGTACTCTGTCAGTACCGTCCAAAGTCTTGATCTTCTCACCTTCTTCAGCCTTACGTACGATGATGTGCTTTCCGGAAAGATAATCAAGGTCGAAAGCATGCATAGGCTGACCGAGCTCAAGACAAACATAGTTTGTAATATCGACAATATTGTTGATCGGTCTCATTCCGGCATCAATAAGTCTTTCAGCCATCCATGACGGAGAAGCTTCGATCTTTACGTCCTCGATGATCCTGGAACAATATCTGTAGCAAAGATCAGGTGCAAGGATCTCAACCTTGGCAATATCATTGATATCCTTTGTTCCCTCGATCTTAAGCTTAGGATCAACAGGCTTAAACTCATTACCGAGAGTAATAGCAGCTTCTCTTCCAAGACCTTCGATCGAGAAACAATCAGGTCTGTTGGAAGTGATCTCAAAATCAATAGTTACATTACCAAGACCTAAGATCTCCTTGATATCAACACCCAACGGAGTATCCTTAGGCATATTCCAAAGGCCGTATTCATCTGCGCCTTCGTGACCTTCTGCCGGAACACCGAGTTCATCG
Organism: uncultured Clostridia bacterium; assembly: GCA_947165785.1. Lineage (GTDB taxonomy): Bacteria > Bacillota > Clostridia > Saccharofermentanales > Saccharofermentanaceae > Saccharofermentans. The sequence goes on along the minus strand of CAMVBS010000067.1, from coordinate 3,203 downwards.
ATAGCACAGCACATACCGTTACTCTCGACACCTCTGAGCTTACCCTTCTTGATAACTATGTCGTTAGGAAGATGAGCACCTACTGTAGCAACAGGGCAGATCATTCCAACATAAACATTAGGAGCACCGCATACGATCTGAAGGTTTCTTCCGAGTTCTTCGGAACCGAGATCCACTGTTACGATGTGAAGATGATCAGAATCAGGATGATCCTTGCAATCAATGATCTTACCTGTATAAACACCCTGAATGTCTTCACCTGAAACGATCACTTCCTCAACTTTGGATCCGGAGATCGTCATCTTATCTGCAAGAACCTTAGGCTCTACGTTTATATCTGTGAAATCTTTAAGCCAATTAATTGGGGCTTTCATTTTGTTATTCCTCCGCTTCTTACTTAAACTGCTTCAAGAATCTGACATCATTCTCATAAAGGAGACGGATGTCATCGATACCGAATCGGCCCATCGCTGTTCTCTCAACACCGATACCGAAAGCAAAACCGCTATAAACTTCGGAATCAATACCGCAGTTCTCAAGGACCTCCGGATGAACCATACCAGCGCCCAATACCTCGATCCAGCCTTCACCCTTACATACTCTGCAGCCCTTACCGCCGCAAGACCAGCATGTAAGATCAACTTCACAAGAAGGTTCAGTGAACGGGAAATGGTGAGGACGAAGTCTGATCTCAGTCTCCTCACCAAAGAGTTTCTTGGCAAAGAGCTTAAGGGAACCTACAAGATCACCCATCGTAACGCCCTTATCTACGACAAGGCCCTCGATCTGATGGAAGATAGGAGAATGTGTGCTGTCCATTGTATCCTGACGATAAACCTTACCAGGGCAAACAACCTTGATCGGAGGTTTATTGTTCTCCATGATCCTTATCTGCATTGGAGATGTCTGAGTTCTCAAAAGGATATTCTCGGAAATATAGAATGTATCCTGTGTATCTCTTGCAGGATGTCCTTTAGGAAGTCTTAACTTCTCGAAGTTGTACTCATCATATTCAACTTCAGGACCTTCTCCGATCGTATAGCCGAGACCGAGGAAGATATCACAGATCTCATTAATAGCCTGGTACATTGGATGTCTTGCACCTGCTCTTCTAATCTTGGAAGGCAATGTAACATCGATTACCTCATTTTTGAGCTTCTCCTGCTTTTCTGCTTCCTTGATAGCTGCGATCTTAGTTGTAAGTTCTTCTTCCATGTGAGCACGGACTTCGTTTGCAACCTGACCGATAACCGGTCTTTCTTCCGGTGAAAGGCTGCCCATTCCGCGTAAAACGCCTGTAAGTTCGCCCTTCTTTCCCAAATAAGCAACACGAAGTGCATCTGCTTCCTGAGAATTGGTTATATTCAGCACTTTTGCGTCAAATTCATCTTTGATCGATAAGAGCTGCTGCTTTAAATCACTCATCTTAGACCTCCAAGTGACATTATTATTAATAATACTAGAAGAATATATCACAAGCGCCAAAATAATAAAAGTATCGTAAAGTACCTACCTTATGGCGATTAATTAACGATTTGTGCCCTATTTCAGAGCATAATAACAATACTCGAAAAAACTATCCCACAAAAACGAATGATCAAAGGAACGGGTTATGTTTCTTCTCAAGCCCCATTTTGCTATAAAAACCATGACCGGGATATATCATGATGTCATCAGAAAGCCCGGAAAGAACACCCAGCGACTTAAAAAGCTCGGAAGGATCACCTAAAGGAAGGTCACTTCTGCCTATGGAACCCGCAAATAAAGTATCTCCGGTAAACATAACGGAGTCTTTAGCGATCAAATAGCATACTGATCCGGGAGTATGGCCCGGAGTCATGATAACTGTAAAGTCGACACCGTCAACAGATAAAGAACTGCCCGGATCGATCGTCTCGGAATCTATTACGATCCTGTCACCCATATGAAGTGAGCAATTCAGGTTAGGGTCTGATAACAGGATCTTATCGGAATCGTTAAGATAAGCCTTGGAACCGGTTGCTCTAACCCATTCGTCAAGGCATTCACAATGATCAAAATGTGCGTGTGTAAGAAGGATCGCAGAAATCTTGTCCTTAAATCCCTCACCAAGTTTTCGAGAGACAGAAGGTTCAGACATAGGAACTGAAGGGTCTATAAGGATATAGCCGGAATCCGATGTTACGGCATACATATTCGAACCTAAAGGTCCCTTGGGAAAAACGATTACATCCATTATCCTTTGATCCACTCACGCCAATCAAGGTCACCGCGGTCGATAGCAAGGATCAAAGTCTCTGCCGTAGCGATGTTCGTGGCATATGGAATGTTATTAAGGTCACAGACCTTCAAAAGCTCTGTGGTGCTGTGCAAAGGATCATTACGACCGTCACGGATATAGATAACACAGTCGATCTCATTGAACTCAGCTCTGGAAGCAAGCTGTTCAAATCCGCTCTCATAATCAACAGAAAGTCCCGAAACGTCAAGATCTACGGCACTTTTGAGTAATTTACCTGTGTTATATACTGAAATTAACTGATGTTTAGATAACAAAGGGCGATATGCTATACAAAAGTTGACGAGAAGTTCATTTTTGCTGTTATCAGCCATCAGAACGATCTTCATGATTAATCCCCCCTGAATCAAAAACTAATATTATTTTATGCATAATATTTATTTTTTTCAACAAATAATTGTATAAAACGTCAATTATCGGAAGGTACCTGATACTCCTCGTAACGATCTTCAGGAACAGTAATATCAAGCGAATCGCCTACTATCGGATATGTATCGACAACTGAAGGATCGCTGTTGAGAGGAACTCCGAAATATGCTGCAAGGAGTTTCTTGGCAATGATGGATGTTGAATTACCCCACTCACCTCTCTCTACAACCAGAGCGATTGCGATCTCAGGGTTATCTGCAGGCGCATAGCATACAAATAGTCCGTTGGAATACTCCATGCGAATATCCTCAAAACCGGTCTCGGCAGTACCGGTCTTACAGCAGACCTCTATAGGGAAATCCGACAACGACTCCTGGGCAGTACCTTCCCAGTAATTTGTACCTTTAACGACACAACGCATGGCATAACGCACTGCATCTAGATTATCCTGGTTAAGATCAAGGTCCTGCGATGGCTTTTGACCCTGATATAAGATCATTCCGTCAGGAGATACAACACTGTCGATAACATAAGGCGTAACGAGCTTACCGGTAGC
>CAMVBS010000066.1 GCA_947165785.1 uncultured Clostridia bacterium | reverse complement strand
CATACCGAAGGTCTTTCAAAAGGAAGGTTATAGCAGATCGTAGGACCGTCATCGACTACATATCCTTCCACACCGAGGATGGATTTAAACGGTTCTTCGGAATCACCGACCTTAAGCTTCTTGGATGTGTTAAATACGGCCGGGAATGCCTGAACGACACCGTGGTCAGTAACGGCACATGCCTTATGGCCGAATCTTGCAGCCGTCTTAACAAGATCTTCAGGTACGATTACCGCATCCTGAGCACTCATCTTGGTATGGGCATGAAGCTCGACACGCTTATAAGGACAATCCTCAAAACGAGCCTTCGGCTTATCTTTTGCAAAGATACCGCTGACCTTTACGCCGAGCTCACCTCTGTTATCGAACGGTTCACCCTGAAAACCTGCATAGCCGCCCTTCTTGAACATATCTTCAAACTTATCGGCTTCTTCAGGCTTAACGAACATAAGGCAGCTGATACCACCTGTCTTATCTATTACCGTAAAGTTAGTTACAACGCACTTTCCGCTCTTAGAAAGGCGCATGTCTTCTTCAACATTGATAAGAAGCCTTCCTTCGAAATTGACTTCTTTCTCGTGAAGATCGATATCCTTGATCTTGTACTCCGGGACATCCTTCTTGACACGACCGAACAAAGCTTCCGCGTTAGCCTTACGGAAATTCTTCTTTCCGCCTTCTTCAGCCTTCATGAGCTTCTTTTGAACCTTGGCCTTAAACTCCCATGAGTTCTTATCTTCGCCTTCCTTAGGCTCTATCACAGGCTTTTCAACTGGCTTAGGCTCCGGAACATAAGGTTCCGGCTCATAATCGTAAAACTCTTCCACAGCCTGATCGTTATTAAGCTTAGAGGAATTCATCAAAGAATAATCGACCTTGATGTTCTCCACGAATTCATAGGAATAAGAATCGAGCTTATATCCCGTATGCGACTCGAAAAGGTCCATAACGCTTTGTGCGAAAGACTTAAGGAGCAGATCGTTCATCTGTTCTTTGTTCATGTAATCAGATTCGATGACAAGTCTTTTATCCTCGACACTGAACTTAGAAGTATTTGCAAGCTGAAAATACTCGTAGTTCTCAAGTGAGAGCTCATTTACCAGAAGCTCAGACAGACATCTCATGGCATAAGCTACATCCGTAAAGCCCTGAAAAATAAACTTTACCTCGCACTCGAACTTCGTCTTTGCCTTATATTCAGCCAAAGCGAGCAAATTCTCCTCAGATAAAAATTCACCACCGGATAAATAAACATCAAGTCGTGAAATTTTCTTATTATAATTTATTTTCTCTATAGTCAGAAAACTTAGCTGTTCCTTCTCGCTTTCCTCCAGAAAGTCGAACAGATCTATCAGCTTACTTGCCATTATTCTTCTCTCCCAAACGTTTCACTTCTGCCACAAATTCTTCTACCGCATTATCAGCCTTGATGCGTCTTATAGTCTCCCCCTTCTCGAAAAGGATGAACTCATCGATACCGCCGGCAAGACCGATATCTGCATCTTTTGCTTCTCCCGGACCGTTAACTACGCATCCCATTACCGCAACCTTAAGATCATAAGGAAGAGTACAGATACGCTTCTCGATCTCTGAAGCAAGCTCGATAAGCGGAACCCTTGTCCTTCCGCAAGTAGGACAAGATACAAAAGTGATACCGCCTTTTCGAAGATCCAGAGCCTTAAGGATACTTATGCCTGCGATAACTTCATCTACAGGATCTCCCGTAAGAGATACGCGGATAGTGTCGCCGATACCCATAGCCAGCAAAGAACCCGTGCCGACAGCGGACTTGATGATACCTTCCCTTACGGTACCTGCCTCGGTAACCCCCACATGTAAAGGATAGTCCGTTATCTTTGAAAGTTCCTTATATGTTTCGATGGTAAGCCTTGGGCTTGATGACTTGATACTGATGATAATATCGTCAAAATCAGCATCTTCGAGCATCTTAACAGCGCCGAGAGCGCTTTCCACCATTGCCTGTGGACATACTTTGCCGTATTTTTCGATGAGGCTCTTTTCAACGGAACCGGAGTTAACACCGACTCTTATAGGGATATTTCTCTCCTTACAGACATTCGCTACCTTGATAACGTTAGCCTGACCGCCGATATTACCCGGATTGATCCTGATCTTAGCGGCGCCGTTCTTGGCAGCCTCGATAGCAAGCCTGTAGTCAAAATGGATATCCGCAACTACAGGGATAGGAGACTTGGAAGTTATCGTCTTTAATGCCTCGGCTGCATCCATATCAGGGATAGCAACTCTGGTAATGTCACATCCTGCATCAGCAAGAGCTCTTATCTGCTCAAGCGTTCCATCAGCATCCGAAGTCTTGGTATTATTCATGGACTGGACTCTTATCGGATTATCACCGCCGATAAGAACACCGCCTACATTTATTACTCTTGTACCTTTTCTGCCGTAATAATTCTCCATATTACCAACCCTCGAAAATGATCTTTGCTATGTCTGATGCAAATGCAAGTATAACTAAACCAATGAGTACAAAAAATCCCACTATGGTTATAATGTTCTCTGCTTTCCTCGGAAGTTTTCTTCCGATTACCATCTCAACAACAAGGATGATGATCTGTGCACCGTCAAGTCCCGGAAGAGGAAGGAGATTGGAAATAGTAAGAGCAACTGAGATCATACCTGCGAGCATGACCAAAGTGCTTACCTTGATACCTGTTCCTACGTCTTCGCTTGATACTACCGTATCAACTACATTAACAACGCCTACAGGTCCCGAAACTACCTTATAAGCTTCAACCTCGCCCTTAAATGCATTAGAGATAACGACACCCGTCATCCTTAAGATCGAAAGAGGCATCTTTAATGAGTATTCAGCTGCTCCCAAAAACTCCTTAAAACTTCTTACCTCATGTTCTTCAAGATTGGTACCGAGTGAATTTACGGTATCAACGCCAAAGACCTTAACATCGCCTTCCTGTTCACCTTCAAGACCCTCGCGAAGATAAACTACATGAACCATCTCACCTTCTTTGCACTCGCTCAGGTAATTGGATGCATCTTCACTGTCTTTGGTACTGTGACCGTCTATCGACAAGAGGACATCGCCCTTTTTAAGGACGGGAGTCTCTTCATTCCAAGTTTCAACAAGTTCCCAGCCTTCTTTATCAGAGAATTCATCACCCATCCTGGTGATACCGATCCTCGGATATCTGGTAATAACAGGAGTTAAGGTAACATCATACTTCTCACCTGTCTTCTCGGACTTAAGAGTAAGTACTACAGGATCAAGTTCACCTTTCATCTGGAAATAGATAGAGAGTTCATCCGACGTATATACGGATCTTCCGTCTATGGCACAGATCTTATCACCAGGTGTATATTCCTGTCCGTATAACTGAGAACCTTCCTCAGCTACGCCTACATTAAGAGGCGTATAGCCGGTTGCAAGGCTGAAGACAAAGAATATGAGCATTCCGAGAAACAGATTAACGAGAGGACCAGCTACAGCGATGATAAGTCTTCTCCATCTCGGCTGATTGATAAGAAGTGAAGGATCGTCACTTTCAACGGGCTTACCTTCATCATCTATCTCACTGAAACGGACATAAGCACCGATAGGAATACACCTGATCGAGTAATCTACTCCGTTCCTATGCCACTTGAAAAGTACAGGACCTACGAAGATCGATACTTCATAAGCCTTGACCTTAAGAAGCTTTGCAACAAAAAAGTGTCCCAGCTCATGAGCCGTGGACAATACTCCCAGCATTACTAAAACCAATAATACACTGATAACGACTGACATCTTATCCCTCTGTTTTACATATATTTTGAAGCAAGTCTTCTTGCTTCCTTATCTGCCTCAAGGATGTCATCCAAAGAATTCACCTTCAAGTCAGGATTAGTCTTCTCATACTCGTTCATTACCGAAGATACCGTCTTCTCGATATCGAGATAGCCTATCTTTCCGTTAAGGAAAGCACTGACGGCAACTTCATTTGCTCCGTTCATTACTGCAGGAAGAACTCCCTTGACCCTTCCCGCATGATATGCAAGTTCAAGAAGCCCAAATACGGAAGTATCGCACTTTTCAAAATGCAGGTCACAAAGGCCCTTCGCGAAAGGATCGAACTTCTCCATAAATCCCGGGCCTCTTCTCGGATAATAAAGCGCAACCTCGATAGGCATCATCATATTGGGCTTACCCATCTGAGCAAGGACAGAACCGTCCTTGAGCCTTATCATCGAATGGATCACGCTCTGAGGATGTACTACTACATCAATATGATCAACATCTGTTCCAAACAGATGACTTGCTTCCAAGATCTCAAGGCCCTTATTCATCATGGTAGACGAATCTATGGTTACCTTGCCGCCCATCTTCCAAGTCGGATGGTTGAGGGCTTTTTCGAGAGTAACATCCTTGAGCATATCTCTCGTATATCCCCTGAAAGGTCCGCCCGAAGCTGTTATGAGTATCCTGTCAAGGCTGCCTTCAGGCTGTCCCCAGAGGCACTGCCAGATGGCGGAATGCTCACTGTCGACAGGCAAGAGCCTTACGCCCTTCTTCCTGACCAGAGGCATAACGACATCGCCGCCTGCGACCAAGGTTTCCTTATTAGCAAGCGCGATATCCTTACCGCACTCGATAGCGTCAAGAACAGGTCGTAATCCGCTTATGCCGACCATGGAAGCTACAACGATATCAACACCGTCCATGGTAGCAACAGCCGACGGAGCGGCATCACCCGTATATATCTCTATATCAAGATCAGGAAGTTCTGAATCGATCCTGTCGACCAGGACCTTCGCTGCATCTTCATCACTTATACCGACAACAGAAGGAGAGAATTCCTTTATCTGCTCGAAAAACAGATCGACATTTTTACCACAGCAAAGACCGAGAACCTTAAGTTCCCCGTTACTGTGCCTTACGACTTCCAATGTCTGAGTTCCTATAGAACCCGTCGAACCCAATATCGATATATTCTTCATCTGTTCACCGTTTTAGATATAGATATTCAAGATGGCGATACAAAGCGCGATAGGAAGAGTAAACAATACGCTGTCAAACCTGTCGAGCATACCGCCGTGACCCGGCATAAAGTTACCGTAGTCCTTAATATTTACAGCTCGCTTGATGGAAGAAGCAAGCCAGTCTCCGATCTGAGACATTGCGGAGATCACGATACCGAAAGCAAAGATGATCGCCATGAACACGATCCTGTCGACCTTGATATCATCGATCTCGTAAACTACAAATCCGAAGTAGAGCATCATAAAGATCGCACAGAAGAATGCTCCGCCGATACATCCCTCCCAAGTCTTCTTAGGGCTTATGTGAGGAACGATCTTATGCTTTCCGAAAAGAACGCCGGTAAAGTAAGCACAGGTATCAGATACCCATGAAGAGAACAAGCCGACGATAAGATAAAACCAGCCTTTGTCAAAGAACAGAGCGATCGCACAAAGGCAGTACATCGGAAAGGAGATGTAGAGCATGGAACAGATACTTACAAGTGAATCCTTAAGTTTTGCCTCAGGATCAGCGATCTGAGGGATGATACCCATGCCCAGAGAAAGCATAAACGTTATCATGCAATAAAGCGTCGTAGTAAGGAATAATCCCCACTCGAAATACCAGCCGAGAAGGACAACAGCGAGCATCAATACTTCGCCTATTATGATAAGGGCCGTAGAAGGCTTAAAGTTACCGTTCTTAACTGCCTTTATCAGTTCATATGTGGATACTGTTCCGACAACAATGGCAAGAAGCACTGCCACGAGAGGGAAAAAGTATGCTGCCGCCATTATCGCAAGCATGACTATAAGAAATATGGCACCCGTGATAACGCGTTGTTTCATTACTTGTCCTCCTTGGAAAGGCCGCCAAATCTTCTGTCGCGATTTGTATAAGCCCTGAATGCTTCAGTAAGTTCCTCAAGACCGAAATCAGGCCACAGGCAGTCTGATACCCAAAGTTCCGAATAAGCAGACTCCCACAAGAGGAAATTCGAGAGGCGCTGTTCGCCGCTCGGTCTGATGATAAGATCCGGATCAGGGACGTCAGGAAGATAAAGATTATCGGATATGGACTGCTCGTCTATATCATTGATATCAAGTTTACCGTCCTTCACGAGCTGAGCGATCTTTTGACAGCTGTGAACGATCTCACGTCTGCCTCCGTAATTAAATGCGACGATGAGCTGCATCTTCTGCCTGTGCTTGGAACGCTCCTCACCTTTACGACAAACTTCCTTTATCCTTTCAGGAAGCGAATCGATATCGCCCGTAAATCTTACTCGGATACCTTCCTGCTCAAGTTCCGGATCATACTTTTCCCAGAACTCGACAAAAAGATCCATAAGTGTATTGACCTCATCAGCAGGTCTGGACCAATTCTCAGTGGAAAATGCATAGACTGTCAGATATTTAACACCATAGTTACCGCAGTTCCTGCAAAGCTCCTTAAGGTTCTCAGCACCGGCTCTGTGCCCTGCACTTCTCGGCAGCATCCTTTTCTTAGCCCATCTGCCGTTACCATCCATGATGACGCCCAAAGACACCGGTATATTAAGTTGTTCGTCATTAACGTTATTCTTTTTGCCGAATCCGAGGATCGCCATTTGAATTGTTCCCCTTTTATCAAAATAAGAGGCGGATTGACCGCCCCTAAGATCATATCAAGATCAGATTTCCATGAGCTCTTTCTCTTTGGTCTCGCAAGCCTTCTCGACTTCCTTGACAAACTTATCTGTGATCTTCTGGACCTTTTCTTCGTATTCCTTCAGATCATCATCTGTGAGCTCTTTCTTCTTATTAGCTGCACGCATCTTATCGATAGCGTCTCTTCTTACGTTACGGATAGCAACCTTTGCTTCCTCACCGAAAGTCTTGACCACCTTAACGAGTTCCTTACGTCTCTCCTCTGTGAGGATCGGGAAGATAAGTCTGATGATCTTACCGTCGTTTGTAGGATTGATACCGAGGTCAGAAGACTGGATAGCTTTCTCGATCTCCTTGAGCATTGAAGGATCCCATGGTGCAAGAGTGATCATTCTTGCCTCAGGTACCTGAATATTCGCAACCGCATTAAGTGGTGACGGTGCTCCGTAATAATCTACTGTGATCTTGTCGAGTACGTGAGGATTAGCTCTTCCTGCACGGATAGTGTTAAAGTTCTCACCAAGATTATGGATAGTCTTGTCCATCTTGGACTCAATAGAATCGTAATCTGCCTTTGTGATCTCGATCATAGTAAATACCTCCGTAAATTAATAATCTTATTCTACCAAAGTTCCGAGTTTCTCGCCCTTACAGATCCTTACGATATTTTCAGGATCTTCCATGGAGAATACCAGGATCTTTGTCTTATTGTCTCTGCAAAGAGCTGCTGCCGTAGAATCCATTACCTTAAGATTGAGCTTAAGGACTTCGTCATGGCTTACTGTATCGTACTTCTTGGCATCAGGATAAACCTTAGGATCCTTATCATAAACACCGTCTACCATGGTAGCCTTGAGGAATACGTCCGCACCGATCTCAGTACAACGCAAAGCTGCACCTGTATCCGTGGAAAAATAAGGGTTACCTGTACCGCAGGCAAATACTACGATCCTTCCCTTCTCGAGGTGACGTACTGCCCTCTTTCTGATATACGGCTCACACATTTGACGGATATCGATAGCCGACATAACTCTAGTAACAGCGCCGTGCTGCTCAAGTGCATCGGAGATCGCAAGTGCATTCATCGTAGTAGCAAGCATTCCCATATGATCTGCCGTTACTCTGTCCATAGCCTCAGAAGATCTTCCGCGCCAGAAATTGCCTCCGCCGACAACTACTGCAACCTCAACTCCAAGGTCTGATACCGCCTTGATCTTAGATGTGATATTCTTCAGGACTTCATCATTAATACCCTGTTTTTTCTCACCGGCCAAAGCCTCGCCTGAGATCTTAAGGAGCACTCTCTTATATTTTAAGTCACTCATATAATTACCTCCGTATGTACTCGTTCTATTTTATATTTCTTTCAACAATAAAAAAAGGGCAAAATTGGGATTACTAACCGTATATCCCAAAGATGCCCTTAAATACGCACTTTTGTTTTTTGAGTTTATCAGAATGCGATAATACCGCACTCTATACACTTGTTGACGAACTCTTCACTCCTTGTAAAACCTAAGGTAAGTTCGTTCCTTGAATGAGTCTTGAGGTATTCTGTCCAATATGTCTTACCCTTCGCGTCAGGTTCTCTGTTAAGGAATGTATGATAAAGACGGGTGATATAGGCTTCATCACTGAGCTTATAATTCTTCATCTCAGGACAGGAGAAGAAATAAGCTGCAACTTCCTCAGCAGTAAGCTCCTTCTTGGAGAGTTTCTCAGACCAATAAGCCTTTCCTTCAGGATCAGACACTCTGTTCATGGCCGTATTGTAAAGTCTTTCCACGAAAGCATTAACAGGCTCTTTATCAGTGACCACAAACTGAGGCTTATTCTCTACTACAGGATCAGGATCAGGTGTGATCTCACCGCCGGACTTGATACCGAAATCCTTACAAAGATCGTTCCACTCTCTTGAATAGATGAAGCCCTTAGCTACAGAAAGTCTGTCATACTCTTTATTAGCGAGCTTTTCCTTCCAGAAAGCAAGTCCGTCATCATCAGGTTCTCTGTTAAAGAAGACCTTGTAAAGGAGCTTAAGATAATCTTCATCTTCGAGTTCCTTTGCCTTAAACTCCGGACTTTCAAAGAAATCCAAAGCTACTTCTCCGCCGGTCTTACTAAGGCTCGAAAGCTGCTCTGTCCAGTACTTAACACCGTCAGTATCACCTTCTCTGTCCAAAACAAACTTATACATACGGGCAACAAAGCCTTCTGTTCCGGATACCGTTACAACATCTTCGATATCGGTCATAAAGACAGGTCCTTTAAGATCTCCCCAATACTTACAATTAGCTCTTCCGATCTCTTCTCCCGTATATGGCTCGAAAACAGGTGAATCAGATATCTCATTAACAGGGCTTTCTGAAACTATATCTACAAGAGTGCTGCATCTTGAGATATCGATCTTTGTAAGTTTACTTCCGATAAAGCCAAAACTCGTAAGATTATCATTAAGAGTAATGCTCTCGATAGGATTAAAGTCGATCTCTGCTGCTACAAGCTTAGGAGCAGCGGATAGGTCGATGCTAGTTATCTCAGTCTTATTAAGTCCGAGACTAATAAGTTCCGGAAATATACTAAGGTCGAGCTCCTTATAATCATTATTTGCAAGAGCCATACGCTTGATCGGAGACTTCTCACCGAAATCGATCTCAGGAGACATCGTGGAACAATATAGGAGTTCAAGATCTTTATAATCCTTAAGATCGAGCTTTTCTACCTTAGGAGAAGCAACTACCGTGAAAAGTGTAACTCCCTCATCCAATTTAATGGAAGTAAGCTCACTGTTCTTGATAAGAGATACTTCAGCAAGATTTGTGTTTAAAGAAAGATCCACCTCAGTCAATGCTGAATCGCTGATAGAAAGTTTCTTAAGTTCCGTGAAGTTTTCAAGACCCTTAAGGTCATTGATAGTCGTATCACCTTTAAACTCCAATTCGGTGATCGAGGAGATCTCTTCTGTACTCAAAGAATCGTTACCGTCACTGTCGTAACTCTTGGCAACGGAAAGAAGATTCTCATCAGGGAAAACTTCGTCTGTGAGTGACACTTCAGTCGTGTCGGCATATGTTCCGGCAGAAAAGACAAACATCGTCGAAACAAATGCGCATGTTGTCAACATGACACTAATTCTTTTTTTCATTTCTAATTCCTCCACTTTCTTGTACCCCCTAGGTACGCTATAGATGATAACAAGACACGGGTCCTATTATTGGGCATTTATGAGAGAAAAATGAGGTAATACAGGAATAAAAAAGGGTTCCAAGAAACCTTGGAACCCTTGATAATTCAGTCTTTACAGGATTAGAGACCAGCCTGCTTCATAACCTCAGCTGCGAAGTCATCTTCCTTCTTCTCGAGACCTTCACCCATACCGAATCTTGTGAACTGAGCGATGGAGATCTCACAACCGAGAGCCTTAGCTGTGTCAGCGATATAAGACTCAACGGAAGCACCGTTATCGGACTTTACGAACTCCTGCTGCAAGAGGCAGTTGATGGAATAGAAGTTCTTGATCTGACCAGGAACGATACGCTCGTTAACGATCTTCTCAGGCTTACCTTCTGCAAGAGCCTTGTTCTTGATGATCTCTGTCTCACGCTCGATAGCCTCTGCAGGAACATCTTCCTTAGAAACCCATGTAGGATTGGATGCAGCGATCTGCATTCCGATATCCTTAGCGAACTGCTTGAACTCATCCTTAGCAAGAACGTCGTCGTTATCTGTAACGATCTCAACGAGAACGCCTACACGGCCGCCTGCGTGGATGTAGGAAGTAACAGCACCACAACCGTTGATCTCGTACTTAGCGAAACGACGGATGGAGATGTTCTCACCGATATCTGCGATAGCTTCCTTACGGAATGTATCAACATCCTTACCATTGATCGTTGTCTTAAGAAGAGCCTCTGCATCAGCAGCGTTCTCAGACATAACCTGGTTAGAAATAGCATTTACGAAGTTAACGAACTTCTCTGTCTTAGCTGCGAAGTCTGTCTCGATGTTAACTTCAACGATACAACCCTTCTTGCCGTTAGCATCGATATTGGATGCTACAACACCCTCTGCAGCTGCTCTGCCGGACTTCTTCTCAGCCTTAGCCATACCCTTTTCACGGAGCCAGTCCTTAGCCTTCTCGATATCACCGTCACACTCTGTAAGAGCCTTCTTACAGTCCATGATTCCGCAGTCTGTCAACTCACGAAGTTCCTTAACCTGCTGAGCTGTAATTGCCATAATTGTTTTCCTCCTGGATATTAGTTAGTAAAGTTTAAGATTAAGCCTCTGCTGTCTCTTCTGCCTCAGCGATCTCTTCGATGGAAGCATCCTCGGAAACCTCTGCTGCATCCTCAGCAACATCTGTCATCTGCTCACCCTGACGAGCCTCGATGATAGCATCTGCCATCTTACCTGCGATGAGCTTAACTGCACGGATAGCATCATCGTTACCAGGGATAACATAATCAACTTCCTCAGGATCACAGTTTGTATCAACGATAGCAATGATCGGGATGTTGAGTCTTCTAGCCTCTGCAACTGCGAGGTGCTCTTTCTTTGTGTCAACAACGAACATAGCTGATGGGAGACCGTTCATACCAACGATACCACCGAGGTTCTTGTCGAGCTTTTCCATATCGAGCTTGAGCTTAGCAACTTCCTTCTTAGGAAGAACATCAAATGTTCCGTCCTGCTCCATCTGACGGAGCTCAAGAAGACGATTAACTCTTGTCTGGATTGTCTTGAAGTTTGTGAGAGTACCACCGAGCCAACGGTTGTTAACATAGTACATACCGCAACGCTGTGCCTCTTCTGCGATAGAATCCTGAGCCTGCTTCTTTGTACCTACGAAAAGGATATCGCCGCCCTCAGCTGCGATGTTTCTCATAGCCATGTAAGCCTCATCAACCTTACGAACTGTCTTCTGAAGATCGATGATGTGGATTCCGTTACGCTCTGTGAAGATGTACTCCTTCATCTTTGGGTTCCAACGACGTGTCTGGTGACCGAAGTGTACACCTGCTTCCAAGAGCTGCTTCATTAAAATAACTGGCATAAAAATATTCCTCCTTGTTAATTCTTCCGAGCCGTTAACCCTTGATTTTGGGCACAAAAAGATACGGCACGTGTTTTTTATGCCCAATAATACTATCAGAAAGTCTTTGTGGAGGCAAGGACTTTTTTTGCCAAAAGCCCTTTTTTCAGATATTTACGTCTATAATGCTCCTGAAAAGGTCGTTCAGGGCAGTCAGATCCTTGTTATGATCATC
>CAMVBS010000065.1 GCA_947165785.1 uncultured Clostridia bacterium | reverse complement strand
GCTGAGAAGTAGAAATATTAGTCTTTTCATACAATTGGTGCTGACTCATTGATAAATCTATTCTTGCTTGTTCTATTCTCTTTCCTATTTTTGCAACATCAGGCTCCATAACTTTCCTCCTATTTCACAATGTTATCGAAATCGTAAATACTTATCGGAATTCATAATATATGTTATCGTTTGCGATAACTTATTACAATGAACAATAAGATTCTGATCGTTAATTTTGCTTGTCAATATCAGCACTACTTTCATTTCGTTTTTTCGCACATAATTGAATCAAAAACGAAAGGAGAATTGCTATGTCAGGCCTCACAAAACCAGGTGGTGGTAATAAGCCCCAACCATATATCCCAGCAGGTAATGGAGACCAAAGTGGGCAATATACATCTCTTGATAGAAAAACAAATATGCCCAAGATAAAAAGAGAGCTTAGGAAAACATAATTTTTGCAATTCGAAACTAGTGGGAACTGTAGAAAATCATTCTACTTATATAGATAAAAAAACTGTTCCATTAATTCACATTCCTAATTCCGTTATTAAGAAAATCGTGGATGACTTTGTGGTTTCAGAACGATACTATAATGATAAAGGAGAACCTTACTTGGATATAGATTATACTTGTCATGGAAATCCATATACACATCCGGTAGTACCTCACATTCATCGCTGGACAAAAAACAAAGAAGGCAAATTTAGCAGAGGCAAATGGGAGGAATTTTTATGAGAGCAGAATGTATTGAATCACTGGTTGAAGGAAACAGAGAGATCGAGTTTACCTATCAAGACAAGAAATACTCAATTACTTACTATAATGACAACAGAAAAAACTATATATCTTTTTGCGAGTTTTACAAAACACCAGAAGATGTCAGTAATGTTCGTGAGCTGTTAAAGATCTTAATAGACGGCAAAACTCTAGAGCAGGTTTTTTCCGAGCTTCCTGACTCAGCTTTTGATATCTACTGAAGCAACATATTCTTATTCATTAGACAACTCGTTAATTACTTTGATATCGGCCCTGAGCCTTCTGTATTCGATGGTGATCATTATAACATGCGTCGCCGCATACCCGAGAAGCGTGCAAATAAAAGCTGACGGATACTTATGAAGCTGCCACAGAAGCATCGTGATCGCAACGCAGACGACTGAAGTGACGACGAAGTATATTATGCTCTGGATCACGAAGCCGATGCGCTCGAGTTCGTAGATATAGGCTGCAAGCGCGAAGGTCGCGCCTATGACACCGTACAGCAGGATATTAATGTAAGCCGCGAGCGTCGGTGACGGGAACAGGGCGACGTAATCAGGTGACATCGAACTGAAGCCCGGACCCTCTACGGCGTTAACGATAAGGTCGATCAAAAGGTTAACGAGAAGTCCTGCAAAGGAGGACAGCGCGAAGCTCGTAAGACCACGTTTTATGATCTCTTTCATGCCTTATCCTCCCTTTCCTTTGTAAGTTTTTCCTTGATCTTCGCGACATTGCGGCGCGATACATAAGTCTCGTAACCGTTTTTCAGGACGAGCCTTATGGTTCCCGTAATGCTCAAGTCGAGGGATCTTATCTTATGGATATTGACGATCTCAGACCTGGAGATCCTCAGGAAATCCCTGTCGCCCAACTCAGCCTCCAGTTCGTAGAGCGCCTTCGATACCGTATAGCGGCCGTCAGAGGTAAGTACCAGGACTTTCTGGCCTTCGGAATATGCCGACAGTATCTCGGTACGGCGCAGCATCTTTTTGTTGCCGCGTTCATCAGTCCCCGTGATATTCCTGTCGTAGATCTCGTGCAGTTCACCGACAACAGCCCTGACCTCATCCGTCAGGGTGTTGCTGCATACGTGGAGTTCTATCTCCTTATATCTGTTGTCGATTTCAGTAGTGATCTTCATACTTATGAGTATATCATTTACCTCTGATCAGCGCGCATCTTGAATCTGAAAACAATGCCGGCGAAGACCGTCAGTGCCAATGCCGAGAGAAATACCACGATCAAAGGGAGAATGAAATTGTCGAAGCCGAAGTCCATGGTTATTGAAGCGCGGGCTACTTTGGTGGCGTAGAGGAACGGAAGGCACTTGCCGATCCTGCTCATGATGCCGCCGATCCCTTCGATGTCAAACCAGATACCTCCGAGCATGGCACCGACGGAGATGACGATGGAACAAAGACCCGGGGCTGCCTTGTCGTTAAAGAAGGTGCCGAATAAAAGACCGATGGACGAGAACATCAGCGCAGAAGGCATGACTGCAACTGACGCCAGAAGAAGGCCAACGATACTAAGGTCGTAGCCGACAACCAGCGATACGATGACTGCAGCCGCAAAAGAGATGACGACCTGAATGAATGCCGTTACGATCATCGGGAGGATATAGCCTCCTATAAAGTTGCCGCTTTTCATAGGCGAAGAATAAAGACGTGTCAGGAAAGCGCTGCCTCTGTCCTTCGCGACAGCGATCGCCGTGAAGAGCATGATGAACATCTGACCGAAGACAGCGATGCCGCCGGAAAGGCTGTCGATCCTGAATAATGTGTTGCCCGCTTCCTTGGGGATGGCACTGTTAACTACCGACATTATGACGAGCATGACGATCGGAAAGCCGATGCAGAAGATCCAGCTTAACGGGTCCCTGAATGTCTCGATGAAATTTCTCTTTGCAAATACTATTGTTCTTTTCATTGTCTTATTCTCCTTCAAGTCCTGTCTCCGCCATTGTTACGAAGACTTCCTCCAGGCCCTTCTTGCCTGTCTTGTTCTCCAGTTCCTCAAGGGTACCTGTTGCCATTACCCTGCCCTCGTTCATGATGACGATCCTGTCAGCCAGCGACTGTGCTTCTTCCATGTAGTGAGTGGTAAGGATGATCGTCATGCTCTTTTTGAGATTCTCGATCTCGCGCCAGAGCTGTCTTCTTGCAAGTACATCGAGGCCTAATGTCGGCTCGTCGAGGAACAGTACCTTCGGTTCACCGATGACTGCCATGGCGATCGAGAGTTTTCTCTTGTAACCGCCCGAGAGTAGCTTAGCTTTCTTGTCGGTGAATTCTTCCAGCGAGAACGCTTTGATGGTCTTCTCTACAGCGGCCTTAGCCTTTTTCTTAGGAAGGCAGATGTCGGCCATGAACCGGAGATTCTCCTTTACCGTAAGGTTCTCGGCTACCGATGTATCCTGGGGTGAGACACCGACAAGTCTTTTTACTTCATCCGTGTCCTCCACGATGTCGTGGTTCATGATCTCTGCTTTGCCGTCGGTCGGCTTGGTAAGACAGGTGAGCATCTTTACGGTAGTTGTCTTTCCTGCTCCGTTAACTCCCAGCAAAGCGATGAGCTCGCCTTCGCTGACGCTCAGTGTCAGTCCGTCCACTGCAGTCTTATCCTTATACTTCTTTACGAGGTTTTCCGTTCTGATCGCATATCCCATGTTATTACTCTCCTTTGCTTATCTTGTTGAGGCAATGATAGTCCATCCGGGATATGCGGATAAACATTTATGACACGAACGGTATATCGGGGAAGATGAACGGCTTTTTCTCGAAAAAATTTTTCGATGCAAAAAAAGAAGCCCTGACTCGATCAGAGCTTCTATTCGATTCCATATGGTGACCCGTACGGGAATCGAACCCGTCACTCCGCCGTGAAAGGGCGACGTCTTAGCCGCTTGACCAACGGGCCTTATATGGTAGCGGCAATGTGATTCGAACACATGACCTGCCGGGTATGAACCGGACGCTCTGGCCAACTGAGCTATGCCGCCATATCTGCTTCTTTATGAAGCGCTAGACAATTATACCAACCAAGCGTTTTATCGTCAAGGAGCAAATGGGATTTAACGTGATTATTTTTCGAAAAAGATCGTCAAAACATGTGTTTTCTCCGAAAGTCTGCTCTGATATAGAGCATTACCGGCGCGAGGACAAGCAACCCGAGGCCAATGACCGTTGCCGCAGGTGTAGGAGTAGGTGTTGGGCCGCGTTCTTGATGACATTTGTTTTTGTTTCCAAAAAACATACAAATAAGCTATTTATTCTTCGATCCGCCGATCCCGCAACATGATGATATAATGAATCGGTATCTTAAGGATCTACCCCCTTCCCGCATCTTTTTCGAAAAAAATCCAAAAAAAGTTCGAATAGGGACACTGACTCAGTTGTCTAAGTAAACAGATGCGGAAATCAAAGGAGACGCGAAATGACTGAAACAGAACTTGAAAAACTCTATAGCGAATCGTACAGATCAGTGTACTGGACGGCGATCAATCTTCTGAAAAGGAAGGAAGATGCCGAAGATATCATCCAGGACACGTATCTGACTGCTTTCAGGATGTACGACTCGCTCAGCGACAAGACAAAGGCCGTCGCGTGGATCAAGAAGATCGCGGCCAACAAATGCCTTAACGTCATCAAGGCCAAAAGGACGTTTGTGGCTGAGGATGAATTTTTCGAGAATGAGGAAGCGGTCGGAGAAGATTTTCTTCCGGCATCTCTTGTTGAATCCGAAGAGAAAAGAAAAATCATTATGGACATCGTAAGAAAGTGCCTGTCCGAAGATGCCTACATAACGGTGATCCTCTACTACTTCAACAACATGACGACCGGCGAGATCTCCGAGCAGCTCGGAATCCCTCAGGGAACCGTCCTTTCACGTCTCGACTATGCAAGAAAGAAGATCAAGAAGGAGGTATTGAAGTATGAAAAAGACAATGATGACAAGTTATTTGCTATGGGAATCCCATTCTTAACATTGCTTTTCGAAAAAGAAGCGGAATCGGTCCCGCTCAGACCGATCCCACCGGCTATCAAGAATATTTCCGCATCCCAGAATATCACGGCCGCAGCACAAACGGCCGTTCAGGGAGGAAAAAACATAATGATAAAGAAACTTTTGTTGGGCGCAGCAGCATTGGTACTGGCAGGCGTAACCGCCGTCGCAGTCTACAAAGTGAAATTCGATGATAAAAAAGATACTTCGGTAAGAAAAGACGAGACTATCGAGGAAACAAAGAAGGGTTCTTCAGGTGAAGGTCAGGCTTCAGGCGCAGGTTCAGACACTACTTCGGCCGGTACGGAAGAAACCATTGCAGAGCAGCTCCCCGCATATGTTGCGACCGAGTTTACCTGCGATCCTGACGGAGGAGATAAGGAGATCTCGACCGAGAGAGTGTACTCTCAGGATGGTAATCTGCTCCAGAAGACGATCTACAGGGATTGGGACGTAAAAGAAGAGTCCAGTAACGAATATGATGAAAAGGGCAATTTGATCAAGTCATGGAGATACAGTTATCAGAGCGGAAACTCATATACAGAGAATGAATACGGTGATTTCGGCAGGGTCAGGACCGTCTCCTACGATCCCGATAACAATAATGCCATCCGTTATGTCGTTGAATACACATACGATGATCAGGGCCGATTGATAAAAAAAGAGCAAAGTAACGATTCAGGTCTTGTATACATCACCTACACTTACGAATATAATGCCGACGGTTCCTACACGGAATATTCCGACAGCGATGGAACCAGCCAAGTTGCCTATTATGATGCGGAAGACAAATGCCTCGAAGAATATACTTACCGCACGGATGACGTGGAAAGCGGGAAAGAATTCCATACCGTATACACATACGACGGTGACCACAAAGTTAAGGTAGAAGATTACGAAGATGGTGTACTGACACGCTATCGGACCTATGATTATACCGACTCACCTGTAGATGATATCTGGTCTTCAAGCACAGAATATGATGCAGACGGAGTCCCTTTCGTCATGTACGTCGTTGAGATCGAATTCTGCGACTGAACACACGGGTAATTTACCGAGAAAAAACGGCTGTTTCAGATATCTGAGACAGCCGTTTCGTATATAGAGAAAATTATATCAGAGCTTGTTTCTCTGGATCTTACCGCTCGTTGTCTTAGGAAGCTCATCCTTGAAGACTACGACACGAGGATACTTATAAGGAGCCGTGTGAACCTTAACGTAGTTCTGGATCTCCTTTTTAAGTTCATCTGTTCCTTCAGTACCCGGAACGAGAACGATACTTGCCTTGACTACCTGGCCTCTTACTTCGTCAGGAGCAGCAGATACACCGCACTCAAGAACGTATGGAAGCTCCATGATGACACTCTCGATCTCGAATGGTCCGATACGGTAACCGGAGGACTTGATAACGTCATCAACACGTCCGACATACCAGTAGAAACCGTCCTGGTCTCTCCATGCCGTATCACCTGTGTGATACCAGCCGTCGTGCCATACTTCGTTTGTCTTCTCGGTATCGTTGTAGTAACCCTTGAAAAGACCGCATGGTGCACCGTTCTTAACGTTGATGCAGATCTCGCCTGTTTCACCGACAGGAACGGAATTGCCGTCCGGATCGAGGATATCTACATCATAGATAGGAGCCGGCTTACCCATGGAACCGATCTTGTGATCGGCGCCTCTCATGTTACCGATGATCATGGTTGACTCTGTCTGACCGAATCCCTCGAGGATCTGAAGTCCCGTATACTTCTCGAACTGACGGTATACTTCAGGGTTCAAAGCCTCACCTGCAGTCGTCATATGCTTAACGGATGAGAAATCATACTTGGAGATATCCTGCTTGATGAGCATACGAAGCATCGTCGGCGGGGCACAGAATGTCGTGATGTGGTACTTCGCGAACATAGGAAGGATGTCTGCGGCATCAAAACGATCGAAGTCGTAAACGAATGTTGCTGCCTCAGCAAGCCACTGTCCGTAGAGCTTACCCCACATAGCCTTAGCCCAGCCAGTATCGGAGATCGTGAAGTGAAGTCCGTCAGGATCAACGCAGTGCCAGTACTTTGCTGTATGGAAGTGTCCGAGAGGATACTTGTAGTTATGCATAGCGATCTTTGGATAGCCTGATGTACCCGATGTGAAGTACATGAGCATCGTATCATCACCGCATGGTGAATCTTCCGTACGCTCGAACTTGCTGCTGTAGAGCGTATACTCCTCATCAAAAGTTCTCCAGCCTTCACGCTTACCGTTAACGATGATCTTATGGATAAGACCCGGGTTCTTCTCTGCTGCGATATCAACCTGATGAGCCGTATCGCCGTCAGCCGTACAAAGGATAGCTGATACGCCTGCAGACTTGAAACGGTAATCGAAGTCATGCTCGAGGAGCTGGTTTGTAGCAGGGATAGCGATGGCACCGAGCTTATTAAGACCGATCATTGCGAACCAGAACTGGTAATGACGCTTCAGAACGAGCATGACCTTGTCACCCTTCTTGATGCCGAGTGACTTAAAGTAGTTCGCACACTGATTGGAACCCTTCTTTATATCTTTGAATGTAAAACGACGCTCTGTCTTGTCCTGAGAGATGTGGAGCATTGCAAGCTTATCAGGCTCGCGATCTGCAAGAGCATCAACGAGATCGAATGCGAAGTTGAACTTCTCGGTATTCTTGAAGTTCATCTTGATAGGTGTGCCGTTCTCATTGAATTCTACATCGATAAAGTTCTTGTATATACGCTGCTTCTTCTCAGGCTCGATCACAGCCTTACCTGCGATCTTTGTCACCGGCTTGTCGTCGATCTTCGGCTCGCCTGCGGCATTGAGGACAAACGCATAGAAGATACAGTCCTTGCCGTTAACTGCGATCATACCGTGAGGCGTGTCACTGTTATAGTAGATAGTATCACCGGGGCCGAGGATCTCCTTGTGATCACCGACCTGGACCATAAGGTTACCCTCGATAACGAGATCGCACTCCTGACCTTCGTGTGTCGTTAGTTCGATGTCCTTTGTCTGAGCCTCTTCCCTGTATTCACTTCTGACATACAAAGGCTCACAGATCCTGTTCTTGAAAGCATACGCCATGTTGTAGTAAGTCATGCCGTGAGCCTTCGCGATCTCCTGACCCTTACCGGAACGTGTTACCGTATAGGAATCGAGCGTAGGCGAGAAACCTTCGATGATATCCGTAACGTTAACCTTAAGAGCGCCTGCACAGCGGTAGATGAATGCGAAGTTAAGGTCTACCTCACCGCTCTCGCACTTCTCATACTCCTCGACCGATACGTCGGTCTTCTGAGCCATCTCTTCAACGCTCAGACCTACGATCTCACGCAAGTCCTTGATACGTCCTGCCATCTCCTTGATCTTACGATCAAGACCTCCGATCATTTTAACCATACCTAAAGTCTCCTTTTTCTATGGGACAAAAAAACTCGTCCCAAAGTATTTAAAACTTTGAGACGAGTGTTGATATCTTATACACCCGCGGTACCACTCAAATTGCGTCGCCGCCACTTATCGGGATCCATCAATCCCTATGCACTAACGTAACATTCACGGGAAGGTTCTACTCGGGAAGCCCTTTCTTCCTTCCGGCTCGGAAGCTACATACACCTTAGCGCCTGTCGAAAACTCTCACCAACCGTTTTCTTCTCTGTATGACGCTTGCCAAAGCGAACTCTTCGTCAAAGCCTTTGGTAGTAAGTATATCACGGAAGATTTTTTTTGCAAGTCTGCCCGTAAACTTAGTTCCCCTCATCCATAAATGTTTCTGAACATGCCCTGAAGAACGTCACGATGCTATCATCCGTATTCTGTATCTCTTTCTCCCATCCGTCCTCGAAAACAAGATACGTGTACATGTATATTTCATCATCGCCACGTGACTCAGGTCTTTTGCTTTTCATCAACTCGTGAAAGTCATTCCTGATGAGTTTTTTATAATCATCTTCTGAGAGCTCAAATACCTTACTGACTCCCATCCTTGTGTTCTCATACTTGAATTCATATCCGTCATTTGTCTTGTATGCACTGTATAGGATGTTTCTTCCGTCTATCCCGCCACGTACGTTCATCGTAACCGATACGATCTGACCATGCTCATACTTCGGCATCTTATTCATGTCATATATATAATCGACCACAACGATCACAAGCAGCAACAATATAATGATCACTACAGTGATCGCGCCCGCTTTATTCTTTTTCATACTCGGTCACCTCCGATCCTTTGTTGATGTCATTTTAATATGTCTGCCTCTCGAAAAAATGATCTTGGAACGACTTACGTGAAAACGAACACAACTTGCATCAATGTCTCACTTTTTCGAGACGAAGGATCTGTTTTACTGCTGTTCAGACACATCTCCTTTTTTGTCTATTGAAGCCTCGAAGCTGCGGAAATATCCTTTTATCGAAAACAATAAAAGGAGTGATACAAATGATAAAAAAGGAATG
The DNA here is from genome assembly GCA_947165785.1 of uncultured Clostridia bacterium. Classification (GTDB taxonomy): domain Bacteria; phylum Bacillota; class Clostridia; order Saccharofermentanales; family Saccharofermentanaceae; genus Saccharofermentans. The sequence goes on along the minus strand of CAMVBS010000065.1, from coordinate 3,153 downwards.
GCAAAGGTTGATACATAATCCCCTGCTCATCGTAGTGCTCATGGCTATCATCCTGATCCCTTCGATCTATGCGGGTTTCTTCCTGGCATCGATGTGGGATCCGTACGGCGAACTCGATAAGCTTCCGGTCGCCGTTGTAAACAAGGATGTTCCGGTCTACTACGAAGACGAGAAGATCGATATCGGCGGTGAACTGATCAAGAATCTTCAGGAAGACGGTTCGCTCGATTTCCATTTCGTCGATGATGCCACGGCTCATAAGGGACTTAAGGATGGCAGCTATTACATGGTAATAACGATCCCTGAAAACTTCTCGCACAATGCGACTACCGTCATGGATGATTCACCTGCCAAGATGGACCTTCAGTACGAGACGGATCCGGCAACCAACTATATTGCAATGAAACTTTCCGAATCGGCTATGACCAAGATCCAATTAAGCCTCGAACGTAAGGTAACAGAGACATATACACAGACGCTCTTCGGAAAGCTCAACACACTTTCTGATTCATTGAGCGAGGCTTCGACAGGTGCTTCAGATATACATGACGGAACAACGTCTGTAAAAGAAGGCGCCGACACATTAAGCGAAGGAACTTCTACTTTGCTTACAGGTGCACAGACACTGAGTACGGGAGCCGACAGTCTCAAGGATGGCGCTGCAACTCTTGATGAAGGACTCATTTCCTATATGGACGGAACCAATGCAATAGACAAAGGTGCCGGTGATCTTTATACAGGTGCAGATGCTCTTGCCACAGGAACCAAGTCGTTATCCGACGGAGCTGATTCGCTCTCGACCGGCGCCGAGGATCTAAGTGACGGCGTAACTGCCATCAAGGATGGCGCAACGGACTTGAGCACAGGAGCAGATACTCTTGCTGCCGGCGCATCGGCTGTCGCAACAGGTGCTTCTGATCTCAACGAAGGCCTTAGTACTCTCAATACATCCATGCCTCTTGTAGGCAGTGCCATCGGAACACTGGATACCGGTGCATCCGATCTTAGTGACAGCATCAAGACGTATACCGAGGCCGTTGATACGGTTTCTTCTTCCGCTTCAGACCTGAGCGACGGACTTAGTTCACTTGATACGGCGCTTTCGGGTGAAGAGGGTCTCAAGGCATCTTCCGCTGTGTATAAAGAGAACATCTCAGCCCTTGCCGAGACTGCAGCAGGTCTTGCTGAAGCAGGTGCTATACCTCAGGAATTGTCAGATTCCATCAATGCTCTGTCAGAAGGATATACAGCGATCGATACCGCGATCGGTGGCGAGAACGGAATATGCGCAGGAGTCTCTGCTCTCTCGGGCGGTGCTTCTCAGCTCTCAGACGGTCTGGTCCTGATCGTAGGTGAAGAAAACGCGAACTCCACTGCACTTCGTGACGGTGCTGCTTCTATCTCAACAGGACTTACCGCACTTGATACTTCCGCAACGGATCTGAGTACAGGCATCAGCACACTTGCTCAGGGCGCTTCTGATCTTAAGGATGGAACATCAACTCTCTCGACAGGTGCTTCAGATCTTAAAGACGGTGCTTCCGCTCTCAAGACAGGTGCCGAGACAGCTGCTACGGGTGCATCTGATCTTAAGGACGGTGCATCAGATCTTGCCACGGGTTCGCTCACATTAAGTAACGGCGCATCCGATCTTAAGGACGGTGCGAAGACTTTGTCTGACGGAGCTGATACGCTCGTCGAAAACAATCAAACGATCCTTGACGGCTCCACTGCATTAAAGGACGGAGCATCTTCACTTGCTACCGGTGCATCCGATCTTAAGGACGGGGCTAAGGATCTTGACGACGGAGCTTCTACTCTTGCCGAATCCTTACCGGATCTTGTAGACGGTACGAAGACTCTCTATGACGGATTATCTGAAGGCTCAGAGAAGTTAAGTGACACCAACAAAGAAGATGTCAATGCGATGATGTTTTCGAGCCCTTTGGAGATAACTGAGACAAAGATCACTAATGTTAACGATAACGGTCATGCAATGGCTGCATACATGATGTCAGTAGGTCTTTGGGTTGCATGCCTTGCCTTCTGCCTCATGTATCCTTTGACTGAACATGACAAGATGGAATCGGGCTTCAAGTGGTGGCTCAGCAAGGCAAGCGTTATTTATCCGATGGCTATCCTTCAGGCTGTGATCCTTGTAATGATCCTTCATTTCACACTTGGCTTCGAGCCTGCAAGACTCGGACAGACGATCTTCGTCGCATGTCTTACTTCCGTAGCCTTCATGTCGATCATGTACTTCTTTAACGTTTGCATAGGCAAAGTCGGAAGCTTCGTAATGCTGATCTTCATGGTGCTCCAGCTTGCAGGTTCAGCAGGTACATATCCTATCGAGGTATCCGGTCCTTTGGCAGCAGCACTCAATAAGTTCATGCCGTTTACTTATACGGTAAGTGCTTTCAGAAGTTCAATAGGCGGAGGCGAACCATTCCCGTCATCGATCCGTGTACTCCTCGCGCTGTTTATCACTTTCACTCTTTTAACTGTCATCCTTTTTATGGTACGAGGAAAGATGGAAGAGAAAGGCAAGTCCAATCTCTACGATAAGATGGAAGCGCACGGGTTCGCCTGATGATCTACATTTTGGGGGATCGCTCATTTGATGGGCGGTCCCCTTTTTTATTTTTTGGTCTATAATCAGATTATGGACACGAAAAAACATATCAAAAAAAAATTTCTTGAGCTTCTGGATCAAAGGCCCTTGTCTCAGATTACTGTCAAGGATATCGTAGCCGAGTGCGGAATAAACCGTAATTCCTTCTATTACCACTATTCGGATCTTCCGAGCCTTATCGAGGACGTGATCACTGAAGAAGCCGATAAGATAATGGACAGATATTCCTCTTTTGATTCGTTGGAAGATTGTCTCGATGCCGTCATTGACTTTTCCCTGTCACACAGAAGAGCCGCACTTCATCTTTTCAACTCCAATAGCCAGGACATCTTTGTCCACTACTTCATGCAGATCAGTGATGATGTCATAAGACGCTATTTTGATGAACTTTGCGCAGACCGCGATATTGATCCCAACGACAAAGAGATCGTTATCCACTATTACAAATGTCTGTTGTTCGGTCAGGCTGTAGACTGGATGCGAAACGGAATGACTACTGAACTTCAAAGACAGTTCAG
>CAMVBS010000064.1 GCA_947165785.1 uncultured Clostridia bacterium | reverse complement strand
TTATTTCTTCGAAAACACTTTCCTGAATGTAACGAATGAAAATATCAGAAGCGAAACCAAAGCTCCGGCTCCGCAGATCCTGATAACGGTATCCGGAATGCTTACTCCGAATGCAATTCCGCTCAGCATCACGATCAAAAATCCCGCCAGCAGGATTCCGCTTACGCTCCATAATACGTTGATCTTTCTCATTTGTTCATGACTCCTTTTTCTTCGGAGTCCAGACCCAGAAGTCTTCTCTTGAAATCGCAGAATTTACTCAGTTTACCGGTCATGTATAAGATCACAAAGATCAATACTCCAATGGTAAGTCCCAATGTAAAGCTCATGCCAAATCCTGACCAGAATGAATCCTGAAGTTCAAGGCATTCCAGTATCAAATGAACGATCAGAGCAGTAAGTCCTATGAACGTATACGCCATTACTGTTCTTGATAATCTAACATTACGATCATTCTGGTATTCAGCTACCTTTAAAACAGTTTCTTTTGTTTCCCGATCCAACATCTCGTTTTTCCTCGCTCCGTCTAATATTTCACGGAGATCGACTTCATAAAGATCAGACAATTCCATCAAAAGATCGATGTCAGGAAGATTACTTCCGGTTTCCCATCTGGAAACTGTTCTTCTAGCAACTCCCAATTTCTCGGCAAGCTGCTCCTGAGTAAACTTTTTCTCTTTACGAAGTTCTGAAAGAAATCTTCCGATTTTTGCCTGATCCATAAGTCAACCTCCTTGATGTCCACAGACTAGCTTTTCGAAAACAAGAGTTAAAGGACACAAAGTGAGCATTTAGGTTTTTTACCTTGTGACAACAATGTCTCATATCGCTAAACAGCTGATACATCGCAGTTTTCTAAATTTCAATTCATTATACTACAATTCGCCCGACTCGAAAAAAGCAAAAAAGATCCCTCGGGCGAACCCGAGGGATCGATAGATCAAATCAGATCAACATTATGACTTTGGCTTACCGCAGTTGCTGCAGAACTTACCTGTATTAACAGTACCGCACTCACATGTCCAATCAGCAGATGGCTGTGGCTTACCACAGTTGCTGCAGAATTTGCCTGTGTTTGTAGCGCCGCACTCACAAGTCCAAGAACCAGCTGGTGCTGCAGGTGCCGGCTGTGGCTTACCGCATGTTCCGCAGAACTTGCCCTGGTTAACAGCACCGCACTCGCATGTCCATCCGCCCTGTGGAGCCGGAGGAGGGTTGCCGCCGCCAACTACTGCGCCGCCCATAGCGCCGCCTTGCTGACCGCCCTGATTGTTCTGGAGCATTCCGAAAGCACCGTTGGACATAGCGCCCATGCCTCCCATGCCGCCGACCATGCCCATGCCCATGAAGCCGTTAACTGCACCGTTTGCATTTGCTGCTGCAGTATTCATAGCCTCTGTCTGGCCAAGGATAGCCTGTGTAGCGACAGCATTCGGATTGTTTGCAAATACTGCTGCGTTGTCGTACTTCTCGATTCTCTCTCTTGACTTCTCGTCCGGCTGTGGGATACCGAGAGCAACTTCCTCAACGACCATACCACGGCCCTTGAGCCACTTCTCATCGAGAACTGTCTGCATGTTCTCACGAAGCTTTGTCTTGTTACCAGGAAGCTGGGCGAACTCGATCTTATCTACAGTACCGCAAAGGTTCAATGCCTCTGTCATGAGATCCAAGAACTCAAGACGTGGCTGCTTAGGATCCTTAGGTGTACCCATAAGGTCAACTGTTCTGTACTCACCTGAAATGCTGGAGCATACGTTTCTCCAGAATGTGATAGGGTCAGCGATCTTAAATGTGAAAGAACCGTTGAGCTTGATGTAGATGTTTCTGTATACAGGATCCGGATATGGAACAGGTGAAGCTGTACCAAACTTCTGATCCCTGATCTCCTGCATATTTACGTAGTAAACAAGCTGCTCCTGCATAACTTCGCCGCCGGCTCTCATACGATTCCATGTATCAACTACGGAAGCCTTAAGGTTTGTGAAGAAATGCTCGTCTGCAAGACAGGAAGGAGCTGTTGATGAATCGAATGCATACATACCGCCCTTTCCGTCAGCAACGTAGTCAACGACCTCACCGTTGTTAACAAGGATCAATGCGTGATTCGGTGGAACTACGATCTTTGATCCGTTGGAGATTACGTTTGATGTTCCCTTATTATTACCCTTCGTTATTTTATTGCAGCCCTTTCTGCACAAGACATCCTGTCCAAGTGCATCGGTTGTGAAAAATTCCAAATACTGATCGGCAAACTGTGAAGAAATAGATCCGCCAACTGTACTTGCAATGTTAGTAACCAAACTGATTAAGCCCATAATCCAAGTCCTCCTAAATAATCATCTGTACTTAACCGTACTGCTAAATTTTAACATTAATTGACATTTTCTACAACAATTTTAACAAGTGACAGTTAGTAATTATAGCTGATATTTCGCTTAATGCACAAAAATTCGCCCGGGTTATTCAGTTCCGCCAATTGATTAGCATCAAAGCGTCCTTCCAGCACTGAAGTAGCTACAAGAGGAACGCCTGTGCGCTTCGAAACGGCCGTAATGATCTCATGACCTCGAAGTATATCTTCGAACTCTGTTTCTTCAAGGAGATTGGTATTATTGATAAAGCCTGTGACAGGAAGCTTAGCAGCTGCTTCAAGCTCCTGGGCCATGTGGATTATAGAATCCTCATCAGATGTAAAAGGTCTTAATGTATTTATGACCATAAAAAGGTTATGGTCTATCGATAAAAGTCTCTTATGCATGGAGCCCAATACATTGGCACCCATGTCTTCTCCGCCTATATCGAAAACACCGACATAGCTCTCGTCATCAAAGATGGAATAAACTTCACCCGGGAGTGCCGGAACATCGACATTCGAGTTCGCATACGAAGGAGAGATTATCCTGATATCCAGGTCTTGAAGCTTGGACGCTGCATCAGCAGAACGATAGAAAGGATTCACGATATCAAGATCTGCAAGAAGGACCTTGGCGTCAGGGTTACGTCTCTTGATACCCGCTGCGCAGTTAACGGAGATCTCCGATTTTCCGCTTCCGTATGCTCCGATAAAAATGTTAAGTCTTTTACTGTCAAAAATACTGTTCATATAAAACTCCTGATCAATCGATAAATTCCAAGATATCATCCAATGACTTACGAGGGCGCATAACAGGCACTTCGTCAGGATAACCCATAGCGATGGCACCGATCAGCTGATCGTCAGTCTTAAGGAAAGATACCAGCGGTTCATGAGCAAAGAATGTATTGGCGATCCATACTGTTCCTATGCCCTTCTCTGTGGCTTTGAGAAGTATGTTTTCGATAGAAGCCCCTATGGAAAGGGAATCACATATCTCGGTTATCCTTCCGAAGATATCGAGTTCACTCCTGAAAGGAGATCTGCCGTTCGTGTTGAGGACGATGACAATTACGGGAGCGCCGCGCATAATGCGAAGCGTATTCTTGGCATCCGTCACTCCGGGCTTTGCCTGCTCGGGAACCATCGTGAGAGCCTGATCAAGTCCCTGATCCATAACGTTTAAGAGGACTTCTTTCTTGGCACCCGAGAAGATAAGATACTTCCACGGCTGTCTGTTCTTAGCGGAAGGAGCCATCCGGCCTGCTTCTATGAGTTCTCTTATAGTATCGTTATCTATCTTGTCTGTTTTGAACTTACGAATACTTCGTCTTTCGAAAATCGCGTCCATTTCTTTCCTCCGTCAGTTCAGATCGGCAATGGTAACTCCGTCATCACCTTCGCCGATCCTTCCGAGCCTGTGAGTCCTTACTCTGCGGCTCTGTCTTAAATAGTCATCAACGGCATTACGGAGTGCACCCGTACCCTTGCCGTGAACGATCCTTATAGTCTTTATTCCGCTAAGTGAGCAATCGTCGATATAAGCGTCCAAAGCAGAGATCGCTTCATCAACGCGCTTTCCGAGGAGCATGATCTCAGGCATCGTGGAAGCTGATTTATCAAGGGATATCCTTGCTGCAGAATCGGCTTTGCGCTCGATCGGACGGTCACGTCTGGCCTTCTGCTCCTTAGGCGGTTCGATCTGATCTCTTGTAGGAAGCCTCAAAGCCTCTTTTTCCATAGTAAGCTTCATAGTTCCCGATTCGACCATCACCTTGCCGGATTTATTCGGAAGGCTTACACATGTAGCGATCATGTCAAGATGCGGAATGTAATACTTGGCACCGACTTTGAATTCTTTAGGCACTTCTCCCGGGAGCGATGTCTTATCGATGATCTCATCATCCGAGGAATCGTCGGTGAGATCTTTAAGCCCCGCACGAAGACGCCTTCTGACCTTCTCCATCTCATCAAGGGCATCCCTCTTATCCATCTGCTTGCCGGCCTTCTTGAGTTTTCTGATGATCTCATCAAGTTCTTCTTCCTTCTCTTCAAGAAGTTCCTTTTGCTCTCTTCTGGAATCATTGAGTATCTTTGTCTTGGAAGCCTTGAGCGCTTTTTTCTCTTCCTCGAGGGCTTTTTTCTGCTCTTCGAGTTCGAGGTTGAGCTTACGATTCTCTTCATGTAATCGCTTTGCTTCTCTGTTGCTTTCCTCGGCAGACTCCAAAAGTCTCTCGAAAGCAAGTTCGTCATTACTGAGATTTACCATCGCAGCATCGATGATCTTGGACGGAACGCCCAACTTTTCCGAAATGACAAAAGCATTACTGACGCCTGGCATGCCTATGATAAGCCTGTATGTAGGAGACAGGGTATCCGTATCGAATTCGCATGCGGCATTCATGACGCCTTCTGTCTCGATAGCATACGCCTTAAGTTCCTTATAGTGAGTCGTTGCCATTGTCGTACAGCCTCTGCTGAAGAGTTCATCGAGAATGGCGATCGCCAAAGCAGCACCCTCGGCAGGATCAGTACCGGATCCGAGCTCATCGAGAAGAACAAGGGAATTCTGTCTCGTATTCTTCAATATAAAGACAATATTGGACATGTGAGCAGAGAAAGTAGAAAGGCTTTGCTCAATGCTCTGTTCGTCACCGATATCAGCCAAGACCCTGTCAAAGCAGGCAACTTCGGAACCTGTAGCACAAGGAAGCATGAGGCCTGCCATTGCCATGAGAGTAAAAAGTCCGCATGTCTTAAGAGATACCGTTTTACCGCCCGTATTAGGACCCGTTATGATCAAGGACCTGTAATCCTTACCAAGCTCGATATCAACAGGAACGACCTGATCTTTGTTGATCAACGGATGTCTGGCCTTCACAAGACGGATATAACTCTTATCGTTAAGGACAGGCTTAGTCGCATTCATCTTGATCGCAAGTTCTGCCTTTGCACTTACAAAGTCGATATCCGCGATCAAAACGATATCGGATTCAAGTGAATCTGCACTTCTCAAGACTTCTGATGTGAGTTCTTCCAGGATCCTTTGGATCTCTTCCCTCTCAAGCGAAGCAAGTTCCCTGATCCTGTTATTTGCTTCAACAACAGCCATCGGTTCAATAAAGACAGTCTGGCCTGTTGACGATGTATCATGAACGATACCCGGAAGTCTTCCCTTACATTCAGCCTTAACAGGAACGCAGTATCTGTCACCACGAATGGTGATTATCGCTTCCTGAAGAATATCTTCATGGCTTCGTATTACTCGATCGAGCATTACACGGATGTTCTGCTGGATCTCTTTTTTCTCTCTTCGTATCAAATAAAGCGTGTCGCTTGCTCTGTCGTTCATCTCGTCTTCATTGACTATCGAAGCAGAGATATTCTTCTCGAGATACGGGACGGAAGAAAGAGCACCGATCGAACCGAAGAGATTGGTTCCTTCCATATCGGAGTGCTCGTTCGAGATCACCATCGAAAGTCTCTCGACAGACCTTAAAAAGGACGCAATATCAAGAAGCGCCCTCATAGTAAGGACACCTCCGGCTCTCGCAAAAGAGATCGACGGCTTGATGTCACCGAATCCCGAAAGCGGGAGCGAACCGTATTTATTGATGTAAATGAAAGCCTCTTCCGTATCCTCGAGTCCTTCTCTTACAACAGTTGCATCCGTTGTCGGGTAAAGATCTTCGGCGATCTTCTTACCGTATGAAGTTCTCGTACACTCGAGAAGCATTGATTTGATTTTGTCGAATTCGAGGACGCTGAGCACGCGACCGCGTATCTGCTTGCGGCGTTCCTCTTCTTCAAAAGTAGAATATCTGTACATAAACCTTCGGCTTAAAAGAAAGGTCGTTTACGAAAGAAGCTTAAACTTGTCGAGTTCCTTCTGATCAATGGTCTTTTTCATCTCGAGACCTTCTTCAATATCGACATCAGTGATCTTTCCGTCTTTAAGAACGACCAATCTGTTTAATCTTTTCTCCTTAATACATTCTATGGCATGCGCGCTCATAAGCGTAGCCATTGTTCTGTCACGAAGCGTAGGGCTTCCGCCACGCTGCAAGTGACCCAAAATAGTAGGTCTTGCCTCGATACCCGTGGATTTCTCGATCCTCTCGGCAATCTCTGTTGCAGAACCTGCACCCTCAGCTACGATAACGATATAGTGTCTCTTACCCTTGTTTCTGCCGTCAAGGATAACTCTTACAACATCCTTATCGAAATCGTAAGGAACCTCCGGTATCAAGAGACACTCGGCGCCGGTAGCAATACCGACATTAAGTGCGATATAACCCGCATGTCTTCCCATAACCTCGATAACGCTGCAGCGCTCGTGGGAAGAAGCCGTGTCACGAAGCTTATCGATAGCTTCCATGGCTGTATTCATTGCCGTATCGTAACCGATAGTATACTCGGTGGAAGCAATATCATTGTCGATCGTTCCCGGAAGCCCGATAACAGGAACTCCGATCCTTGCAAGAGATCTTGCTCCCTTGTAGGAACCGTCACCGCCTATAACGATGAGAGCCTCAAGACCATAAACTTCCATCATCCTTGCGCCCTTAAGGACACCTTCTTTGGTCATGAAAGTCTTGGATCTGGCAGTCATAAGGAACGTACCGCCTCTTTGAAGAGTCTCGGATACGTCTCTGGTATTGATCTGGCTCATCTCGCCTTTCCAAAGACCGTGAAATCCTCTTGTTATACCGAAGACCTCAAGTCCGCTGTTGATTCCCGTTCTTACTACGGAACGGATAGCCGCATTCATTCCAGGTGCATCTCCACCACTGGTCAGGACACCGACTCTCTTTATCTCATCAACTGTCGACAGATCAACATTGTCATAGTTTACTGCCCTTAAAGTATCTATTTCAGGTATGTTTGATTCATCATACAGAAGCTTCAACATAATAATCACCTCGTCATAAAAACTATTCCAATGATATCATTAGAGGCAATTTTTTTAAATAAAGAAATAATCAAAGAAATTAATTGATAATAACATTTTCCTCGCCGCAGAGCCTTATTATCTGCTCAAGGTTTTCAGGCGAATCATCAATATTACATGCAGGGTTTACGTTGCGGAGTTGACCGTTCTTAGGGAAATAGACTTTTACCGTGCAGTTTCCGTGATAATAAGCCAGGAGGTTCATGAGCCTTTTATACGAAGGATCTCCGATCTCACCGTAAAAACGCACGGCAACAAAATGTTCTGTGCTCTCACCAAGTTCAAACTTCGGCTTTAAGGAAGCTGCAGGAACCGGCGAAGCTGTCGAAGGCATAGCCACGCCATTAAGACCCGAGGCATCAAGGCAGTTCTTGATAAACGGATCTGCAAGAAGAGTCGCTTCCTCACTGTCGTTTTCAGGCATCGGATATATCCTGTCAACATATAACGAGAATGTATCATCCTCCCTGACCCTTCGTTTTCCGAGTATCAGGAACGACTTATTGACGGTAAGTATGTGACTATAGCGTTCAAGTATCTTTCCGAAGATGGCGCATTCATACGGACCATACATATCCTCGAACTTCAAGACAGCCATCAATGTCTTGGACTTGGTCGAACGCATCTGCTTATGCATTAAAAGACCCGACATGATAACAGGCTTATCATCATTTATGGCCTGCATATTCTCACTGTCACGGTATTCCTTAACGTCATTCATGCCAAAGGTCACAAATCTCTCGATATACTTACGGTAGCCCATGAGAGGATGTCCGGATATGTATATTCCGAGGACGTCCTTCTCATAAAAGAGCTTCTCCTCCATGGAGTATTCGGCAATAGATCTTATCTCAAGTTCAGGCTTTGAATCCAGGGAGTTTTCTCCGCCCATATCGAAAAGGCTCATCTGACCTTCTATCCTTCCGCTGTTGCTCCTGTTGATCTTATCAAGTTCAGTCTGAACGGTCATGATCATGGATGCACGGTTAAGTCCCGTAAAATCCAAAGCAGAAGCAAAGATCAAAGACTCGATCATCTTACGGTTAAGCGATGAAGCCTCAGCTCTTATGAGGAAATCCGTGAAATCCTTGAAAGGTCCGTTTGTCGTGCGTTCCTTAACGAGAGATTCTACCGCTCCCTCACCGACATTTTTAATTACGGAAAGGCCAATCCTTATGGCTTTACCGCCGTCTTCCGTCGTCTCAGTGGAAAACTTGGCCTTGCTCATATTAACATCAGGAGGCAGGACCTTGATGTTCATGGAAGGACAGCAGCTTATGTACCAGGCAGCCTGAGAAAGGTTAAACCTGAACGAGTTCATCATCGCAGCCATAAATTCGGTCGGATAATGGTACTTAAGGTATGCAGTGTAGTAACCGACAAGAGCATAAGCCGCAGCATGCGACTTGTTAAAAGCATAACCTGCAAAGTTACTTACATCGTTAAAGATCTTATCTGCAACTTCTTCAGGCACTCCGTGTTCCACGGCACCGGCAACACTGTTACCCGCATCATCTTCACCGCCGTGAATAAAGATCTTACGGTACTTTTCCATAAGAGCCTTGTTCTTCTTGCTCATGGCTCTTCGGATATTATCTGACTGACCCATCGAAAAACCTGCAAGATCACGGACTATCTGCATGACCTGTTCCTGATAGACCATACATCCGTATGTAACATCAAGGATCGGTTCAAGGAGCGGGTGATCGTAGCTGATCGCCGACGGATCGTGCTTGCAATTAACGTATTTCGGTATCTGATCCATAGGACCCGGACGATAAAGAGAGATACCTGCGATGATATCCTCGAGAGAAGTAGGCTTAAGGTCCTTCATGAATGATGTCATGCCACGACTTTCAAGCTGGAATACTCCGATCGTGTCACCGTTTCCGATCATCTTATAAACTTCCGGTTCATCAGTTGGTATGGTATCAAAGTCGATCTTTATACCATAGTTCTCCATTACCATATCTGCTGTATCACGCATAACGGTAAGAGTTCGAAGGCCCAAAAAGTCGAACTTCAAAAGTCCAACGCTCTCTATGTCGTATTTTGCAAACTGCACAACGATGTTTCCGTCGTTTTCGGCAAGAGGAGCGATCTCGGTTATCGGTTTACCTGAGATGATGACTCCTGCGGCATGGGTAGATGTATGTCTCGGCATTCCCTCGAGTTTTCGAGAATAATCAAGGATGGTCCTTACGTTCTCGTCGCTCTCGTACTCTTTGAGAAGCTCCGAATTCATTTCCAGAGCCTTGTCTATGGTGATACCGAGGTTTTCCGGGATCATCTTGGCGATCTTGTCCGCAGTAGCGTACGGGATATCGAGGACCCTTGCCACATCTCGTATGCAGAGGCGAGGCTGCAAGGTTCCGTATGTTATAACCTGAGCAACTCTGTTTGTTCCGTATTTACGGGTGACATAGTTGATCACCTCCTGCCTTCGCTCGTAGCAGAAATCGATATCGAAATCAGGCATGGAGACTCGTTCGATATTGAGGAATCTCTCAAAGACGAGACCGTACTTGAGCGGATCTATGTTGGTGATCCCTATCGCATAAGCTACAAGGGAACCTGCACCCGATCCTCTTCCCGGCCCTACCATGATCCCCTGGGATTTGGCATAAAAGATAAAATCCCAGACGATGAGATAGTAATCCGTGTATCCCATCTTGTTTATGACAGAAAGCTCATAGTCCATCCTCTTATGGTAGTCTTCAACCGATACGGACGGAGGAGTAGCTTTAAATCTCTCTGTAAGACCTGAATATGCAAGACTCGTGAGATACTCGGCATTGGAAGCAAATCCTTCCGGAATGTCATATTCAGGAAGATGGATCGTATTGAAGTCATATTCGACATTACACATATTTGCGATCCTGGTCGTATTGTCGATCGCTTCGGAAAGTTCAGGGAAGAACCTTCGCATATCGGTCTCGGATTTTACATAGAAATCGTTGACCGACATCTTGAACCTGTTCTGATCGGACTTCTTGGCACCGGTCTGCATACAAAGAAGAACGTCATGTACTTCGTAGTCTTCCTTCTTAAGATAATGACAGTCATTAGTTGCAACCAACGGTATGCCGGTCTCTCTGGAAAGCCTTACAAGGGCGCTGTTGACGATAGCCTGTTCACGCATCGTGTTGCTCTGTATCTCAAGATAATAATTTCCTCTTCCGAAAAGGTTGTCGTACCAGAGCGCATCCTTTTTGGCTTTCTCAAGATCATCGCCCAGGATATCGCAGGAGATCTCACCTGCTATGCACGCAGAAAGACAGATAAGTCCTTCATGATATTTCTCAAGAAGTTCCTTATCGATCCTCGGTTTACGGTAAAAGCCCTCCGTAAAACCAAACGAACAAAGTCTGTTCAGATTCTTAAGTCCGTCATTATCCTTGGCGAGCAATATCAGATGATGATAGTGTCTTTGATTAGCGTTATATGTTCTGTTGAACCTGCTGTCGATAGCCACATAGACCTCACAGCCTATGATAGGATGAAGGCCTTTGGCTTTCATCTTTTTATAGAAATCGACAACACCATACATGACTCCGTGATCAGTTATGGCACAGGAAGTCATTCCCATCTCTATGAGTCTGTCGGGAAGGTCTTTAAGTCTTATGGCACCGTCGAGGAGACTGTACTCCGTGTGAAGGTGCAGATGAACGAAGCCCGTAACTTCGGGAGGCGTTATCTTTTTGTTGTCATCACTCATAACGAACCTCCTTACGTTCTCTTATGATGTAGCTCCGCCCTTGAGCATGATAATGGTATCACGAAGTTCTGCAGCACGCTCGAAATCGAGTTCTTTTGCTGCCTTTGCCATCTCTTTCTCAAGTTTGCCGATGAGCTTCGTCTTCTCTCCCTCAGGAACTGATGAAGGACCCTTGGTAAGAAGTTTCTTGACCTCATCTTCGGACTTCTTGTCTTTCTTGCCGTCGTCCCCGATAAAGTCGAAGACTTCTCTGATCTCTTTCTTGATAGTCTTAGGAACGATATGATGTTCCTCATTGTATCTCATCTGGATCTCACGACGCCTGTTAGTCTCTGAGACCGCATTCATGATAGAATCTGTCATCTCATCAGCATAAAGGACGACTCGACCCTCACTGTTACGCGCACAACGGCCGATGATCTGGATAAGAGATCTTGTAGATCTTAGGAATCCTTCCTTGTCCGCATCCAGGATCATGAGAAGCGAAACTTCAGGAAGGTCGATACCTTCTCTTAACAGGTTGATTCCGACGATAACATCGATCTCGCCTGTCCTGAGCTTACGAAGTATCTCCATTCGCTCAACAGTGTCGATATCGGAATGAAGATAAGTAACATTGATGCCTTCATTCTTAAGAAATGCGGTAAGATCTTCGGACATCTTCTTGGTAAGTGTCATGATAAGGCTCTTATCACCCTTCTTGATGTTCTCACGAAGCCTTTGAAGTATGTCTTCGATCTGTCCTTCCACAGGATGGATATGGATCTCCGGTTCCAAAAGTCCCGTAGGTCTTATGATCTGTTCAACTGTCCTTACACTGTGTTCCTTCTCGTAATCGGCAGGTGTCGCGGATACGAAGATGGTATTTCCCATCTTCTCCTCGAACTCCTCAAATCTCAAAGGGCGGTTATCATACGCAGACGGCAGTCTGAAACCGTACTTAACGAGCATATCCTTACGGGATCTGTCACCGTTATACATCGCTCCGACCTGAGGGACCGTAACATGCGACTCATCTATGAGGAGAAGGTAATCTTCAGGGAAAAAGTCCATCAAGGTACAAGGAGGCTCACCCGGCTTACGGCCAGAGATATGTCTGGAATAATTCTCGATGCCCTTACAAAAACCGGTCTCATTGAGCATATCGATATCATATCTGGTCCTTTGCTCAAGACGGTATGCCTCAACGAGCTTACCTTCTTCACGTAGCTTAGCTACCTGCTCTTCGAGTTCTTCTTCTATCGTAACGAGTGCTCTTTGAAGCTTGGTCCTGCCGGTCGCATAATGCGAAGCAGGAAAGATCTCGACAAAGTTCTTGGTCCACAGGACTTTGCCCGACACATGATGAATAAAAGAGATCTTCTCTATCTCATCTCCGAAAAAGCTGATCCTCGTAACGGCTTCTTCCG
>CAMVBS010000063.1 GCA_947165785.1 uncultured Clostridia bacterium | reverse complement strand
CTTCTTTCCTTGGCGATAAGTTCAGCTGCGATCTTCTCGATCTTGGAATAAAGCTTGAACTCCTTGGTACGGCCTTTCTCAATGGAAAGCTTCTCAACATACCCTTTGAAGATCTGAGCTCTCGGATCTGAAATGGAATAGACTGCATGACCCATTCCGTAGATCACACCGGCATTATCAAATGCTTCTTTGTGAAGGATCTTTGCAAGATATGCTTCGATCTCGGCGTCATCATTCCAGTCACTTACATTCTTCTTGATATCATTGAGCATCTTTACGACCTTGATATTGGCACCGCCGTGCTTAGGGCCCTTAAGAGAACTTAAGGCAGCAGCAACAGCTGAATATGTATCTGTTCCTGATGAAGTAACTACATGAGTTGTAAATGTAGAATTGTTACCGCCTCCGTGTTCAGCATGAAGTATCAAAGCAAGATCAAGTATCATAGCTTCAAGAGCAGAGAACTTATGATCAGGTCGTAGCATATAAAGGATATTCTCAGCTGTAGAAAGATTCGGCTGAGGTCTGTGGATTATAAGACTTCCTTTATCAAGGTAGTAATTCTTCGCATGATAGCTATAAACGGTAAGCATAGGGAAGATGGAGATGAGTTCCAAGGACTGACGAAGTACGTTAGGGATCGAAAGATCATCCGGATTACCGTCATAAGCGTACATGTTAAGTACTGACCTTGCGATATTATTCATAAGATCTTCACTTGGCTTTTTCATGATGACATCACGAACGAAGTTCTTAGGCATTATATTACGATAATTGACCAGGAGTTTATTGAAAGCCTGGAGTTCTTCCATATCAGGAAGGCGACTGAAGAGCAAAAGGTATGTGGTCTCTTCAAATCCGAATCTGTTGTCGTCAATGAAGCTTTGAACGATATCCTTAACGTTATAACCTCTGTAGTAAAGTTCACCGTCACATGGTGTAGATACACCGTCGATCATCCTTGAAGAAATGATCTCGGATATCTCAGTAAGACCTGTTAATACGCCTTTTCCGTTAACATCACGAAGACCGCGCTTAACATCATACTTTTTGTAAAGTTCAGAATCGATAGTCTGCTCACTGCATAAAGTTGCCAATTTCTCTATTTCAGGTGTAATCTTAGAATAGTTGTTTAAAGCAGCCATATTTCCCCTCCATAGTGCATTTGATGTTATTATATCAAATTTTATATTATCAATCCCATAAAAATGGGGAAAAACTAAGGTTTTATGTGCCTTCCTGAATAATTATTTAATATGAAAGAAATATCATGATTTTGTTTTTTTAATAACAAAAAAGGCAGCCATCTGACTGTCTTTTCATCTGATCTGGTGGGGCTGGTGGGACTTGAACCCACACGATTTTGAGGTCGGCAGATTTTGAGTCTGCTGCGTCTGCCATTCCGCCACAACCCCGTTTGATTGTGTACTGATAGATTATAGTCATCGATATAGTATTTGTCAAACGTACATTTTTTGTAGTTTTTATGCCTTTTTTCAAGAGCTGATAATTATTTTCGAAAAAATGATTATAATAAATTTGAGGTAATATGGAACGAACAGCTTTGTACAAGAGATTAATCAGGATCTTATCGATCATACTCGCTTTGAGTGTGCTGCTTTTTTACGGCACTTTTCTGTTCCCATATCTTGATTTCTACTATAATTCCAAACCTGAATTTCTGGCTGTTACACCTTTTTCTAAAGTGATCCCTCAGGGAATAGAATATCTGGAAGATGAGAACTGCTTTTTGATCAGCGGTTATACCTATCCAAAAGGCTATTCTGAGATCATCGTTGTGGACAAGGATAAAAAGCATCATGTAAAGCAGATAGTTAACGAAAAAGGTGATTACTTTAAGTGGCATTCCGGCGGAATCGCTGCTCACGGCAATTTCGTATATGTAACCGGCGGAAATAAGAAGTGCTATGTACTAGATAAGGAAGACCTTCTGGATCCCGATAATGACAAGATAAAGATAATAGGAACGATCGATACTGATAGTAACTCCTCGTTCTGCTTTGTCTATGGTAACAACCTCTTTATCGGTGAGTATCAATATCTTAAGAAATTCACCACCAGCAAGAAACATCATCTTGTATCTCCAAGCGGCAATCTCAATACCGCAATGGTATTTGCATATCCTTTAAACGAGAAGGAAAAACTCGGAGTAAGTGATAAAGCGATCTTTGCGCTATCCATAGGAAGCACCGTTCAGGGAATGTGTATGGATAAGTCAGGTCGTATGTATCTTTCCGCATCTTCTGCCAGATGGAAGGATTCTATATTGTATGTTTATGATTTTCGTGAAGTACTTCAGACAGTAGATACCACATATGAATATCACGGCAAGATCATACCGGTCTATGTTTTCGAGGATAAGGCACTTATTAAGAAGATAAAGGTACCTCCGAATGCAGAAGGTGTTACATCAAAGAAGAACAATGTCTATCTTATCTTTGAGTCGGCAAGCGCAAGGTTTAAATACGGGTATCTTTTCGGTACTCAATATGTGTACAAGATCAACTCAAAAGAGATGTTTGACTGATGATATTTTGTGTTGCTTTTCGAACGATTAAAGTCTATTCTATGTATAAATCTTTAAGTTGATCCGGTGAGGTTAGCAAGATTATTCATAGGAATACTTTAGCTTTTTTTAGTCGGATCATAGGGATTCCGGCTTTTTTTATATCTTCGGGAAGGAGTTTTTATATGAAGAATATCATTACAAAAGCAACTCTGATGGACGAAGCCAATATGCGCCGTGCTATTATGCGTATCTCCCACGAGATAATCGAGAAGAATGACGGACTAGATGATGTCTGTCTTATCGGCGTTCAGCGCAGAGGCGTTCCTATGGCAAAACAGATCAGGGATAATCTTAGATCCGTAGAGGGAGTAGAAGTCCCGCTCGGCATCCTGGATATCACATTCTACAGAGATGATCTGTCCAAGCTCAATGCACATCCGGTAGTTAACGGAACTCACATTCCATTTGACGTTAATAACAAGAAGATCGTATTGGTCGATGACGTTTTGTATACGGGTAGAACCGTAAGGTCAGCGATCGATGCGATTTTTGATATGGGAAGACCTGCAGCGATAGAACTTGCGATCCTTATCGACCGCGGTCACAGAGAACTGCCTTTCAGAGCAGATTTTACAGGTAAGAACGTTCCGACATCAAAGCATGAGATGATCTCGGTACAGTTTGATGAAGTAGACGGAGCAAATCAGGTGCTCCTTTGCGAGGAGGAAAACTAAGATGGGATTACGCAACAAAGACCTTTTGGGTCTTAAACAGCTTACGGCTGAAGAGATTATGGAGATCTTGGAAACAGCTAAGACCATGAAGATGGTACTTACTTCAGGTAATAAGAAGACCAGTCATCTTCAGGGTAAATCAGTTATCACGCTCTTTTATGAGAACAGTACGAGAACAAGGCTCTCATTCGAGCTTGCTTCCAAATATATGGGGTCAGCTAGTGCAAACATCTCCGCAACAGGAAGTTCCGTTGCAAAGGGTGAATCACTTCTTGATACGGCAAGGACGATCGACATGATGGCAACTGATATCATCATCATGAGACACAGTCATTCAGGAGCTCCTCATTTTATAGCTCCACACCTTAACGCATCTGTCGTAAATGCAGGTGACGGCATGAACGAGCATCCTACACAGGCTCTCCTTGATATGTTTACCATCTATGAGAAACTCGGAACTCTTGAGGGCAAGAAAGTTGCCATCTGCGGAGATATCTACCACAGCCGTGTCGTACGAAGCAACGCCATCGGAATGACTAAGCTCGGCGCCCAGGTAAGTATCTACGGACCTAAGACGATGATGCCTGTAGGCATCGAGAAACTCGGATGCCGTGTGGCAGATAATGTCGCCGACTGTGTAAAGGACTGTGATGCGGTAATGGGCCTTCGAGTACAGCTCGAAAGACAGCATAAATCACTTTTCCCGTCAGTAGCCGAATATTCGAAATTCTACGGTATCTCTCCTGAAATGCTCGAACTTGCTAAACCGGGCGCACTTTTGATGCATCCTGGTCCGTGCAATCACGGTGTCGAACTTCCTACGGCAGTTTACGACTGCGATCAGTCAGTCATAAATGAACAGGTAACAAACGGTGTTGCAGTCAGGATGGCTGTCCTTTACTTACTCATGGCAAGGAGAAATCAGATATGAAAATAATTCTTGAAAATGCAACTCTCTTTACGGGAGAAAAGAAAGATATCTATATCGAAGACGGTAAGTTCTGTGACGTTTTCGATAAGAAGGATGCTGATAAGACATATGACATTTCAGGCAAGACTGTTTTCCCGGGCCTTGTTGATATGCATTGTCATTTAAGAGAGCCGGGATTCGAATATAGGGAGACGATCCTTACAGGTTCCATGAGCGCTGCAAAAGGCGGATATACATCCATCTGTCCGATGCCTAATACAGATCCTGTATGCGACAATGCGGCAGTAGTAAGCGGAATACTTAAGAAAGCAAAGGAAGCAGGTTACGCCAGAGTATATCCTATCGGAGCCTGCAGTAAGGATCTTGACGGAAAGCTCTTATCTGAGATCGGCCTTATGAAGGAAGCCGGGATCGTTGCAGTATCTGATGACGGTAAGCCGATCGCAACTGCTGAACTTCTCCGTAAAGTACTCGAGTATTCATCTGATTTTGATATTCCGGTATTGGACCACTGTGAAGAGAAGACTTTATCGGACGGCTGCATGAACGAAGGCGAAGTCTCAACCTGTCTGGGTCTCAGAGGAATCCCTACAGCTGCTGAAGATATCGCTATCGCAAGAGATATCATCATGGCTGAGTACCTCAATATCCCGATCCATCTGTGCCATGTCTCGACCAAGAGCGGCGTAAGGATGGTAAGAGATGCTAAGGCCAGAGGCGTTAAGGTTACATGTGAGACATGTCCTCATTACTTTACTTTGACAGATGACAGCTGCGAGAACTATGACAGCAACTTTAAGATGCATCCGCCGCTTCGTACCAAGGAGCATGTCGAAGCGATCATCGAAGGTCTTAAGGACGGTACTATCGATGCCATTGCTACTGATCACGCTCCGCACCATGAAGATGAGAAGTGCGTTGAATTCCAGATCGCCAACAATGGTATCGTAGGATTTGAGACAGCTTTTGCTCTGGGTTATACTTATCTCGTTAAGCCGGGTCACATCACAGCTCAAAGACTTGCAGAGCTCATGTGCTACAATCCGAGCAATATCCTTAAGCTCGGAAGGGGCGGTCTTAATGTCGGAGATGACGCTGATCTGGCTGTCTTCGACCTCGAGAACGAGTTTATTTTCGATAAGAATAAGATGCTTACTAAGGGCAGAAACACTCCATATGACGGATTCAAGCTCTATGGTGAAACAATACTTACGATAATGGGAGGAAAAGTAACTTATGAAAAACTTTGCTGATCTTTTGTGCGGCAAGATCGCCGAGATGAATAACCCGACGGTAATGGGATTGGATCCTAAGCTGGATTATATTCCTCAGTTCATCATCGATGAAGCTAAGGAGATGTTCCCTGATGACGAAGAAATGGCTACATGTGAGGCTATCGTTGAATTTAATAAGGCACTCATCGATGCAGTATGTGATATCGTTCCTGCCATAAAGCCACAGATCGCATATTATGAGATGTACGGCATCTGCGGCCTTGAGGCTTTCCTTGAGACAGTTGATTATGCCAAGTCCAAGGGAATGGTCGTAATTTCCGATGCCAAGCGTAATGATATCGGCACGACCGCTGAAGCATATGCAAAGGCACTGATCGGCGAAACGAGCTTTCTCGAGAGCACTAAGCCGGTTGTTGATTCCGATGCGGTAACAGTTAACGGTTATCTCGGAACAGACGGCATCAAGCCTTTCACTGATATCTGTAAAGAGAGCGGCAAAGGAATCTTTACTCTTGTAAGAACTTCGAATCCGTCAGCAGGAGATCTTCAGGATCTCGAGCTCAAGGACGGCCGCAAAGTTTACGAAGCAATGGCTGACATGGTAAATGAGTGGGGCAAAGATCTCGTAGGTAAGTGCGGATTCTCATCTGTAGGTGCCGTTGTTGGTGCTACATGGCCTGAGCAGGCAGTAGACGTTCGTAAGAGAATGCCTCAGGCTTTGATCCTTGTTCCGGGCTACGGTGCACAGGGTGCCGGAGCTGATGCTGCCGTTGCTTCTTTTACGGCAGACGGAAAGGGTTCCATCGTTAACGCTTCAAGAAGCCTCATGTGCGCATGGAAGAAGAGGGAAGACCTCGAGCCTAAGGATTTTGCCAAGGCTACAAGAGATGAAGCAATCGACATGAGAGACAAGCTCAATGCAGCTTTGAAGGATCGTAAATACGTATGAAAAAAGAATTTACTTGTAAAGTAGTATCGAAAAAGATGCTCAACCCGGATACGGCTTATCTCACGATAAAGTGTCCGGACATTGCAAATGAAGCTGTTCCGGGTCAGTTCGTGAACATCTCTTGTTCGCTTTTCCTTAAAAGACCGTTCGGTATCGCTTCCGTTGATAAAGCTAATGGAACATTTGATATCGGAGTTAAGGTAGTCGGTAAGGGAACAGTTGAGATAGCTGCTTTTGAAGAAGGCAAAGAGATCGAAGTGCTGGGACCTCTCGGTAACGGTTTTACTTTCGATCCTTCAAAGAACTATATCCTTGTAGCAGGCGGAACGGGAGTATTTCCTATTAATTTCGCATCACAGCATCTTCGCGAAAAAGGTATCCCGTTCAAAGTTGTTGAGGGATTCAGGAATGCATCTCAGGTAGTACTTAACGAACCTGATTATGTTCTTTGTACTGACGCAGGTGACATTGGAATAAAAGGAACATGTATCGCAGGTCTTGATACGCTTGATGATGAGTTCGTAAAAAACTCCGTTCTTTGCTGCGTTGGACCGCTTCCGATGATGAAGGCATGCGGTAACTGGGCAACATCAAAGGAGATACCTTCATTCGTATCAATGGAGCAGAGAATGGGTTGTGGAATCGGTATCTGTCTTGTTTGTGTATGTAAGCTCAAAGCTGAAGCTAACGGAGAGGAATTCAAACACGTCAGATGTTGTAAGGAAGGTCCTGTATTTCCATTTGAGGAGGTGATCTTCTGATGAGTTCCATTAATGTTAAAGTAGGAAATGTTGAACTTAAAAGCCCGCTCATACTTGCTTCAGGCACTTGTAACTTCGGTCATGAACTATCTGAATATTATGATCTTTCTATCCTCGGCGGTCTTTCTTCAAAAGGCCTTACCATAAAGCCGAGACAGGGAAATGAAGGATGCAGAGTAGCAGAAACTGCTTCAGGCATGCTTAATTCCGTAGGACTTCAAAATCCCGGTGTAGATTATTTCATCGATAATGATCTTGATTATATGAGATCTCTTAATACCGGTGTGATCGTTAATGCAGCAGGGCATTCTTTTGAAGACTATATTGCCATGGTACAAAAACTGAACGCTCACAAAGACAAGATCGATGCCTTGGAGATCAATCTTTCATGTCCTAATGTTAAAGCAGGTTGCATGACATTGGGTGCTGATCCGGTTCAGGTTAAGCAGATAGTTTCATTGATGCGCAAAGAAACAGATCTTCCGTTATGGATAAAACTCACGCCTAATGTAACAGACATCAAAGCCGTCGCATTAGCTGCTCAGGAGGGAGGAGCTGATGCAGTCGTACTCATCAATACGCTTCTCGGTATGGTTATAAACATAAAGACAAGAAGACCTGTCCTTCATAATAATACAGGCGGATATTCAGGACCTGCCATTAAGCCTATCGCGATCCGTATGGTTGCGGAATGCTCTAAGGTTCTTGATATACCGATAATCGGCTGCGGCGGTGTAATGAGTTATGAGGATGTTATCGAATTCATGATCGCAGGTGCATCTGCAGTTGAGATCGGAACAGGTTCACTTATCCATCCTACTTTGCCTGTAAAGATAACGAATGATCTTGTAAGATACACTGAAGAAAACAATATCGATCTTAAAGATCTTACAGGCACACTTGAACTATGGTAATAATTTAACGAGGTGATATAAATGGCAAATCAAGTAATCGAAGCACTTTTCAAGACAAACGCAGTACGTGTGGCTCCTGAGGATACACCATTCTGGTATACATCCGGTACATTGGGACCATTCTATATCAACACACACTTCATCATCAGAGATGAAGCTACTGCCAATGATTTTCTTAAGAAGATCGAGACATATATTGCAGAGGATAAGAAAACATTCCCTCATAAGATCTTCCTGGATCTTCTCAAGGTTTATGAGGAATCCGAGACATTTAAGATGATCACGGATCTTATTACGGCTAAGCTTTCCGAATATGATTTTGATTATGTTTCAGGCGGAGAGAGAAGAGATTTCTTCTTTTCCATCCTTCCGTCATATTTCCTTGCAAAGCCTCATCTTTCTATCTTTAAGGACGGTACATCCGTTTATTCAACTGAGAACTTTGAGATCACAAAGGATTCTTCCGAAGTTGATCTTAAGGGTCTGAAGGCTATCCATGTAGCCGATCTCATTACTGAGGCATCATCTTATGTTCGTGCTTGGATCCCTGCGATCAGAGGTCTCGGAAGTGACATCACAAATACTGTCGCAGTTATCGACAGACATCAGAACGGTGAAGCTAATCTTAAGGAACTTGGTGTATCGATGGAGACATTCGCCGGCATTGACAAGAGCCTTTTCGATGAAGCTTTAAGCCTCGGAGCTATCAATCAGCAGCAGTATGATCTTACGATGAAGTTCCTTGCAGATCCGTCTGAGTACATGGCTTCTTTCCTTAAGGAACATCCGAACTTCATTAAGGAGCAGATCGCTTTGGGCGGCAAAGCAAAGGAGAGAGCAGAACTTGCTATCTCCAAAGGATATGCCAGTGTTTAAGAAAGGGCATAAACAACAAAGATCCAAAAGAGCGCCGATCCCCGTGATGACGTATGTCAT
Source organism: uncultured Clostridia bacterium (assembly GCA_947165785.1). Taxonomy (GTDB): domain Bacteria; phylum Bacillota; class Clostridia; order Saccharofermentanales; family Saccharofermentanaceae; genus Saccharofermentans. The sequence goes on along the minus strand of CAMVBS010000063.1, from coordinate 3,492 downwards.
CCCGGAGGTCGGCATTTCGTATGAACTTGAATATTTTGAAAGATACAAAGCAGGAATAAGAGTTACGTTTTCTCCCGCAGAAGGTAAGTTCAATGTAAAAGCAGACTCCCGTATACCTGTAACTGAAGTTGACAAGTTCATGCGTTCAAAAGCGCCGCTTTTCGTAAAATGGCTCAATAAGAACGAGACCAAAAAAGAACTTACTTTGCCTTCTGATTCCAGAAGTACTACTTTTAAGAACAAGCTCTTAAAAAGGTGTATGGATCTTATGAACGATTATGACGGCCCAAGGGCTGATCAGTATAAGATCTCATACAGCAAGACATATTGGGGAAGATGTTCTGCAGACAAAGTGATATCGATCTCAGCGTATTGTTACTACCTTACGGATGATCAGTTATTCTATGTACTTATGCATGAACATGCTCATCTTACACATATGCATCATAAGCCTGCTTTTTGGAATCTTGTCGAACTTTATTGTCCTAATCAGAAAACCCTTAGATATGAGCTTAAAGGGTACACTTTGAAGTAAAATCCTTGTATAATCCGCTCATATGAGCACAGAAAATATACACATTCCACAGTATACGGCAAAACCAATTAAACGATCTGATCTTCGTCTTTTGATCGGTAAGATGTTTTACGGCACAAAGCGTAAATTTTTATGGATCAGGATGAATCGCTTTTTCGCGCATGAAAAGAGATCAGAGTTATTGAATTTCCAGTATTTTTCTCACAAGACCCCGTTGATCCGTAACCTTAAGGATACGGATATGTACCTGCAACAAAACAAGATCGAAAATCTTAAGTTAGCAGTTCCTCATATCAACGGTATAATAATCCATCCCGGTGAAGTCTTCAGTTATTGGAAACTTATAGGTAACCCTAAAAGGAGCAAGGGATATAAGGATGGCATGGTACTCGTTAACGGAACTGTAAGAGCAGGTGTCGGCGGCGGATTATGTCAACTCTCGAATCTGATATTCTGGATGGCTATACATACGCCTTTAACTGTTATCGAACGTCATCGCCACGGCTATGATGTCTTTCCCGATTCCAACAGGACTCAGCCATTCGGCAGCGGAGCAACTTGCTTTTATCCGTATGGTGATCTCATGATCAGAAATAATACGGAAGATACCTATCAGATAAACGTAAAAGTCGGTAATACTTATCTTGAAGGTGAGATAAGGGTAAATTCAGAACCGTTATATAAGTTTGATATCGTTGAAAGGGATCATAAGATGCAAAGTGAATACTGGGGCGGATTTACAAGACATAATGATCTTTATCAGCTTAAGTATGACACGGAGGGAAATCTGCTCTCGGATGAACTTCTGATACATAACTCTGCAATTATGATGTATTCTCCGTTTTTGGACAGTGAGAATGGTATAAATCAATAAGATTAATAAATTTTCTGTGACAATTCACATCCAAAGTGTGGAACTTTTTCTCATTATGGTATATTGATTACAGTTCCACTATAAGGAGGGATTCTATGAAGGATAAGCCTTTATATGAAGTTACTCAGATCAGGGATCTTCGTGAGCTCATCAAGAAAAGAGTTAAAGATCATCCTGAAAACCCATGTTTTTTGGTTAAAGAACAGAAGGGCGGGGAATATGTCCCGATAATGCCTGACAAATATGATAAAGATATCGACGGTCTCGGAACTGCACTGATGACACTGGTTAATAAGGGTGCCAAGGTCGCTATTCTCGGTGAGACGAGATATGAATGGTTCGTTTCCTATCTTGCGGTTACTAACGGTACAGGCTGTGTAGTTCCTCTTGATAAGGAATTGCCTGCTGAAGAGATCGAGAGCATGCTCGAGAGAGCTGATGTTGAGATACTTATCTTTTCCAAGGCAAAACTTGAGGCTGTTGAAGCAGTATACGGTAAAGTGCCTTCGGTAAAGCATTACATCTGTATGGATAAGCTCGACGATACCAAGTATTCATATTTCTGGGATGTTGTTAAGAAGGGAACAGATCTTATTGCTTCAGGCGATAAGACATTTATCGATACGACGATCGATCCTGATGAGATGACCATCCTTCTTTTTACATCAGGTACCACTGCCAAATCCAAGGCTGTCATGCTCTGCCAGAAGAATATATGTAAGAACCTTATGTCCATGTATTCTTTCGTTTATATCGATCCTAAGGACGTATTCATGTCAGTACTTCCGCTGCATCACACTTATGAATGCACATGCGGTTTCTTAGGTCAGGTATACAGAGGTTCAACTCTTGCCGTTTGTGAGGGTCTTCGCTATATTACGACCAACATTAAGGAATGTAAGCCTACATGTATCCTTATGGTTCCTGCAATGGCAGAAATGTTCTATAAGGCTATCTGGAAAAAGCTCAATTCTGACCCGAAACTTCTTAAGAAATTCAATACCGGCCGTAAGCTTTCAAACGGTCTTCGTAAGATCGGTATCGACTTAAGACGTAAGCTCTTCAAGGATATTCACGAGACATTCGGCGGAAGATTAAGACTTCTTATCGTCGGCGGTGCTCCGATCAATCCTGAGATACTCCAGTTCTTCCAGGATATAGGCATTCACTCTATCCAGGGCTACGGACTTACTGAGTGTGCTCCAATCCTCGCACTTAACCGTGACGTGGATTATAAGAACAATGCTGCAGGACTTCCTCTTCCGGGCTGTGAGATCAAGATCCTCGATCCGGACGAAGACGGTATCGGTGAGTTCGCAGGAAGGGGAGAGAACGTATTCCTCGGTTATTACAAGAATGATGAGGCGACCAAGGCTGCCTTGGACAGCGATGGTTTCTATCATACAGGTGACCTCGGATATATCGATAACGACGGATTCTGCATCATTACCGGTCGTAAGAAGAACGTTATCATTGCAAAGAACGGTAAGAATGTATTCCCTGAAGAGATCGAATATCTCCTGGCTCAAAACCCTGTAGTTCAGGAAAGCGTCGTTACGGGCGTACATGATGAGAGAAAAGACGATATCATCATTACGGCAACAATTTTCCCGAATATGGAGGAAGTAGAGCTTAAGCTCGGTAAGAAAGATCCGAGTGACGAGGAAGTGACAAAACTTCTTGAAAGTGTCTGTGATGAAGTTAATGAAAAGCTCATCAACTATAAAAAGATCAAGAGGACCGTTCTTCGTAAAGAAGAGTTCGAGAAGAATACTTCAAGGAAGATCAAGCGTTACTGATCGGGAAATACAGGCAAAAATAATGGGGAGTCTTAAAGCTTTAAGACGCCCCTTTTTTCTTCCCTTTATAATAGCCACGTTGTTTTCTTGAATATTTTATAATCAGTGAATAACAATATATACAGAAAATTAGTTTTTTTGATATAAATACTGCCCACTTTTTGCTAATATGATCACATGGCAAAGGCTAAGAAGGAATATTTGCAATTTAGGACTATCCGAGGCATATCCGTCAATTACAGATGGATAATGTCGACTTATGTCCCGCATTATCACAGTGCGGG
>CAMVBS010000062.1 GCA_947165785.1 uncultured Clostridia bacterium | reverse complement strand
ATCGAGGATCTTGGCAAGTGTCTGTGCAAGATATGTCTTACCACAGCCTGTAGGACCAAGAAGAAGGATGTTACTCTTCGCGATCTCAACATCATCAGCCGGATCCGGCTCACAGAATACTCTCTTATAGTGGTTATAAACTGCAACGGAAAGCGAGACCTTAGCATCATCCTGACCGTAAACATATTCATCAAGTTTGTCCTTGATCTCTCTTGGAGTGATGAGCTTATGAGGACGAGCCTGCTTAAGCTTGTTTCTCCTCTTCATCTTCTCTTCTTCAGCACAGATGCCGTAAGCAGTCTTTATACAATCAATGCAGATATAGCAGTTAACACCAGAGAACAGACGCGGAACATCGTATTCGGACTTACCGCAAAAAGAACAGGTCAATATCTCAGGTGTATCACCGTCATATGTATTTGCCATAAAAATCTCCAATCGTTAATTCGGTCTAAATATTTTAACACTAATAAAAAATAAAACAAAGCGGTCCGAACCTGTAGTTAAACAGGTATCGGACCGTTAAGAATCATCTTACCCGAAAGATCACTCCTCAGTCTTTTCCTCGGCGTCCTTCTTAGTTGTCTTCTTAGCTGTAGTCTTCTTAGCTGCTGTCTTCTTAGGAGCAGCCTCAGAGTCCTCAGACTCATTCTTCTCAGCTGTCTTCTTTGTTGTAGTCTTCTTTGCAGCTGTCTTCTTAGCAGCAGGCTTCTTCTCAGCCTTCTCGTCATCAGCCTTAGGCTCTGTCTTTACAGCCTTCTCAGCAAGTGCCTCAACTGTCTTTCTTGTGATGATGGACTCCTTGAGATAAGCGCTGTCCTTGCCGATAGCATTCTCAACATCCTCTTTCTTCATGTTGTATGCCTTAGCAATAGTCTCGATCTCGTTGTTGTAGTCTTCCTCAGTTGACTCGATCTTGAGCTCCTTGGAGATTGCCTCGAGTACGAGGTTGCCCTTAACACGAACCTTAGCCATTGGCTTCATGGAATCTCTGAACTCATCCATTGTCTGACCAACATACTTAAGGTACATATCAAGCTCAAGTCCCTGCTGCTTCATGGAAGCTGTCTGCTGCTGAACCATCTGCTCAACCTCTGTATCAACCATGCAATCCGGGATCTCAACCTCAGCATTATCGGAAACAACACGAACAACTTCGTTCTCGAAAGCGTTCTTAGCTTCCTTCTGTGCTCTTTCTGTCTGCTTAGCCTTGATGTCTGCCTTGAGTTCATCAAGTGTATCGAACTCGGAAACGTCCTTTGCGAACTCGTCATCGAGCTCAGGAAGCTTCTCAGCCTTGATAGCGTGGATCTTTACTGTAAATGAAGCAGCTGCGCCCTTGAGTTCCTCAGAGTGATACTCCTCAGGGAATGTAACGTCGATGGAGAACTCCTCATCGATGTTGTGACCGATGATCTGCTCCTCGAAGCCAGGGATAAAGCTGTGGGAACCGATCTTAAGGTTATAGTTCTCACCCTTGCCGCCTTCAAAAGCAACACCGTCCTTGAATCCCTCGTAGTCGATAACTACTGTATCGCCGTCCTGAACCGCACGGTCTGTAACTTCCTCCTGGGAAGCATTTCTCTTAAGCATAGCCTCGAGCTCGTTGTTTACTGTCTCGTCTGTTACTTCACGCTCGGAGTAAGGAACTTCAACACCCTCGTACTGACCAAGCTTAACATCAGGCTTAACTGTAACGATGAGATCGTACTTCATACCATTCTCGTTGATCTCCTTGATGTCGATGCTAGGACGGGAAACAACCTGAAGATCGTGCTCCTTGATAGCCTCAACATATGCAGGGCTTGCAATAGAATCGATGGCATCATCATAAAGTACGCCCTCTCCGTAGTACTGGAGTACGAGCTGATATGGAACCTTACCCTTTCTGAAGCCAGGAACCTGGAACTTCTTCTTATTCTTCTCGTAAGACTTCTTAAGTCCAGCTTCGAATTCTTCTCTTGTAGCCTCAAGAGAGATTACAACCTCGCTGTTGTCCTTCTTCTCGATAGTAGATGCCATAATGACGTCCTCCACATATTTTTATATAATTTATTAACTAAAACCATTAGCCGAAAAATTGTAGCACAGTACAATAAATAAAGCAAACTTTAATTATTCTCATAAAAAAAGATGTCCCGGAAACAAGACATCTTTTTGTTTGGCGCGCCTGGCAGAGATCGAATCCACAACCTTCTGATCCGTAGTCAGACACTCTATCCAGTTGAGCTACAGGCGCGTGTTGAACGCAAATAATATTAATACACGTGTGAACTTATGTCAACATCATTTTTCAACTTTTCTTAGTGTATAATACCTCTCGAAAAAACTACCCGGAGAATAAGATGGATAATTATGATGTAACTTCGCAGCTGATGCACTTCGACGGACTTCTTAACGCCAGAGAACTCGGCGGAATGCCCTTAAAGAACGGAATAGTCTTTCCAAGAAACGCAGTAATAAGGTCCGATTCACCTTCAGATCTCACCAAGGAACAGTGCGATAACCTGAAAGCAGCGGGAATCACCTGTGTGATAGATCTGCGTTCCGAAGCCGAAGTCAGGCATTACGGAAATCCTTTTCGAGAATATGAAGGAGTAGATTTTTATAACATTCCTCTTTTTATAGGAGATCCCGATAATGAGAATGATCCTACGATCAATTTCCTGAGGACTCACCTTCTCGGCGATTTCTACGTACTTATACTTCAGCAGCTTGGTGACCGTATCTGCAGGATATTAAAGATCATATCCGATAATGAGGGCATTACGATGTATCACTGCGCCCATGGCAAGGACAGGACAGGTATCATCTCGGCCATCCTCTATCTTCTTGCCGGAGCTTCCAGAGAAAACATCATAAGAAACTACGAATGTTCCTATACTTTCATGAAACCGATACTCGATCCTCTTATAGCAACTCAGGAACCGGGACTCAAGCATATTCTCGGAAGCGATGCAGAAAACATGGTCATCTTCCTGGATTATATCGAGAAAAATTACGGCGGGGATATCAAGGTCTATCTCAAGGAACAGGGAATGTCCGATGAAGATCTCGATAAACTCATAAGAAGGATCTCTTAATATCCTTCCTCTGTAATGGTTATACCTGTTATTACGCCGTCGGTGACTTCATAAACAAGGTCAAACGAAGACGCATTGATCGAATAATTGAGAGTATAATCACCATACTTGATCATAGGAAATCTCTTAAGGATACTTTCCTCAGGATCACCGAGCTTAAGATCACATACGGAATAGCTTACACGACTGTTGGTTACGAGTGTGATAGATACAAGTTCGCCCATCCAGTCGTTCTCATCCGTATATGACGCATCAAATACAAGATGGATTCCCTTATACATGAAGCATACTCTGGATCTTACCTTCTCCGGATCATCAGTATCATAGATATTCTCATCCTGGACGATGACTTTTACAGGCTTTCCCATCATCCTTTGAAGGACGGAACTGTCATACTCCAAGCCGCAGCGGATCATCTGATTCTGTGACAAAGGCACCGTGATGACGTTGTTATCGACTTCCTGAGGGATATCATCAATAATATCGATATCTCCGTTATTGCCTCTGAAAGCATAGAGATTTCTGGAATAAAGTGATTGTCCGTCAGCAGAAAGGACTTCCGGGATCTCATAATCAACATAAAAAGCATTTATCTCTTTGAGAACAAACTGATCGAACGAGTTCTTTACCTTCATCCTGTAGAAATCAACGGTATACTGAGCCTTGGAATCAATGACATCCTCAGAGTATATGGTCGAGAACCCGCTCTTGCTCTTGATGAGAACCGCAATACCGTCAGAATTGTTCTTCTCGAGCATGTTAAAGTAGTGGTTCATGTAGTTATATGTATCGATGAGATCCATGATCCAATCATAAGACAGATAAGCTGTACCCTCACTGTCAAATGAGATATACATCCTTGAATTACTGACATTTTTCTTGCTGTATTGGAGTTCAACGGTCTTGACCGAACCATAAGGCTCAAAAGTTGATTTAAAATCTCCTGCAGGCATCTGCTGACACATGCGCTTATAGATCTTGTCGAGCCTGTCGGAGTTTTCTTCCTCATCAAGGAACGTAAATCTGTCTATCTTGGCATTTCCGCCAAGACTTTTCAGGATCGACACATACTGCGAGAAATATGAGAATGAGATGCCCTCACGCTGAACTTCAGGGATCGCTTCGTAAGAACTGCCGATCATGTTCTGATCATTTATCGCAACGACCAAAAGCCTTACAAGTTCCGGCGCAGAGATCTTGGAAGCATTCGGATCTATCCTGTTTTGGATCTTATCAACGAAAGCGCAGCCCGCAAGACTCATAAGCAATACCAAAATCAATATTGCCGCCAGAGATCTTTTACCGTATGCCTTTGCACTTTCTGCTCTCATGATCGTCTACTTATTTCCTCTGCTTTACTGCTTCAAATACAACTATACCCGTAGCAACGGCCGCGTTCAAGCTGTTAACGTGACCTACCATCGGTATCGATACCAGGAAGTCACAGCATTTCTTTACGGAATCTCTCATTCCTTCGCCTTCACTGCCGATAACAATGACCATTGCGCCTTTGTAGTCCGCCTTGTCATGTTCGACTGTTCCTTCGGCATCAGTTCCGCAGACCCAGAATCCGTCATCTTTCAGTTTTCTTAAAGTCTGGGAAAGATTGGTCACTCTGACGACCGGAACATACTCGATAGCGCCCGCCGATGCCTTTGCTACCACCGAATCAAGTCCGATGGATCTGTGCTTTGGTATGATCACACCGTCAACGCCTGCCGCATCGGAGATACGAAGAACGGAACCGAGGTTATATGCATCCTTAAGTTCATCAAGTGCCACAAAGAGCGGCTGACGACCCTCTTCCCTTACCTTCGAAATGATCTCGTCAAGATCCGCATATTCGTGACTTGCTACCGAAGCAATGACACCCTGATGATTATGAGTCTGGCTCATCCTGTCGAGTACCTGTCTGTTTGACCTTACCACAGCGATCTTACGATCCTTGGCGATGCCGAGGATCTTCTGAAGGTGTGCTTCCAAAGGCTTCCCGTCAGACGGCTCGAGTATCCAGATCTTATTAAACTCACGTCCGGATCTCAAAGCTTCCATAACGGAATTCTTGCCTTCAAGTCTGTCAGGAGAAGGCTCGTTTACAGGTTCTTCTTCCCTGTCTTTATTCTCGAAAACCTTACCCTTGTAAGGTCTTGCGTTCCTTGGAGGTCTTCCTCCGTCACGTCTTTTGTCATTTCTTCTGTCATTATTCACAAAGATTAACCTTCTTCCTTACTGTCCAGATATTCGAAAGCCTTGTTGATTATATAATCCATCCTTGCTTCCTGATTATCCAGAAAAAGATATCCGATGAGTGTCTCAAAGCCTGTAGCATACATATAATCTGCAGGACTGGCATTCTTTGCCATGCTTCCGGGATTGGAATTCTTTCCTCTCCTGAAATAGTTCTCTTCTGTTTCAGTCAGTTCATCCATGAGATGTCTTACGGCATCTGCCTGTGCGACTGCACTTACGTATTTTATCGTCTTCTTGTGCATTACACCCGACTTATTGGAATAATGTTCTGCAACCCAGCATCTTGCGTAAAGGTCGTAAACTCCGTCTCCCACATAAGCAAGGACTGATGGTGACACCTCACGAAGGTCACCTGCGAAATAAGGTATTATCATAATTTCTCCACCTGAGGACCGTTTGCCGTGTCCTTTACCGAATAACCCATAGATGTGATCTGATCTCTCAAAGAATCAGCCAGTGCAAAGTCTTTTGCTTTCTTAGCCTCGGCTCTCTTCTGAACAAGATCCATAACTTCCTGAGGAACAGGATCCTCAGTTTCAGCTTCAATTCCCAATACATCCGTAAGTTCAACAAGCTTATCAAGTGCAGCCTTAAGAGCGCTGTCCGAAGCATTAGCATTTGCTACGGATGTATTCGCATCACGGACAAGATTAAATATGGCCGTTATCGCATCAGCGGTATTAAGATCGTCGTCCATGCACGTCACAAATTCTTCGCCTGCTTTCTTTACAGCTTCAAGAAGAGCTTCATCGCCGGATCCGTCACCGGAGTTCTTTCCGATAACGAACTTAAGGTTCTTTACGCATGTCGTTATCCTCTCAAGACCGTTCTGAGCAGATCTTAAAAGTTCATCAGAGAAATTGATCGGCATCCTGTAGTGACCCGAAAGGATAAAGAACCTGATTACCTGATACGGAAAGTGAGCAACGATATCTCTGATGGTAAAGAAATTACCGAGAGATTTGCTCATCTTCTCACCGTCTACATTTACGAATGCGTTATGGACCCAGTAATTAGCAAATGTGCATCCGTTGGCTGCTTCACTTTGTGCGATCTCATTCTCATGGTGTGGGAAGATAAGATCCTGCCCTCCGCCGTGGATATCGATGGTATCACCGAGATGTTTCTTGATCATCGCAGAACACTCTATATGCCAGCCCGGACGGCCGTCGCCCCAAGGAGAAGGCCAGAAAGGTTCGCCCTCTTTCTTGAATTTCCAGATAGCGAAGTCTCCCGGATTTTTCTTGCCTTCATATGAAGCCTTACGCTCTCCCCCGCCTGCTACGAGATCTTCGAGCTTATAGTGGGAAAGCTTACCGTATCCTTCGAACTTGGTAACATCATAATAAACGCCGTCACCATCGATGACATACGCATAGCCTTTATCCATAAGAGTCTTTACAAGTGCAATGATCGCATCAATTGATTCTGTTGCACGAGGCTGATATGTAGGTCTCTTGCAGTTAAGTCCGTCAGCATCGACGTAGTATTCCTTGATGTAACGTTCAGCTATATCCTTAACTGTCACGCCCTCTTCATTGGCACGCTTGATCATCTTATCGTCGATATCCGTAAAGTTCTGGCAGAACTCGACTTCATATCCTTTGTACTCGAGATATCTCCTGAGCACATCAAAAGTAACAAACGGCCTTGCATTGCCGAGGTGGAAATAGTTATATACCGTAGGACCGCAAGCATACATCTTAACGTGGCCTTCGACCATCGGCTTAAAGTCCTCTTTGTATCTTGTCATTGTATTAAAGATCTTCATTTTGTTATTCTCCGTATCATTTTCATCAATTCGTTCTCACAGTTCATCACACGGTCCGCAAGGGACAGCCCGGCTGTGAAAGTCTGTGATAGACGAGGATACGGAAACTCGGGCATAAGAAAACGACACCGACCGCATTTTTTGCGGCCGGATCGGAAGAAACATTATAGCTTATCGAGTTTATAGATCCCATACAGTTCCTGTTTCAAAAATTTCAAACATAAAAAGCCTAGAATGAACGAACCCTTTTTGACACCTAGCTATAGCCAGGGCGGTATCCTGCAACCAGTTTCGACCGTCCGTCTAAAACGGCTTGACCTACATTGACTGACCCGGATTCCATTTAATGTCGTGAAGGTTCAACAAAGAGCCCACCCATCCCAGGTACTTTTATTATAAATTAAATATTTGTTTATGCAAACGTTTATGCAAATCTTTTCAGTTTGTTAAAATCCATGACACTTATCATTCACCGCATCAAAACTTAAAAGGCGCCGCATTTTTGTGACGCCTGAATTTATCTTATTCTTCTTTACCGAGCACCGTCTTGCCGTCTGATCTGACAACGATATTCTCTGCCGATTCGAAAGATCTGTCGTTACTCAGATCCATCTCCTGCCAATCCGATCTGTGGCAACTGAAACTTATGGTAAGTGTTGCTCCGCTCCTTAAAGTTCCGGAGCCGAAGGATATCTCGAATTGCGTACTGCTCGCCTTACCGCTGACCGTATCCGTAAGAGCCGTATAAGTTCCGCCCTGATCGTTCGTTGCCGCATGATAGCAGTCAAAGGTCATCTCACCGCCTTCCGAAGTCAGATAATAAGTGATCGTAAGTGTCGACAGGTCGATATCAGAAGACGAGTCATTCTTGATATCTATTGTTCCTGCGATCGCATTAGCCTTCGATGAAGGGTCATTGTACGTTATCTGCAATGACAGATCTCCGGAAGATGCCGTACCGCCTGAACTGACAGGAGCCTTCGTAGGAGCCGTAGTTACAGAAGGTGCCGAAGTAGGATTGTTTACAGGGGCTGAAGATACGGAACTTCCGTCCGGAGTCGAACCGCATACCAATACTCCGTTCTCATAAAGAGCCGCTCCGTTGGTGTAGGAGTAATCGTTGGAATCATCCCAGGACCCGTTCGGACTTTTCATCCTTACCTGGATCTCTGCCTTATAGTGTTCCTGTCCTCCCGGATAAAGCTCCCCGTCATCGAAAACGACCGACAGATAATAGATATGAGCGTCCTCATCGAAAACCTTAAGTCCGTCACTTCTTCCTGCCTGCATATAATTGGTGGTAACCGTTACTCCTGAAGCATCACCACCCGAAGCATATACTTCGCTCAGATCAACATAATATCTGAATTCGAGATCGGTTGACGGACGTGCAGGCCATGCAGTCATATTGGATATTATCGCCTTGATCTCGATAAAATCGTCACCCTGAACATTAGCCGAGCAATCACATGCATACTCGATGCCGGGCGTCTCATCAGCATTAAGTCCCTGATCTGTCTTACCGTGGTAACGTGAATACATTGCTGCCATAAGTCCCGTAAAACCGGCATTGTAATCACAGGCAACCTCGTTTGCACAATAATCGCTTACTGTATCGACATAATTATCATTGGCATCAGGACCGCCTACCAAAGCACCTACCAGGATATGACGTGCATCAGAAGGTTCACCCATGTTGTTACAGTAAGAACCCTGAGAAGTCCTGTGATGAGGATGTACGGGATAGCTGTCACCAAATCCGATAAGATATGAAAAACCCGTTGAACCGAGACAGTAATCAGCCTGTGACACCGCAAAATCCCAGTAGATGTCTTTCTTGTCTGACGGACATCCGTCCCATCTGCTGTAGACCGAAGCAACAAAAGCCGTTGTCGACGCATATCTTAAGGAACCCCATGAATCAAGCCATGCAAGGCCTTTTGGAGTATATGTGATCTTTTGTCCGTCACTTGTTCCGCAGGACCAGAAATCAAGGTGGTGCTGAAGCTCAGCCTTATATTCTTCCTTGCCCGTTACCTTGGCAAGAACGGTACATGCACCGATATGAACATCATCCCAGCAAAGAGCCCAGTTATAATCGTGTCCAGCAAGAAGGAAACATTCCTCAGATGTCTTAAGATACGAATCATCATCCGTTGCAATGTAAAGCCATACACCGGCCCATGACAGTTCATCATAAAAACCGCTCCAGGAATCGTAGAAACCGTTGGCAGCCGTATAGCCCGCATCACTTCTTGTATCATTGGAGAACTTGAAAAGGCTTTCCGCATGCTCGAGGCACTGTTTTGAATAAGCCGAATCGGAATCCTCAAAGATTATGGAAGCGATCGCAAGAGCCGCAGCAGCTTCACCTGTAACTGCAGATCCCGGGGCATCCTTGGTTACTTTATATGACGGTCTGTTCATGGTCATGACCTCACAAGGTCCCCACCACGAGTGATCTGTCCCGCCGTCACCGACCTGATAATAGAATACTTCGTCTTCAGGGTGACACTTCATGAGATAATCACATGCCCACCTGATATCGAACAGAGCATAATAAAGCTGTCCGCTCTCTTCATAGGAAGCTTTGTCCTCATATACGGACCATCCGATCATTGCAGCTGAATAAGCCATTGGAAGATTAAACTTCACGTGGTCTCCCGCATCGTACCATCCGCCGGTAAGATCTATTCCCGCATCGCTTCCGTCTGAAAGTCCGGAATCACCTCGCCAGTTACATCTCGTGTTATCAGGCAGGTCACCGCTTCTTTGAAGTTCATAAAAGAGCAAAGACTTGGAAAGAGCTTCACCGTAGTTAAAAGATCCCGTTCCATCGCTTCCCGTAGGAAGATCTGACGGTATCGTCGTCTGATCGGTTGAGACAGTCACATCTGATGACACGGTTGTCTCATTCGATCCGTTATCAGAGCCCTGTGACTGCTTGGTTTCTGTTTTGGAGCAGCCTGTAAGTATAAAGGCTGCGGTAAGTATCAAAGACATGATCTTTTTCTTCATAAAAACACCTCGACTCTGATTTTACCACAATGTGATCAGCTTCCGGTTCCGCTGTATTTACGTGCACCCCGCATCCAGAACCTGTAGCTCAGATAAAAGAAAACAAGCCCAAGCGGAAGCGAGATCCATGAAAGCACGGGAATGTTGTCCGGACGGAGCACGACAATGCTCGGATAGTACGCAATGTAAGCGATCGGTATGATGAATGTGAAAAGCACCCTGAAGACACCACGGAAGATGCTTATCGGGTATTTGGAATAATCCTTGAACTTAAATGCAAGGACCATTACCATTCCCGACCTTGTGATCCAGAAACATGTTGCAGCTGCCGCGTTCATGACAGCGATCATAAAAAGCGAAGCAGCAAACAAGCTTACGCATGTAAGGGAAATGTTCCTGAACGTGACCGGTATCCCGACCTTATACCATGCATAGACAAGTGTTCCTCCTCCGAAGACCAGCTGACCTAATCCCTTAACGTCAAAGACTTCGGATATGTAGTAGAAAAAGATGTTTATAGGTCTGAAGCAATACTTGATAAAATCACCCGACTCGACTGCGAACCTTAAGTTCCAGTTATTATCGAAAAAACACTGCACAGGAGTAAGGGCAAGGAGTGAAAATCCGTATAGGAAGAGCATCTCATACTTTGTCCAACCGTTTATCTCTTCAAAGTTTTCGAAAAGGATGATAAACGAGAGAAAACCGACGAGATTCGTGAGTATCATGCCGATGTTCGATATAACGAAATCGGCACGATAGCTCATCTTGGATTTCAGGTCCTGCTTGAGAATCTTCAGATAAATCTTTATGTAAAAACCAAGTCTGCTCATTTTAGCCTCCGTTTACGGTAATCCTTCTTACAGAGATCTTCCAGAAGACAGCACCCGCCGCGGCGAGAACGATCACCCAGAAAAGCTGTATCAGAAGAAGTTTCATGATGTCTCCGTCTTTACAAAGAAGGAGTCTTAACGGTATGTCATATACTGCCCTAAACGGCAGATAAGCTACCACTTTGGCGATCTTCTCAGGGAAGAATGCCAGAGGGATGGTGGCACCCGAAAAGAGCATGACGATGCTTTCTTTCATGATGTTGATACCCCATGTCGACTCCGTGTGAAGACAGATAGTTGCAACGAACATATCGATGTTGTAATTGATCAGTACGGCAAGGACTACCGATATGACGAAATAAAGAAGATTAAGTCCGATCGGGATAGCGCCTTTGGAGATCACGAACACGATAAGAAATGTCGGAAGGAACGTAAGGAAAAATGAAATTACGAAATTTCCGGAATACGACCAGAACATATACTTACGGTACGGCAGAGGCTTAAGAAGATCGAGGATGATCTTTCCTGATTGAATGGACCTCGACATGTCCCACACGATATACATCTCCATGAAGCTGAAAAGCGCGCTTGCAAGGACGAGATATATCATCGTGTCACTGAATGTCATTCCGCCTACCACATCATTAGGTGATGATGCGTAAATGGATTTCCAAAGAAAGTATACGAGTATTATGTAGATGATGTTTCCGAGCACCGTTACAAAGGTGCCGAGACGGAAACCCAAAGACTCGATCATACCTGCTCTGGTAAGTGCGAATCTTTTACGTAAAGCTTCCATTTATACTCCTCCCTCATAGATCTTCTTGATGACTTCCTCTGTGGATATCTCCTCGAGCTGGATATCACGGACGTTCTTCTCTTTTCTGATCTTTTCGAGAACTTCCATGAGATTATCCTTGCTCTCATCGATAAGGTGTTCTTCCCAGGCATCTCCTACACGAACCTTAAGGGTCCTGTAGGAACCGAAGTATGACTTAAGATGGCAGATGTCGTTATCGTAGATCTTACGTCCTTTATCGATGATCACGATCCTCTCACAAAGTGCGTCAACATCGCCCATATCGTGAGTCGTAAGGATTACCGTTGTCTTCTTTTCCTTGTTAAGGCCTTTGATGAGATCACGGATCGTAGCCTTCATCGATACATCAAGTCCTATGGTAGGCTCATCGAGAAATACTATGCCCGGATCATGAAGAAATGCAGCAAGGATATCACTAAGGGTTCTCTGGCCGAGTGACATCTGCCTTACGGTCTTATGAAGGAGCGGTTCAAGATCGACAAATGACGAATAAAGATCCATCATCTTTTTGTAGTCTTCATCCTTAACAAGATAGATATCCTTAAGAAGCTTAAACGACTCGATAAGAGGCAGTGACCACCAAAGCTGGGATCTCTGGCCGAATACAACGCCGATGTTCTTGGCGTTTTTGGTCCTGTCTTTGTAAGGAACCATTCCATTTACGGTGATCTTGCCTTCCGACGGCATAAGAACGCCCGACATGATCTTGATGGTAGTTGACTTGCCTGCTCCGTTAGGACCAAGATAACCGACTATCTCGCCTCTTTTGATG
>CAMVBS010000061.1 GCA_947165785.1 uncultured Clostridia bacterium | reverse complement strand
TGCTTTCTGATGGCATCCTCAGACTGAAACATCTCGAGCATATAGTCGTTTTGTTCAACTCCTATGATGGGATCGTAGTGTTCCCTGACGATCTCAGTTGCCATTAAAGACATTTCCTTTATCTGTTCATCTTTTTCGATAAGCCTTACAAAATCCATTCGATCAACCTCACGCTATCTTCATGAAGATATTCTATTCTCACTTTCGACTATTAACAATGATTATCAGGTCTTTACCTTCCATGTCTTCGGTGCTTTTTTGTAAACCAGCCTTCGCATAAAGAACAGATACACCGCTGAAAAGACTGCGAGTATGAGTGCGAGAAGCGCTGAGTGACACGGTATCCAGAAGATCATCGTAAAGAAAAAACCGATGAGTATTCTTGCTATCAGGTATATCGTGCTCTTTACCTTAACAGTAGTGGTAAACGGCTGGAACAGGTAATAAAGAACAAGCCACATCGTTGAATAGACAAGGCTTATAAGTATCGGAACTACAAGGTTGATAAGATAATGGAACGGATAATCCTGACCGCCTGTGATAAACAAGATAAGGTTACAGATAAGTCCGTATAAGATAACCGGACCGAAGTTTATCTTCTGAAGCTGAAGGACTCTGATGTCAAAAAGTCTAAGTATCTTTTCAGGCTGCTTAAAGAAGCTGAACGTCATGAGGCTGTTATCACAGTTGATGTACATAGCCTGCGTACACTTAAACGAATTATCCGTTACTGATACGGCTGCCAGAAGTGCCAGAAGATGTTTTGTGACAAGCCACCTGAAAAAGGAACCGACAGACGATCCGGAATAAGGCATGAGGCTGTCTTCATAGTGACCAAATGTTAGTATGTTGATAAGATTATTTCCTATCATCTTAAGGCACTGAGAAGTTCCGTATTTATCGGCATATTCATTAATGAGCAGATAGACGATTAAGGAAACGCCGGCAGCGATGATGATCGTAAAGACCAAAGGCTTCGTGATGAGAAGTTTTCTGTGTCTTCTTACAAAAAGAGCATTAAGATAGTCAAAGCCCTTCTTGTCACTTTTAACACTTCCCACAGCTTTTATCTTTTTAAAGCTCTTGGTATTATCCGAAGATCTGTAGTGCTGGATCTCATTTCTTGCCATGTTCTCGCTTAAAGCTCTCTTATGGATGAAAGGATCAAGTTTTTTAAGCTGCACATATCCGAATATACCTAGAATGACAAGTACAACAACGGCGATAACAAGAACCGGGATCGGTATCAGTAAACCGTTGATGATCAATCCCAAAAGGATCGGAACCATAAGCATTATCATGGTGAACCTTATGACATAAGCTACATAGTTATCCTTAAGCGATGAACCGCGCTTATGTTTGAGATTATAGATAAAAGCCTGAGTTCCGTTACCGAAGAGCCTTATAAAGACTGCGAGTATCGGGATACCGAGCCATACATAGAAAGGTCCTCCGCAAAATATCGCAACGATACCCGCGATCAGATAACCGATCACGAGCTTAAGAAGATCATAGATAAGAAGCGTATTATTAAGTTTACGGGCATTCATCCTGAGCATGAACACCAGATACTCTTTCTCGGTCGTACACCTGAACACGGACCTGTTTATAAGGATCCCGCAAAGTGCATATACGATAAACAAAAAGACCGCGAAGGAGCTGAACAGTGCCTTGCCGGATAATCCATCGGCCATCCCGTTTCTCAGATAAGCATCCTTAAGTATCCAGGAGAAAAGATAGATAAGCCCGAGGCCGAATATCTTACCTATGAACAATAAGAACAGTTCTTTCATTACATGAAAGATCCAGTAAACGATCTTAAGTTCTTTGGTGGCGTAGAGCCTGTCAGGTATAAACCTTCCCACGATCGGTGTCTTCTTGAGAGCAAACACCAAGCCGTTATAACCGATGATGCTCCTTAAAGTTATAACCTGCGAAAGCGTCTTATAAAATTCACTGATCATCGTCCTGCTCCCTTAAAGCTTCGATGATCTTTTCCTTGAAATCGGCGCTTCCCAGGTTTTCCTTATCGATCGCCTCAAGCTTACCGTTATTAAGAAGTACTATCTGATCGCAAAGATCCACGGCAACATCCAGAAGATGTGTCGAAAAGATCGTGATCCTTCCCTGCTTCTGGCTTCTTATGACCTTCTTCATCTCTTCGGCGATGATAACGTCCAAGGTAGTAAGAGGCTCATCCAGGAGCATGAGACGTGGTGATGCGATGATATTAAGGAGCATCTGCATCTTATTTTTTGTTCCGTGTGAATAATCCTTAAGGAGCCTGTCCCTGTCATCTTCAGGGATCATCATATAATCGAAATACTCATCGATCGTCTTTTCGGGTTTGACCTCTTCGTGAATATCGATGAAGAACTTCAAAAACTCCCTGCCCGTCATGAATTCAGGCACAGTCGGTGTCGAGACAAGATATCCTATGTCCTCGGGGAGAAGCGGCATCTCCTTGCCGTTATCTCTGATGCAGAACGATCCCGAATCAACATCTATATCACCGTTGACGCAGTTAAAGAAAGTTGTCTTTCCCGATCCGTTACGACCAAGAAGTCCGTATATCTTTCCTTCTTCGAAAACAAAATCAATACCTTTAAGGACTTTCTTCTGTCCGTAATTCTTGACCAGATGGTCGATGACAAATTCCATATATTGCTCCTTTTTCCTCTATTGCATTGAGATTATAGCACTTTAAGAGCAAAACAAAACCTCCTAAGACCAATGGTCTTAAGAGGTTATTGGTGCGGATGACAGGACTTGAACCTGCACACTTTCGTACTGGAACCTAAATCCAGCGTGTCTGCCAATTTCACCACATCCGCCGGACAGCTTTATTATTCTAACATAAAACTATCGAAAAAGAAGACGGGATTATTCTCCGAGATCCATCTCCTGGAGACAGTCAGCAGGAATGATGTAACCGCTGTCCTGCATGATGTAATATCCGTCTGTGGATACACCGACGATGCTCTGTCCTTCAAAGAACTCTGCAGGTGTTGTAGCTTCCATATCCTCGAAGCCCTCACAATCCTTGATTACCTCGTACATCTTCTCTTCTTCGAATTCCTCATTAGCAGCCTGATCATAAGGTCTGCCTGTAGGTTCAGTCTCAACTGTTGTTTCCTCAGTTGTTGTTGTCTCTGCTGCCGTTGTCTCTTCATCATTTGAAGAGCTGCTGCATGCTGCAAGTGACATAGCAACTGCTGCGCAAAGAACGATGGAAATGATCTTCTTGTTAGCCATAATAATTTCTCCTTATATTGGTTTTTAAACTGCTATATACCCAAATTCTCTTAAGAATACGAATACCATATAACCTGCATAGATTACAAGCATCAATACACCGTCTATCCTTCTGAACTTCTTGCCGAAGAAGACAAAAATGAAACAGATAAGAGTTATTCCAAGGCAAACAAATGTATCGATAACATTTGCAAAACTCAGATTTGACACCGGCGATATCAAAGCGGATGTACCGAGTACAAAAGCGATATTAAAGATATTGGATCCTACTACGTTTCCGATCGCGATCGCGTTCTCACCCTTTTTCGATGCGACGATAGAAGTAACGAGCTCAGGAAGCGAAGTTCCGAGAGCTACGATCGTAAGGCCGATTATCGTATCTGATACACCGAAGAGCTTGGCAAAATAAGAACAGCTCTTAACGATACCCTGTGAGCTCAGGTAGATCGCCGCGATACATAAAGCGATCTTCAAAAGGTCCAGGAGCACTCTGGTAAAGGTTACCGGACGGTCCTTACCCTTTTCTTCTTCCTCATCAGGCTTTTGAGGAGAACGCTTTGAAGCAAAGATCAGAAGTATTACATACAATATGATCATCGCAACAAGGATAAGTCCCTCGATCCTGGATATCTTCTTATCAAAAGTAAATATCACGAGCGCGATCGTAAAGATTATGCAGATCGGATAATCTCTCTTACGGATGTCATCATCGACCTTGAATGCGTGGATCGCGGCACAAAAACCTATAACTACCAAAAGGTTAAAGACGTTCGAACCGACTACATTCGAGATGGAAAGCGCATTCATTCCCTTAACGGATGATGCGATACTTACGCCTGCCTCAGGAACACTCGTTCCGAAAGCAACGATGGTAAGACCGATTATTACTGAAGGAACCTTTAAGATCCTTGCAAGATCCGAGGCGCCCTCAACAAAGTAGTCCGCACCTTTGATGAGGACTACAAAACATACAACGAGCAAAGCTGCATAAAGTAATATGTACATTATTCGCTATCCAATTTAAGAACGCTCATGAAGGCTTCCTGAGGAACCTCAACGGAACCTACCTGACGCATTCTCTTCTTTCCTTCCTTCTGCTTCTCAAGGAGCTTCTTCTTACGTGTTATATCACCGCCGTAGCACTTAGCCAAAACGTCCTTACGATAAGCCCTGATCGTCTCACGCGCGATGACCTTGCCTCCGATACAAGCCTGGATCGGGACCTCGAACTGCTGCCTCGGGATATTCTCCTTGAGCTTCTCAGCCATTCTCCTGCCTCGTGCATAAGCCTTATCCTTATGGACTATGAATGACAATGCGTCGACCGGATCACCGTTGAGGAGGATATCTAGCTTAACAAGGTTACTCCTGTCATAGCCGTCCATCTCATAATCAAGAGATGCATATCCTCTTGTCCTTGACTTAAGCGTATCGAAAAAGTCATAGATTATCTCGTTAAGAGGCATTCTGTAGTGGAGCATGACCCTGACGTCATCCATATAAGTCATATCCTTATATTCGCCGCGCTTATCCTGGCATACTTCCATGATATTTCCTACATATTCCTTAGGAAGCATAATGGTAGCCTTTACCATCGGCTCTTCGATATACTCGATCTCTGAAGGATCAGGCATATTAGTCGGGTTATCCATATCAAATACCGTACCATCGAGCTTATGTACCTTATAGATAACGGACGGAGCTGTAGAGATGAGGTCAAGATTGAACTCACGCTCCAAACGTTCCTGGATTACTTCATAGTGCAAAAGTCCCAGGAATCCGCAACGGAAACCGAATCCCAAAGCAGCGGAAGTCTCAGCTTCAAATGACAAAGCCGCATCGTTCAGACGGAGCTTTTCGAGAGCATCACGAAGGTCGCCGTACTTGGCACCGTCTACAGGATAAAGTCCGCAGAATACCATCTGCTGGATACCCTTATAACCCATCAAAGGCTCGTCTGCAGGGTTATCTGCTGAAGTTACCGTATCACCCGGAGCAGTATCTCTTACGTTCTTGATGGAAGCACAAAGATACCCTACTTCGCCGGCCTTAAGTTCTTCAGTCGGAACATATTCGCCCGGATGGAAAAATCCGAGTTCGGTAACAAGAAATTCCTTCTCGGTATGCATCATCCTGATCTTGTCGCCGAGCTTAACAGAGCCTTCCTTTACACGAAGGCTTACGATAACTCCTTTATATGAATCATATTTAGAGTCAAAGATAAGAGCTCGAAGCGGCTTATCCTCATCACCTGACGGTGCAGGAAGATACTTAACGATAGACTCGAGGACTTCATCGATGCCGATATCATTCTTAGCAGAGATGAGCGGAGCATATGAAGCATCAAGTCCTATTACATCCTCTATCTCATTGCGGACCACTTCAGGCTGAGCCGAAGGAAGGTCGATCTTGTTGATAACAGGTAAGACCTCAAGATCCGCATCAACTGCGAGATAGACGTTTGCCAAAGTCTGTGCCTCGACACCCTGAGCAGCATCTACGATCAATACCGCACCGTCGCATGCTGCAAGGCTTCTCGAGACTTCATAGTTAAAGTCAACGTGGCCTGGTGTGTCGATCAGGTTGAGCATATATGTGTTCCCGTCAGAAGCCGTATAGCTCATGCGGGTAGCCTGTGCCTTGATCGTGATTCCACGCTCACGCTCGATCGCCATGTTATCGAGGATCTGAGACTGCATCTCGCGTTTTTCCTTAACGCCCGTATGCTCGATCAAGCGATCTGCAAGTGTTGATTTTCCGTGATCGATATGCGCAATGATACAAAAATTACGTATAAGATCCTGTCTTTCCATAAATTAATTCCTTCAATAAATAATCACTTAACTCTTCCGATAGAATCGAACGGGTAAACTCTTATGAAAGCGACACCCTTAAGTCTGTCAGCCTCAAAAGGTCCGAGGCTCCTGCTGTCTTTACTTACAAACCTGTTGTCTCCGAGACAGTAGTATTCGTCAGATCCGAGAGTTATCTCGTCGTATCCCTTTGCAAGTCCCTCACCTGAAACTGTTGTGAGCGTTCCCGGTACAAGATAAGGTTCATTAAGTTCTACGAAATCTCCGGCAGGATCATGCTTGATAAAAACCTTGCCGTTCTCGATCTTTACAGTCTCGCCCGGAAGCCCTACGATCCTCTTGATGAGGTATTCCTCGTTATCGTAACCTTCCATGTCCTCACCGTCGAGAGTAACGATATCGCCTCTGTCGAACGTATCAAAATATGTGTCGAGCTTCAAAGTAAAGATTATGTCCTTCTCATACAAGGTAGGCTCCATAGAAGAACCGTAGACATTGTTTCTCTGAATAACAAAGACAACGAGCAGCACACCGATCAGAACACCGATAGCTACTGACTTAAGCCATCCAAGCCCGTTGAATACGACCTTTTCCTTGTCGATCTTGGTCTCCCACTCAGGAAGTTCTTCCTTATTTGTCTGTGCCTGCTGTTCAGGTTCATCCATAAAAACAGTAGGACGACGTGTTGAAGATCCTTCCTCTTCGCTCATGTCAGGATCAGAAGCCTGGCTTTGTGCCCCGGTTGCATTTCCCTTCATCTCATTGAGCTTATCTCTTTCTTCGGCAAGTGCCTTAAGTCTTTCTTCTGCAGATTTCATCATTACCTCCTGAGGTTATATCTTTACCCTTAATCGAAAATCGCCTCGTCATCTACTTCGCATGTATCAACGACACTTACCTCGATACCCAGATCCTTAAGCTGCTGCTCTTCTACAGGAGCCGGAGCCTCTGTCATGAGGTCGGAAGAATTCTGTACCTTAGGGAATGCAATGACCTCTCTGATGCTCTGGCAGCCTGCCATGAGCATTACCATTCTGTCGAGACCATATGCTAGACCGCCGTGCGGAGGTACGCCGTATGTGAATGCATCGAGGAGGAAGCCGAACTGCTCCTGTGCCTTTTCTTCCGTAAATCCGAGAGCCTTGAAGACTCTCATCTGAAGATCCCTGTTGTGGATACGGATAGAACCGCCTCCGAGCTCACAACCGTTAAGAACGATATCGTAAGCCTTGGATCTTACCTTGCCCTTATCACTCTCGAGGAAGTCGA
This sequence comes from uncultured Clostridia bacterium, assembly GCA_947165785.1. Classification (GTDB taxonomy): domain Bacteria; phylum Bacillota; class Clostridia; order Saccharofermentanales; family Saccharofermentanaceae; genus Saccharofermentans. The sequence goes on along the minus strand of CAMVBS010000061.1, from coordinate 5,293 downwards.
GGTCCTCATCCATAGGTGATGTGAAAGGATGGTGCTTTGCAACATATCTGCTCTCTTCTTCTGAATACTCGAACATAGGGAATTCAGTAACCCAGCAGAGCTTAAAATCCTTAGGATCGATAAGATCGAGCTTCTTTGCAGCTTCGATACGAAGTGCGCCAAGAGAGATCATAGGTACTTCGCCGTTATCAGCTACGATGCAGATAAGATCTTCTTCGCCTGCACCTGTTGCACTCTTAAGGTCTGCGATGTTCTCAGGTGTGAGGAACTTAAGGAAAGATCCCCTTGGCTCAGAAGATGGAACGAGCCATGCCATTCCCTTAGCCTTATATGTCTTACATACTTCACCCAAAGCATCGATCTCTTTTCTGGAGAACTTGGAACCGCCCGGGATAACGATACATCTTACGCTTCCGCCTGCTTCGATAGCACTCTTGAATACTACAAAATCGATCTTGGAAGCTGTCTCAGTGATGTTGATGAGCTCCATACCGAATCTGAGGTCAGGCTTATCAGAACCGTAACGGTCCATAGCCTCAGAATAAGGGATACGTCTGATCGGAAGCTCGATATCTACTCCGATAGCTTCCTTAAATACTCTTGCAAGGAAGCCTTCTGTGCAGTTCATAACGTCATCACAGTCAACGAAGCTCATCTCCAAGTCAACCTGTGTGAACTCAGGCTGTCTGTCAGCACGAAGGTCCTCATCACGGAAGCACTTCGCGATCTGGAAATACTTGTCGTAACCTGCGAGCATAAGGAGCTGCTTATAAAGTTGAGGAGACTGTGGAAGAGCAAAGAAGGAACCGTTCTTGATACGGCTAGGTACGAGATAGTCACGAGCGCCCTCAGGTGTACTCTTACCGAGGATCGGTGTCTCGATCTCGATAAAGCCCTGCTCATCGTAGTAGTCACGTGCGATCTTGGCGATCTTGTGACGGAGCATGAGGTTTCTTTGCATATTAGGTCTTCTGAGATCGAGATATCTGTACTTAAGTCTCAAAGCCTCGTTGGCATTGTCGTCTTCCTCGATATAGAAAGGTGTTGTCTGAGCCTCGGAAATGATACGGAGCTCTTCAACGTTTACCTCGATCATACCTGTCTTCATCTTAGGGTTCGGTGCACTTCTCAAAGCAACTTCACCTACACATGCGAGAACAAATTCACTTCTGATCTTTGAAGCTTTCTCCTTGATCTCATCGCTTGCATCAGGAGATACAACGAGCTGGATCTCGCCTGTTCTGTCACGAAGAGTAATGAACGTAAGTCCGCCAAGATCCCTTTGCTTATGACACCATCCCATAAGTGTTACTTTCTTTCCGATATCGCTCTCGGAAAGCTCTGCACACATTGAAGTTCTCTTTAAACCTTGAATTGATTCTGCCATTTATATCACCAACCTTAAATTATTTATTCTCGAAAAAGTTCACGATGCCGTCCAATGCGACCTCTTCCTGTGAACCGTCAGCCATATTCTTGATATTGGCCTTGCCGTTCTTGACCTCATCTTCACCCAAAACGATGAGATAAGGGATACCTGCCTTATTTGCATACTTCATCTGAGCCTTGAACGATCTTCCGACAAGATCTCTCTCGCAGCCGATGCCTGCCTTACGAAGATCGAGGCAGAGCTTGCTGATGATAGGCTTAGCCTCATCGCAAAGATTTGCAAAGTAGACCTTTACGTTTGTAGGATTCTCGAACTCGATCTGCTGAGCTTCGCACTCCATGAGAAGTCTTTCAACACCCATACCGAATCCGATACCCGGAACCTTTGTTCCGCCAAGCTCTTCGATAAGTCCGTCATATCTTCCGCCGCCGCAGATGGTTCCCTGTGTTCCGACGTTCTCGGATACGAACTCGAAGACCGTTCTTGTGTAGTAGTCAAGACCTCTTACGATACCCGGATCGATCGTGTAGTTGATACCGAGATTTGTAAGCTCAGCCTTAAGTGTCTCAAAGTGAGCATTGCAGTCCTCGCAAAGGTAATCGATGAGCCTTGGTGCATTTACTGCATACTTCTTGCAGCCTTCGACCTTACAGTCGATCATACGCAGAGGATTCTTCTCGAATCTTGCCTTACAGTCAGGACAAAGCTCGTCCATGTGAGGTCTGAAGTAATCCTTGAGGATCTCGTTATACTTCGCACGGCATGTAGGGCAGCCGATGGAATTGATGCAAAGCTTTGTGTGCTTAACACCCATCTTCTCGAAAAACACGGTAAGAAGTGAGATGATCTCTGCATCGATCTCAGGGCCTTCGGAACCGAAAGCCTCAAGTCCGAACTGGTGGAACTCTCTCATTCTGCCCTTCTGAACGTTCTCATATCTGAAAGCCGTGATGTTATAGAACATCCTTACAGGGCTTGCAAGACTTGTCATGCCGTTCTCGATGAAGCTTCTTGCAACTCCTGCAGTACCTTCAGGTCTGAGGGTGATGGATCTTCCACCCTTATCCTCGAAGGTATACATCTCTTTTTGAACGACGTCAGTCGTATCGCCTACACCTCTCTGGAACAGATCCGTCTGCTCGAATGTAGGTACTCTTATCTCCTCGTAGCCGTAGGAATGGCAGACATCGGCGAAAGTCCTTTCAGCCTTATGCCAGCGGAAGATCTCCTGTGGCAGTATGTCTTTGGTTCCTTTCTGTGCTGCGTATCTCATGATTCACACTCCAATAAATAATAATATAATATACCCGCGTATTATAATACTCATGCGCGTTTTAAACAATGAGCAATTTACGTTAAATCTCCGACTCGTAGATAATCATCGCGAGAACAGCCGCACCCGCAGTCTCCGTTCGAAGGATCCTCGGACCGAGAGTTACTCGTATCGCACCGCGATCTACGGCATCATCAGCTTCCTTTTGGGAAAAGCCACCCTCAGGTCCGATAAAGATCGCGATCTTTTTGCCATTGAAGCTTTGAAGCGCTGATTTAAGGCCCTTTCCGGTCTCTTCCTCCCACGGGAAGATGGTAAGGTCATAGTCACTTATCAACTCGTAAGCTTTTTCGAGAGGCATAGGTTCTTCGATCTTGGGTACGATGCCCCTCCCCGACTGCCTTGAAGCTTCGAGTGCTATCTTCTGCCACCTGTCGATCTTGCCTTTGGAATCCTTGGCGTTCATCTTGACGACGCACCTCTCAGAAAGGACCGGAACGATGCTCGAAACGCCGAGTTCAGTGCATTTCTGGACAGTAAGGTCCATTCTCTCGCCCTTGGAGACACACTGAAACAATGTGACCTTAAAGGGCGGCTCGGAGCTGTTTTCCCTTCTGTCATTGATATTAAGGGTAACCTGTTTTTTGGTGATCTCACTGATCTCACATATAAGTTCAAGTCCGTCGGCATCGACTACCGTAACTTCTTCCCCGGGCCTCATCCTAAGGACCTGGGAGATATATCGCGAATCTTCTTCATTAAGTTCGATAGTATCCCTGTCTGAAAGCTTTTCCTGAGCAAAAAGACGCGTCATAATAACCTCTATTTCCGTTTTTATTGATTCTAACATATTAAGTCACAAAAAAGCCGTTCGATCGTTATCTGATCAAAACGGCTTATCTGAGCTTATCAAGTTTTGCACGAAGTTCATTGAGACTCTTGCTCAGCGATTCGTCGATCACAGGCTCCGGAGTAAAGTTGTCGATATCGACCACGACTCCGATATCCTTGTTGGCTCCGGGTCTTGAAGGAGCAGATGGTGCAGAAGGCTGCATAGAACCTGCCTGTCTTTCAGCTGCCATATTACGCATGGTCTTAACTTCGAACTGAGGCTGCGGCTGCTGCTCAGGAAGTTTGACAGGCTTAGTTGCTTCGAGTTCTTCCTTAGGAGTAGTCGAGAACGGAATGGATGCCTTGCTGTCCTGTTCATCGCCGACAACACCGAATACGAACTCACTTGCCGTGATAGCAGCCTGTTCAAGGCTCTCGCAATGAGGAAGCTGACAAGCAAAAGCAGCTGAGAACGAGTACTGTTCAGCAGTCTCGGCTTCGCCTCTCTGGAACCAGCAATATTCATCTCCGCCGCACAAAAGATCGACACCGAAAGAATTAAACGCCTTAACAAAGACAGCGCATCTGTATCTGTTACTCAGGGCACATCCTGCCTTAACAAGATCCTCTTCGCTGTGAACCTCCATACCTGCCAAAAGCTCGACCTCATACGGGTTAGGCGTAAGGACTGCTGCAAGCGGGAAAAGTTTATTGGACAAACTTACAAAAACATCTTCCGTAACGATGATCTGACCGTCCTCTGATATGATCGCAGGATCGACAACGATATTACCGACCTTATAACGCTTAAGCCTCTCAGCTACGCCGTTTACGACCTCGGCACTAGTTATGAAACCTACCTTGACGGCAGCAGGAAGATTCTGTCCTGATGCAAATATCTCATTCATGGCGGAAGCAACTTCAAGTCTTGTGCAGTCATTGACCGCAAAAGGCACACACTCAAAACCGAACGCTTCTATCGTACGGATATCTGAGCTTATATCAAAACTACCGTTGTCAAACGACTCAGCAATAGTTAAGATCGTTCCCATTACATTCCTCCATAGCCTTATTCACAATTGTGACATATTTCCATATTCAGTTTCGCACATTTATTTAGAATATACAATATCTCTTATTTACATTCTTGTTACTTTAGGCGAAAAAACTACACAATTTCGCCATAATTCGGAAAATCGACAATAATAGATAACGTTATATACGTATACAATTAATAATGATTTTTTGTTTATCTAGGAGGATAAAAACATGCACTTTTCACTTCAAGGAGCATCTGCGCTCCTGATCGCCGCCATCACGGCCGGCGGATTGATGACCCCTTCGATCCCTGACTTGGAAAAACATGCTAAGATCAGTTTTGACAAGTCTGATATCAGGATCGACGAAACCCAAAACATCTCTGATGACCACGTTCTTGTCATAACCGATCTTAAGACCGGATCTGACAAGATCGAAGCTCAGGAATCGGTAAAGGACACCGGCATTCTTTTCGAGACAAAAGAATACAGCGTCTGGAACGCAGTTCTCGAGGACGGCTTTACTGTAAAAGACGCTCTCGAAGACTTAAACGAAGAGGACTTTGTTCTTTATGCCGAGCCTGACAGCTGTCTTAAGGTCAATAACGGTGACGGAACCTATGATTTCGACAGCGGTTATCAGTGGCATCACAAAGCGATCCACACCTATGAAGCATGGCAGCAGCTCGATAATCTTCCGTCAAGGACAAAGGTCCGTGTCGGCATCATCGACGGTGTTTTCCAGCTTCAGGATAACGAGCT
>CAMVBS010000060.1 GCA_947165785.1 uncultured Clostridia bacterium | reverse complement strand
TTATGGAGGGTCATGTATGCCGTTTTGTACTAAATGTGGTAATAAGATGAATGAGGAAGACCTGTTCTGCATGAAGTGTGGTGCAAAGGTCTTCAAAGATGGTGAGACACAGGAATCTTCAAGTCCGGTCATTCAGGATCCGGCCCCTTCTCAAAATGCAGGTATCGATAAGAAGGAAATGCTCATGCTGCTTGATCGTTATCTGAATATTACAAAAGAACTGGATGAGATCGACATGTTCCTGGACAAGAATAAAATGGCTGTCGTACAACCTCCACGCAAACATTCGATGATCAAGTTTTACTGGCCGTGGTTTATTGTGGCACCGATAACCACGATGGCTTTCTTTATCCTCTCAACGCTGATCATCAGAAGAGGAAGTGTGCCAATTCCTATGTTGATGATATTGGTACTAAGTATCGTAATGTTTTTTGTCTTGTTGATCGTCGGAAGCGTTTCTTCAAGGCATAAGAGAGATGCTCTTAATGCGCAGGTAGATAAACAATACGCTTTTGAAGTTGCAAGAGCAAAGGAGATCGAAGAGAAAAAAGAAAGAAAACAGGTACTTCTTGCTGAGAGACAGCCTATGGATCCGATGATCCCGCAGCCTTATAGAACACAGACAAAACTGTCCAAGATGCTTTCATTACTTAAGACGAATCAGGTTCAGACATTGGATGAGGCAATAGCTGCCATCAACAGTTGATGATCTTTGTATGATAGAGGGGGGGAGAATTATATGCCTTTTTGTCCTAAGTGCGGTACAAAAAATGAAGAAGGTGCGTTATTTTGCAGACAATGCGGAACAGCATTCAGGCAAACTGAAGATAACACTTCATCAGTTCCCGATAGTCCGGTGACACCTGCGGTTACAGTGAAAGAACAAGCTGTAGTTCCGGCTAATGGTGCCCTATCGTCCGTGGTCCAACGTGAAAAGATCAGAGCAGGGGAAGTTGAGCGTATCGATGACATGCTCAGGCACTTCCGTTCAAAACAAAAACTGTATGATGATCTGGCCGAATGCCGGAAACTTAAAACTAAAATGAACGATCCTTCTCAACTTCGTGTTGAAGGAACGAAGAAAGCATGGCCGTTCATGGTAATCGGTCCCATAGTGGCATGGCCAGTTTCGTTTTTCATCATGGGAGGAATGGATCAAATCGTAGCAGGTCTGATCGTTGCTGCTATCGGAATAGGAATATTGGTCTATGGAATCGTCAGATTAGTAAAGAATAAGAAACTGACCGGTAAGTATGTGTCTGAGACATCTCAACAGGCATCCGACAGACTTAACGAGCTTACGGAAAAGATCAATTCGCATTACAACAGTTACGGTAAATGTGAGCTTGATCCGGCGGATACTGAGCCCAAGCGCCTGGAAAAGCTTAAGACATACATTGTTACAGGCAAGGCCGATACAATTGAGGAAGCAGTAAAACTCTTGCACAAAGAGTCATGATCCCGGTGTATCAGAACCACTTGTTCTTGCGTGCAACGATCGCGAACATCAGGACGATCGCAACCGAAAGAAGGATCACATAAACATATCCGAACTGCCACTTGAACTCAGGCATCGATTCGAAGTTCATTCCGTACCAGCCGACGATGATCGTAAGAGGGAAGAAGATCGTCGTCAAAACGGTGAGGTATTTCATCGTGTTGTTCATCTTGGAATCCATGTGGACCGAGTATGCGTCCTGGACGTGGACGACGGCGTTATTTATGGAGTCGACGTCTTCGCGAAGTCTCGTGATCCTTTGGTTCATGTTCGCGATGTACATGAGAGAGTCGGTCTCCAGGAACAGTTCGTTCTCATCAGCTTCCAATACCTCGAAAATATCCAGACACTGCTCATAGTAGTTCCTTATCTCCAGAAGTTTTCTTTTAAGGCGGAGCAGTGTGAGGTTGATGTCGTCATCAGGCTCACCGTGAAGGATGCTCTCCTCCATCTCCGTAACCTGAAGGCTCAATTTCTCGATGAAAGAAACGTCTTTTGACAGGAGCTCATCGAAAAAGGCATATATCAGCTTCTCGAGTGTCATCGTCGACGGCGTAAAACGCTTGGTCGCGCGAATGAACTTCTCATAGGTCGAGCGGTCGGTATCCAGGACATCGACAACGTAGAGTGCATTCTTCATGATATACAAAGCGACGTAATCGCTGTCATCGTTATCCGTCTCGAGGCCGTTACAGTGAACAGGGTCAACGACCTTAAGTTCCGTGAAGGTATAGTCGTCATAGATCTCGACGCCGGAACGGAATATCGTATTGGCGGTCTTGCAGGCATCGACGGTGGAGTCGGCCACTTTGAGCGCCGGCGCGATATTTAAAAACTCCTCAATGGAAAGATAGCCTGCGACTAGGTTTTTGCTGTCCTTCGGAAGCATCGAAGATTCTTTTATCGTATTGGTAAACTCGAAAAACATATGACGACTCCTCTATTCAAGACATGTCTTATTTATATCACATGAAAAGGCAATGTGAGAAATTTTCTATATAAAAGGGCAACTTTCGTTCGGAATATTTATAAATAGCACAATAGTCACCTTTTTCGAGCGGTGGTAAGATATTTTCATACTAAAAATATGGGGTGTCAAATGGACAAAGAACTCATAATCGTTCTGGACTTCGGCGGCCAGTATAATCAGCTGATCGCAAGGCGAGTCCGCGAGTGCAATGTCTACGCGGAGGTTCATCCGTACACATTGTCTCTCGATAAGATCAAAGAGATGAACCCTAAGGGAATCATCTTCACAGGCGGACCGAACAGTGTCTACGAGTCTACGTCTCCTTCCTACGAAGAGGCTATCTTCAACATCGGTGTTCCGATCCTCGGTATCTGCTACGGTTCACAGCTCATGGCATATAAGCTCGGCGGTGAAGTAAAGACTGCTCCGGTAAGCGAGTACGGTCACACCGATATCACGATCGATGAACCAAGCGCTATCTTCAAGGATGTAAGCAAGGCAACTTCCGTATGGATGAGCCACACTGACTACATCGCGAGCGTTCCTGAAGGCTTCAAGATCACGGCTCACAGCAGTGTTTGCCCTGTTGCGGCAATGGAATGCGCCGAGCGTAAGCTCTACGCCACACAGTTCCACCCTGAGGTAATGCACACGGCCGAAGGTCAGAAGATGCTCCGTAATTTCGTTATCGATGTTTGCGGCTGCAAGGGCGACTGGACCATGGAATCCTTCGTCGAGACAAAGATCCGTGAGATCCGCGAGCAGGTCGGTACCGGCAAGGTCCTCTGCGCACTGTCAGGCGGTGTAGATTCTTCTGTTGCGGCAGTACTCCTTTCCAAGGCAGTAGGTAAGCAGCTCACATGCGTATTCGTAGATCATGGCCTTCTTCGAAAAAACGAAGGCGATGAGGTCGAAGCAATATTCGGACCAAACGGCTCATACGAACTCAACTTTATCCGCGTTAATGCGCAGGAGAGATTCTACGAGAAACTCAAGGGTGTAGAAGAACCTGAGCGTAAGAGAAAGATCATCGGTGAGGAGTTCATCCGCGTTTTCGAGGAAGAAGCAAAAAAGATCGGTGCAGTCGACTTCTTCGTACAGGGTACGATCTACCCTGACGTTATCGAGAGCGGCCTCGGAAAGTCAGCTGTCATCAAGTCCCACCACAACGTCGGAGGCCTTCCTGATCACGTCGATTTCAAGGAGATCATCGAGCCTTTGCGCCTCCTTTTCAAGGACGAAGTCCGTCGCGCAGGCTTGGAGCTCGGAATCCCTGATTACCTCGTATTCCGTCAGCCATTCCCGGGTCCTGGACTTGGTGTCCGTATCGTCGGCGAAGTTACAGCCGATAAGGTCAGGATCGTTCAGGATGCAGACTACATCTTCCGTGAAGAGATCAAGAATGCAGGTATCGAAGGCCTCGGCCAGTACTTTGCAGCACTTACCAATATGCGTTCCGTCGGTGTCATGGGTGACTTCAGAACATACGACTATGCAGTATGCCTGAGATCCGTTAACACATCCGACTTCATGACTGCCGAGTGCAGCGAGATCCCGTTCAATGTTCTCCAGAAGGTAATGAACAGGATCATCAACGAAGTCAAAGGCGTTAACCGCGTACTCTTCGATCTGACGAGTAAGCCGCCGGGAACGATAGAACTCGAATAGTATAAAAACCCGTGGAAGCCCCTATTTATGGGGCTTCTGTTATTTTATGTTCCCAAAATGTTCCCAAGATTCAGTTATCAGCTAGATGGGGGCTGTTCTTTATTTCGTACTCGATATTATTATTGAAAGTCTCGAGATCAACCTCAAAGCTATCCTCAAAGGCTTCCTTGGAGAACTCGCTCTGATCCTGGATGGTTGCATAGTGGCGAAGGAAATCATTTATATGGCTTACGATCAAGCTGAAGGAGCTTATCACTATGTAGTAAGTTATCGTGAATGAACCGTCCGGTATCTGGACATCTGTATATACGTCAGCCCCTAATGCTTTGAAATGCCCCAGTTCAGCCAGAAATTGTGAGAAGAGTTTCTTGGACTCGTCAGTAGGCGGATTGAGCAGTTCGTTTGCTCGGAATGTAAAACCGTTTGCAAGCATGCCGTATTGAATATGCTTTGTTTTTGTAGATAGTGAAAGCCCGGACTCTACGATCTTCCTAAGGAGTCTTACGATGTCCGATGTTGTCTCGGCATACTTTCCTTTATAGGAAGAAACAGACTTCTTATAGTAGTCAGTTATCTCTTTTTCTTTTTTAGCATAGTAATCGTTTATATCTGTAGCAAAGTGTGACTTCCAAACATCATACTCATGCTTTGCCTGCATTTTTTCCTCTTCTGTGCGACGGGAATCATTAGCAAGATCGTCAGCCTTTCCTTTCCATACTGTGAGGAAGCTTATTAGCGGTTCAAGATCTTTGTTGCTGTCATCGAGAACAATAGAAGTCTTCCCGTCCTTCTTCTCAATCTTTAGTCCGTATTCTTCTTCCAATTCGAAAAGAACGTACATAATGTCAGTGAAAGAAGAAACATCTATATCTGATATAGCTTCTAGGTCTATATTAAGGGCTTCTGCGATTTTGGCGCGGATATCCGCCTTAGGTGCCATAGCATCGCTTTCGTACTTTCTGATCCTCGAATCAGCGGTAGTAGCAGAGAATCCGACCTTCATTCCCAATTCCTTCTGGGACATGTCGTTCAGCTGTCTGTATTTCCTGATCTTGTTACCTAATTTCATATCTTTAAGCACCCCATTTGTGTGTCAACTGTGCCTTGATTATACCACGAAAGACACAAATTGGAAGACTAAAAAGATAAAACAGACATAAAAATATATCTAAAACCATTGACAGACAATTTTGAAGGGTGTATCATTCATCCAACAGATACAAAAATATGTCTGTTAACCCAACAGGCAGGAAGGAGTTAGCTATGAACAAAGAAAAAGAACCTCTTTTTATAGGAGTAGACACAGTAATGTTTGATCTCGGCGTATCCAGAGCGAAGGCTTACGACGTGATCAGAGAGCTTAATGAAGAACTTAAGAAAGAACACCCCAAGGCGATAGTCGTCGCGGGGAAGGTAAATCGCATTTGGTACGAAGAGGCCTGTTTGAAGGGAGGTGATTAAAGATGGCAGTATCAAAAGATAACGGTAATGGATACGACGGCAGGAAATGGAAAGTTTCCTGCTACTACACCGACTGGACCGGCGAACGTAAAAGACACGTTAAGAGGGGCTTCGATACAAGGAAAGAGGCACTTGAATACGAGCATATCTTCTTAGCCAAGAAATCCAAAGATATCAATATGAGCTTTGGCTCCTTTATCGATATCTATATGGAAGATGTAAAACCTCAACTTAAGAAAAGCACCCTCGCCAATAAGGGGCAACTCATAAAGACACACATCAGACCATACTTTCAAAATCTCAGCCTTGCGGAGATCACTTCAACACATATCCTTCAGTGGCAGAATGAACTTCTTAAAAAGCGTGATGCAGATGGTAAGGGGTATGCAGATACGTATCTTAGAACGATCAACAATCAGTTGACCGCAATCTTCAATCACGCGGTCAAATATTACGATCTTCCGAAGAATCCGTGTTACGCATTTAAGAAACTTGGTAAATCTGAAGCGCAGGAGATGCTTTTCTGGACGAAGGATGAATATCTTAAGTTTGCGGAGGTCATGAAGGACAAGCCGATGTCATATTATTGTTTTCAGATTTTGTTCTGGACCGGTATTCGTGAAGGGGAACTGCTCGCACTTACAAGCTCAGACTTTGATCTTGAGAAGAGAACTCTACGCATAAACAAAACGTATCAGGTTGTAAATGGTGAGGAGATGATTACATCGCCTAAGACCGAGAAGAGCAACCGCACAATCGAACTTCCTCAATTCCTCTGTGACGAGATGCAGGATTATTTTGAGTCGATATACAAACTCACACCGGATTGTCGTATCTTTCCGGTCGGTAAGCATTATCTCCATTCAGAAATGAACAGGGGATCAAAAGCAGCTGGCGTAAAGCGGATCAGGATACACGACCTGAGACACTCGAGCTGTGCACTCCTTATCGAACTCGGATATTCACCGATACAAATCGCCGAACGACTCGGGCACGAATGCAGTACCGTCACTGAAAGGTATTCACATTTGTACCCGTCGGTACAGCGTAACATGGCTGACAAGTTAAACGACACATTCATCACATCGAAGGAGGATTAACGATATGGGAAGGATCTACGGAAAAGTCGAAGTAACAACTAAGAAGAAAAAGAAGAAAAAGAACGAACACAACAGGTACAGAAATGTGATCAAGAACTTCAGGGTAACACCGAAGGAGAGAGACTTAATCGAAGCAAGACTTGCAGTGACCGGGATGAAGAGCTCAACCTTCTTTATCCAGAGCTGCCTTTATCAGAAGATCCTTGTTAAAGGAAATATCCGTTCCTTTTCAGCTATTAAAGATACCTTGCAGGAACTCACTGAGAAGATCAACAAGAATCCTGATCTTACACAACTTGAACCGGTGGATGCCGAGAGGCTGAAAACAATCTTGGAGATCTTGAAATCTCTCTTTTGATGCAACTGGTTTAAGGCAAGCGTCGCGTCCATGTACACAAGGACGCCGCATGTCGGGCAGAAGCCCGAACCCACTTCACTAATTAGGGGGTGATGATACATGAAAAATAACCAAAACAAAAAGAAAGATCTGCACATCCGGCTGTCGGAAGATGACTTCTACAAGATCAGATACAAGGCATTGTCATCCTATCTGACGGTCACGGATTACGTTACAAAGTGCTGTCTCGACAAGCAGATCTTTGTCGTCGAAGGACTCGACGAAGTATTAAGACAGCAGAAATATGCCGGGAACAACTTAAATCAGCTCACCAAGATTGCAAACAGCGGCACTGTTAATGTGATCGATCTAAGCGGAGTCAAAGCTGAATATGCCAAGATCACAGAGCTGCTTAACGAGATCCTGGAGCGTGGGAGGTGGCGCTGATGGCAGTAGTAAGCATCCTATCAAGCGGAAGTACCAAAGGACATAAACCTCTCAAGAATGTACTTGATTACTGTATGCAGGAAGCCAAAACGCTGAAAGACGGACGTAAGCTCGTCTCCGGAATAGACTGTCTACCCGAGACAGCCTACTCCGAGATGATGGCTACCAAGAAATACCACGGCAAGATTGGCGGCCGGGAGTACTATCACATACTTCAATCCTTCTCTCCTGACGAGGATATTTCACCTGAGAAAGCACATGAGATCGCCAGAGAGTTTGCTGAAAAACAGTTCAAAGGATTCGAAGTTGTAGTAGCAACCCATGTCGATCGGGATCACATTCATTCTCATATCGTACTTAACAGCGTGAACCATGAGAACGGAAAGAAGTATCACTCGGATAAGAACAACATTCCCCGGCTGCGTAAAGCGTCAGATGAGATCTGCATGAAGTATGGTCTTTCAGTCATTGAAGATAAAGAAAAAAGCCTCAGGCAGATGAACACGCGTGAATACAGAGCAGCTGCCAAGGGAGAAAGTTGGAAGATCAATCTCATGGCTACGATCAATCTGGCGATGACCAAAGCCAAGACTAAGGACGAATATCTGAAGTTTATGGAAGATCTCGGCTATCAGGTTACATGGACAGACAGTAGAAAGTACATAACCTATACCACTCCCGACAATATGAAGTGCCGGGATAACAGACTACATATGAGCAAATATACGAAGGAGGCGATGGATAATGAGTTCGACATCAGACGAAAGATTAATGAACGTATTAGGGCAAGCACAGCAGAATCTTATCAAGGCGAAGGATCCGACACCGTGCGTGATGATCTCGGAAGAGAACTGGAAAGCGATAATCGAGACAATGCAGCAACAGTTGGAAGTTCAAAACAGACTCGGAGAATTGATCCGTTATCTTCCGACGGACAGACAGTTGGTGAACTATATCGATCAGGTGGAGGACATTCACATCCGTCACGAAGAGAAATGGATGAAGCAATTGACGTTCGAAGCAGAGAAGATTCAGGCCGATCTGGAGAACCGATCGAAGACGATGGAGAAGGAATTCCAATCACAGGTTGGGAAGCTGAACGAGCAACATGCTACGGAATTGGACAAAGCCAAGACGGATCTGGAACAACAGATGATCAGTTACGGAGACAGGCTCTACAATCGAATAGTAATCCCATGCCTGCTTATGATGTTGTTATCGGCAGTGCTCGTCTTGTTGGAAATCTGCAAAGTATCGTAGAAGAAGGCCCGAAGCCGGTACCTGATGCGACATCCCAACCTGCAAGAATGGACAAGAAAGAATGGCAGAAGATAGCAGAAAAGAAAGAAGCCCAGGGATTGAGAATGGGCGGTATGTAAAGTTAAAGCAGTCAGTTTTGTATATGGTATAATTTCAGTGTTAGTCAAGATAATTATCAGCAAAATGGACTAAGATATGGAAAAACTAATTACAATATATAATACAGAATACGCTATCCCAGCAGTGTTTTCTTATTCCCAAAAACACGAAAAAATGCCAGCGGTAATTCTATGCCATGGAACAGGATCACAAAAAAATGAAGTCGGTAATTTGTTTGCAGAATTGTCCAAAAGATTATTGAACATCGGCATTGCTTCAATTCGTCTTGATTATGCAGGATGCGGTGATAGTAAGGCTTGCCAAACGAAATTAAGCTTTTGTGGAGAAGTGAATGATACAAAAAAAGTTTATCAGTATCTTTACACGCAGGACTTTATTGACTGTAACAATATTGGTATTTTAGGATTTAGTCAAGGAGCCCGTGTAATGGCAGAGCTATTAAAAGAAGTCCATTCGATAAAATTTGCGATAAGTTGGTCTGGTGCATGTCATGATGGTATAGGAGTGTTCAAAGGATGGTTCGATGAGTATTATCAAGAAGCATTGGAAAACGGTTATGCAAAGATACCGATGTTTTGGCGAGAGGACTTGCTGCTTTCAAAAAAATGGTTTGATGACATTCGTGATACAACTCCAATGATGGGATTGAGAATGTACGAAGGTCCTATATTGGCTATAGCTGGCGACAAAGATGAACTGGTTCCCTATTATCATGCAAAAGAAATTGTGGAAAACAGCAAAAATGAAAACAGCAAGACTGTAATCGTAAAAAACTCCAATCATACTTTTAATGTTCTAATGCCTAACGAATCTAAAGCAAATGATGTTATTGAGCAAACCATACAATGGATAAATAAGGTTTTAATGATGAACACATGATTGTAAGGGGATCTATGAAACGATTAATCTGTTTACTTACTATATCATCAATGCTTCTAGGTATTGTTTCATGTGGCAGAAAAGTTGATGCAGGTGGGGAGAAAGTGTCTGCGGATACTCCATGGTTCGATTGTCAAATCACGGAATGTGTAGTGCAGCGTGAAAATACAAATGATTTTGTAGAAGATCAGATAAGTCAGTTCCCGATAGGAAAGCTGTCAGAAGGATATGTATACGCGCTTAATGTAATCGGATCTGATGTTGCAGAAGCTTATTTGTTCTCGGAAGGCGGAAAACAGATCGCTAAATTGGACCTTTTTGCGAAAGTAGAGGAGTTATATCCTGATATGAGTATGCCCGAATTCAGAGGTCCTTATGATCTATATATTCAGGATGGCAAGTTGCAATTAAAGATCGATAATTCGCGTGATAAGATGATAATGATTTTTGACGTGGATCTTTTGAATGGGACAGTTGCACTATCTGCTACATATGACGTTCAAAGCGGCAAGCCTTTCGATGAACATTTATTTTGGGTTAACAGAGTTAAATGCGGTGACCATGAGTTGTTTGTCAGCTTATATGAAAATTTCTGTATCCTCGATGTAGGCCCTGATGGCAGTATTTCGACTTTTACGCCAGGTCCTGAATGGGAAATGGATCTTTCAGGATATATTTCTGACTTTATGCCTGTAAGTGATACCAAAGCATTGTTTTATGATTATCAGACACAGAAGTATTTTATTTATGATGTCATTGCGGGAACTATCACAAAAGAAACATCAGAATTTGACTGGATCAAACCTTATTTTAATTGGTACAGACCTGATATCCGATACAATTTAAGCGGTAACGGTGAGTTTTATTTTATTACTCCCGATGCTGTGGCAGTTCCGGACTTTGAGAAAGAAAGTCTAAACAACATTGTTCTTCTAGAGAATATAGATATTAACAGAGGGATCTTTGCTGCGTCCGGTGAGAAAAATTGTTATGTGGCAAGCGCCAATGAGGATTCTGTTGAATTCATGGTAATGGATTATATGCCGGAAAAGGGTGAGTGCGGATTTGAGATATATAATGCTACCAGAGCGAAGACTAATCCTCATGCAGGAAAGACGATCATAACAACCGATGGTTTTTATAGAGACGTAATATATACCGCTATTTGGACTTTTAACAGAACGGATAAGGATTATTACATCAGGATAGTACCTAATATCTATACGGATACCGAACGCAGTGTAAACACATCTGATAAGCCTGAGGTATATACCAGAGGAGAAGTCGGGAACCGTATGATGGTCGACCTTATGGCAGGTGATTGTCCGGATGTAGTTTTCTACGTAACAAGCTACGGGCAATTGAATAACGGCAACTGCATGATGGATCTGAAACCCTACTTGGAATCAAGCCAAATGAATAATCAGGTTTTTGATAATATCATAAAGGCCTGTGAGAACGACGGGTGTCTGTATGCGATGCCTTTATCGTTTGTTTTGGACGGAATAATTGTAGACAGAACCGAATATGGATTTGAGGGTGCCGGAATGACATATGAGCAATTTGGTCAGTTTACCGATTCTTATTGCAATGGTCTCAATGTTGTTTCTAATACTCAGACAGGGTTTATTAGAGAATGCCTGAGTTATCAGTATGATGTTGTCGAACAGAATGGAACTTTAAACTTTGATTGTCCCGGATTCAGACAAATGGCTGAATACACCCGTGATCATGTTAACGAGGTGGAGCTCAGTGAATATTGGAACAGCTTCACACGGTCATCAAGCTGTACTAAACAGACTTGTATTGAAGGCTATCTTGGATGGTTTAGCGAAATAAAAAGTGCTCACTTTGATTATAGTGATGCTGATCTGATCGGATTCCCTTCAGAAGACAGTCGGGGACCGGCTGCCAATATACGTTGTTTTGTTTCGGTGACACAAGGTTCAAAATGCCCGATAGGTGCTTGGAGATTTATAGAAACATTACTAAGTGATGATGTTCAGAAGAGTCTTTGCGATCAAGCCGGTACTTTCCAGAACGAATTCCCGATCAACAAAAAGGCCTTCGACGAGATTGGAACAGAATGCATTGATATCTTTAATAATCAAATAGATCGGGATTATAGTTTGATGTTCGGAAGCTCCGACAGGTCAAGTATGCATGTAGAAAAAGAGAATCTTGGTACTTTGAGAAATGTAACTGAGTCGGTTGATCATATATATAAGTCTGATGCAGATATCGATATTATCGTTTATGAAGAAATACAGCCTTATTTAGCAGGAGATAAATCTCTTGATGATGTTATAAAGGTAATGAATGACAGAGCGAGAACTGTCATGAATGAACGGAAATAGCGGCTTGGCCTAATAGAAACATGAGGATAAGATTATGAACAAGCACTTTATAAAATCACTATCTATATTGCTGGTGTTTTCGATGGTGTTATCGATTGCTTCTTGTGGCAAGAAAAACAATAGCAGTACTTCAGAAAGCCATAGCGGAAAAAAGATATCTGAGGATTCTCCGTGGTTTACGAGCAGTATTGTCGACTGCGCGTCAGGAGCTGATCCTGATAAAAATATCGAATATCTTAATTATGATCTCGCAGGAGCAGATGACAAATATTATGTTGTTTTTGCTCGCGGAAGATATGCGATGCCACCTGAAGATGAGATTGATTATGATAACTTCGATTACAACAGTTTTAACTTTGGCGTTGTATCTGTAGTGGATAAAAGTACGAAAACTGTCGTGAATACAATCGATCTTAATAATGGGCTCAGCACGGATATGCTGTCATACGAACATATCGACAATGCAGTGTATTCTGACGGTAAGATCACTGTTAAGACCAGCGCAAAAGAAAGAGATTATGATCCTTTATCAGGGGAAGTACTGGACATCAGACCTGTCCAAAGACGTGATAATATTCCAATAACAAATTTTTACAAAGTTGGCGAATACGTGGTTGAAGTTGAGATCATTTGGGCTGATAA
>CAMVBS010000059.1 GCA_947165785.1 uncultured Clostridia bacterium | reverse complement strand
AAGATGACTCTTATGGCATCGATGCAGCTTTCCGACTGAGGGCAGACCTTACTTATATCAAGAGTACCGTAATCGATCATTCCGACCTTTATGGCATCTCCTGCATCGAGATTGCCGTATGTCTTTGTCATGGACTTTACGTCAGGGAAGATAGATCTGTCAGGATCATACTCTCTCTTCTCGTTGATGAATCCGAGTTCGATATAATCAACCTTTGAAGCTACGAGCCTCTCGAAAATGTTAACGATGGTGTTCCTTCCGAACTTCCAGTCGTTAAGATATCCTCCGTCTCGTAATGTACAATCAAGCAAGCTTACGTTGTTCATGCTTTTGCCTCGTCTTTCTTTTTACCTTTGTATGCCCAAAACTTATTCATGATGAAGTTGAGCGGGATAGTTATTGCCATGTTAAGGAACTGCGCAATATAAGATACAAGCCTGTCACCGGTTATCGCTATTCCCAGACTGCCGCAGATATCCGCAAGCCAGCCTAAGTATCGTCCTATGTGGATGACGTCATTCCACATCCAAAGAAGGATGTTATTAAGGATAAGACCTGTTCCCGCATAGGAGATGTAAGTCTTGATGAGGACTTTCCACCAGACACGCTCTTCACCTTCCTTGTTCTTGAAGACGAACTTATTGCTCAAAAGATAAGCATTTAGAACGCTTATGATAAAAGCCAGGATCGAAGAGGTCCAGTAACTGATCTTGTTATCCTCAGGGATCCCTCCGACTTTATAGAAGAGGTAGAGCGATATCGTGTTGACCGCAAAGGAAACACCGGTATTTATGAGACCAACGATACCGAACTTGAGGAACTGAGTTATGAGTCCTATCAGTCCCTTCTTCGGTTTCTCGGTAAGTTGTTCTGTCTTTTCCAATTCACTCATGCTTCAAGTGCTTCCCTGATTGTCTTAGCCATATAATCGATCATCTCGTCTGTCATTCCCGGATATACACCGATCCAGAATGTATCGTTCATGATCCTGTCTGTATTTGTAAGATCGCCTACGATCCTGTAGCCCTCGCCTGTTGCTCTCATCTCGTCAAAGCATGGGTGCTTTGTGAGGTTGCCTGCGAAGAGTCTTCTTGTCTGAACGCCGTGGCTCTCTACATAGTCAACGATCTTGAAGCTGTCTACGCCTTCCTTACATGTGATAAGGAAACCGAACCATGAAGGCTTGGAGTTCGCACATGGCTCAGGAAGGATGATCTTATCCTCGAGACCTGAAAGTGCAGCCTTAAGTCTGTCGAAGTTATGTCTTCTTCTCTCAACGAAAGAAGGGAACTTAACGATCTGAGCACATCCTACAGCAGCCTGAAGGTCTGTTGCCTTGAGGTTGTAACCGAAGTGTGAGTAAACATACTTATGGTCATATCCCAAAGGAAGTTCACCATACTGTCTGTCGAATCTGTGTCCGCAGATATTATCCTTACCTGAAGGGCATACGCAGTCACGTCCCCAGTCACGGAAGGATCTGATGGCCTTGTGAAGGATAGGGTTGTTTGTGTAAACGGCACCGCCCTCACCCATTGTCATGTGGTGCGGAGGATAGAATGAAGATGTTCCGATATCACCGATGGTACCTGTGAACTTCTCTTCGCCGTCGATAGTATACTTGGAACCCAATGCATCGCAGTTATCCTCTACGAGCCAGAGGTTATGCTTTGTACAGAAATCCTTAACGGCCTTAAGGTCGAACGGATTACCGAGTGTATGAGCGATCATGACAGCCTTTGTCTTCTCGGAAAGAGCAGCCTCGAGCTTACTTACATCGATATTGTACTGAGGGATCGTAACATCAACGAATACCGGGATCGCACCATACTGGATCACAGGAGCAACCGTTGTAGGGAAGCCTGCCGCAACAGTGATGACCTCATCACCTCTGTTGATCCTTCTCTCCTTGAGAAGCGGGCTCGTAAGAGCCATGAATGCATTAAGGTTAGCTGATGAACCGGAGTTAACGAGTGAGCAGAACCTGACACCCAGATATTCTGCAAATGCTTTCTCGAACTGATCCGTGTATCTTCCTGCAGTAAGCCAGAATTCCAGGGAACTGTCTACGAGATTTACCATCTCCTCATGACCGTAAACCCTTCTTGCATAAGGGATCCTGTCTCCTTCCTTGAAAGGTGCCTGATTATTGTGGTACTTGTCACAGTAATCCTTTACCATGCCTAAGATCTGTTCTCTGGCTTGTGTTTCTGACATGTTCTCGAACATATATAAACGCTCCTATGAAAAATTATTTTGTTATCTTATCGCCGTTTAAAAACGCCTTGATCTGCTCATCCATGATGCCCGGGATCTTACTCATATCTCCCGCCTTATAGACTCTCGTCCATTCGCATACTCTTGCGACGGCTTCGTTTATGTCCCAGGTTGCTTTCCAGCCGATGGCTCTCTTGATCTTGCTGCAATCGAGCTTCAGGAAGTTAGCCTCGTGAGGACCTTCCTTATCAGCTTTGTCGACACGCTTAACATCGCCCATGTTCTTAACGAACATATCAACGATATCGCCTGTCGTTACGCAGTCACTGTCATCAGGACCCACATTGTACCAGGAAGCCTTTGTCATATCCTTGTACTGCTCCTCACAGATAAGAAGATATGCGATGACCGGCTCCAAAACATGCTGATACGGTCTTGTTGAATATGGATTTCTTACGACTATGTCGTTGCCTGAAAGGAACGCTCTTACGCAGTCAGGTATGATCCTGTCATTGGCAAAATCGCCGCCGCCTATTACATTACCTGCTCTTGCAGTTGAGATAGCCGTATTCCTGTTCTCGAAGAACGAGGACTTGTAGCTGTGAGTTACGAGCTCGCTGCAGGACTTGGAATTCGAGTACGGATCAAAACCGTCCAAAGGCTCGTTCTCTCTGTAGCCCCACTCCCACTCGTTGTTCTTGTAGACCTTGTCTGTAGTAACATTGAGGAAGGACTTTACCGAATCAGTAAGCCTTACGCACTCCATGATGTTTACCGTTCCGATGACGTTGGTCTCATATGTGTACTTCGGATCCTTATATGAATCCCTGACGATAGGCTGAGCCGCCATATGGATGACGATCTCAGGCTGCGCCTTCTTAAAAGCCTCGTAAAGCTTGTCAAAGTCCCTGATGTCTCCGATGACCGATGTCATCTTATCTTCAACATCAGCAAGAGAGAAAAGATCAGGCTTTGTTGGTGCCTCGAGCGAATAACCCGTGAGGATCGCACCGCTGTTAACGAGCACCCTGCTCATCCAGCTTCCCTTAAAACCCGTATGACCCGTAAGGAATACTTTCTTGCCCTTATAAAACTCAAGATCCAGCATCTTAGTCCTCCCAGATCATCCAAGGTGCCTTGCCGGAATCGATCAACGACTCCAAAAGTTCCTTGTCGCGTTTTGTATCCATGCACTTCCAGAATCCCGTGTGCAGGTAGGCATTCAGTTCGCCGTCTTTTGCAAGGTTCTCTATAGGAGCCTTCTCGAAAACGGTTGTATCATCCTGCAGATAATCAAAGACCTTAGGCTCAAGGACCATATAACCGCCGTTGATGATGCTTCCGTCCGTCTCGGACTTCTCCCTGAATCTCAATACGGATCCGTCAGGTGCCATATCGAGACATCCGAACTGCTGGCCGACATTGATCGCCGTCATGGTAGCAATCTTGCCTGTTGCCTTATGGAACTTCAAAAGGGCATTAAGATCAACGTCGCAGACACCGTCACCGTATGTGAGCATGAACGGTTCATCGCCTACATACTTCCTGATCCTCTTGATCCTTCCGCCTGTCATGGTGTTAAGGCCCGTGTCTACGAGCGTAACCTTCCACGGCTCGGTGTGGTTCTTGTGAACGATCATCTTATTGTCCTGGGTAAAATCGAATGTTACATCGGAATTGTGCAGATAGTAGTCTGCGAACCATTCCTTTATGACATACTGCTTATAACCGCAGCAGATAATGAACTCATTGAAACCAAATGCTGAATAGTATTTCATAATGTGCCAGAGAATCGGCTTGGAGCTGATCTCTACCATTGGCTTAGGCTTAAACTGGCTTTCTTCGCTGATCCTTGTTCCGAAGCCGCCTGCCAAGATTACAACTTTCATTCTATCGTCCTCCGTTAATATGGGCATA
This sequence comes from uncultured Clostridia bacterium, assembly GCA_947165785.1. Lineage (GTDB taxonomy): Bacteria > Bacillota > Clostridia > Saccharofermentanales > Saccharofermentanaceae > Saccharofermentans. The sequence goes on along the minus strand of CAMVBS010000059.1, from coordinate 9,000 downwards.
GTACAAATGCATTATACATTATAATAAGAAAAAGTAATACGTCGGAGATGTATCAATTTAACCAAAAAGACGAGAATCTGATATTCTTTTGTTTCCAAAATAACTTTGCAACAAAAAACTGTCCCGCTTTTTCGAAGCGAGACAGTCAGATTTGTTATAGATCAATGCCAGACATCCGTAGGATCGTGTCCGTAATCACCGTAGATCGCCTTGATCGGCGGAGGTACAGGTCTTTCGAACGGAGCAGCTTCGCCTGAGTAGAATACCTTGACCTGACAGCCGTTACAGTTATCGAAGATCCACTTCGCATCAGCAACGGTAAGTCTTATGCATCCGTGTGAGACGGACTTTCCGAGGTTGTTGTACTGAGCTACGGACTGAGTATTAGGGTTGCCGTTCTGGTAATACCATACCGAGTGGAACAGGTAGTTACCGGTGATCCTGGAACAGTACTGACCCCATACAGGTCCCATGAGTTCTCTCCATGCCTGCAGACGCTGGATCGTGAATGTTCCTGAAGGAGTTACGCCGCCTGCCGAAGAAGAACAGATCATTGCAAATACAGGGATGTTATAAGCACCGCTGTCATCCTTTGCATAGACCATGATGGTGTTTGTTGTACAGTTGACCGTGAGATAATAGGAATCCTGAGGTCCGAGTACGTCACGGACGTCCTGACAGAAGGATCCGTCGCTGTTGAAGTAATACTTGAGACCGTCAACATACTTCCATCCGGTAGCCATTACGCCGGTCCTCGGATCAAAGTAATAACGGGTTCCGTCGATCGTGTGCCAGCCTGCAAGATAAGCACCGTTACTCATGTATACACGGCCTGCAGGAGTGTTGTTCCAGCCCTCGCTGTAGTTCGCGGAGATACCGGAGTTCTTGCAGTAGGTCCTGAACTCGTCGCTTGCAAATACATCATTAAGGAACTGGGATTTGCCCTTGGTTCCGATCTTACGGGTGTTATTGGCAATCTCTTCCTCTGAAGGAGTCCTTCCGAGAGCACTCTCATAGACAGCGATGACGTAATCTCTGTTGGATGCATTCTTGGATGTGTATTCAGTAGAGCCGAGAACTGCTGATATGAAGTCTCTTCCCGTCATGGTTCCGAGAAGCTCGCCTGCATAGAAGTTAACGTCCGAAGCACTCGGAGCTCTTCCGAGGATGGAGTTGAAAGCCTTGATGATAAAGTCGTTTACGGGAACGCTCCTGTCACGGTTCTCGTCAAATCCGACATTGCCGACGACAATGCCGTTATTGGCCGCGATGGTGTTGAATTCCTGGGAATAAACGATCATTGCGAGCATATACTTACGGCTGATCATGTGAGTATTCATGAATGTGACCCACTCGGTTATCTCAGGAGCACTTCCGGTACGGCCGAGACATGTCTCGTAAAGTGCTGCCACGTAATCATAATCACTTAAGTTACGGTTTATGAATTCCTGGCTGAAGATAAATCCTACGAGAAGATCAGAAGCGGAATTACCGTATACGAGGTAGTTCGTCCAGTTACGAAGGCCCACAGGATCAGGATCTCTTCCGAGGATATTTCTGTAGACACGGGTAACGAACATCGTCTTTTCCGTGTGGATATCCACATTTTCGGTGAGAGTGAGATTTCCTCTTACGACACCGTAATCTGCACAGATCCCTGAAAATTCAGGAGAATCGATGAAGCACGCGAGGGCCTTACGCCTTGTCATTCCGGCATCAAGAGATTGGAGCCAGTACGCTCTGCCGTCCTCATCAGGATCACGGTCCATCATCGAGTGATAAAGGATCGTTACGTAGTCATCATCTGAGACGTTCTTGCCAACAAACTCAGGAGAAAAGATGAAATTATCCATGAGAAGTGACGCATTAAGGCGTCCTTCTGCAAGTCCCTGTGTCCAGTAATCATATCCGTCCTGGTCGTATTCCCTCTCGAGAACCGTTCTGTATAATCTCGCTACAAAACCTCCAAGACCCGAATCATCAGGATAAGTCGTCGCGAAAACGCTGACAGGAATGCTCAGTATCATGACCAAGCTCAATAATCCGCCTGCTACTCTGGATAGTGCTTTGGATCTCATATTTCCCCCTTATTGTGCATGTTATTTCAAAAAATCGCATTTAAATGATACCATTTTGAAAAAATATAGACATATGTTTTATGTTTAAATTCTGTTACAATCATATTATCTATTATTGGGGAAAGGAAAAGGTCCCACATGCGTCTTGTAGGTTTTGTACATTTTCTGCAAAGTCAGCTGAATGATTTCCTTGAGAAATGCATGCCTGAATCAGGCAGGACATTCGATCCGAAGGGAAAACATGCATCACTTGTTGATGTTGCCGGCAATTACAGACATTTCTGGGTAATGATGGATGACGAACAGGAGATCGTCGGAACCATAGCAGTTGTCGATCTTCCTTTCGAGCAGAAGTATGCAGAAGTACTTCACCGTAACTCAGGCGAAGTCAGAAATCTCTATCTTCTTAAGGAATATCACGGTCAGGGCTACGGCAAGAAGATGCTCGGTTTTGCGATCGACCAGGCTAAGTCCTTCGGTTACACATGGCTTTATCTTGATACCAATTCGCAGTACAGTCAGACCGCTCTTTCCATCTGCGAACAGTTCGGCTTCCAGAGGATCCCGAGATACAATGACAATCCTGACGCAGATACTTTCATGAGGCTTAAGCTTTAAGCTTTCCGTTTATCGCTACGACATGCTGGATCTTGAGTACCATCTGTCCCGGTATCAGGAACCTGAACAAAGTTCCTTCCTTATCGTGGAGCTCCACATGTTTTCCGTACTTGCAGATTATTCCCTTCATTGAAGAGATATCGAATTCCATATGTGTCGGCTTTCCGTCCGGCACGCGGTCTTTGTGCTTTCTTATGATCTTTTCCTTGTGAACGACAACGCCTTCCTTCGGATCAGAGTCAGTGCCGTCATAGATGATCTTCTCGGGCGTAACAATGAGGGTTCCGCTTCCTACCCACGAGAAATCGACAGCGTCATATTTACGAAGCAGTTTTGTTTCCATGGAAAGTCCGAAAACACCCGATTCGATCTGTTTTTTGGTTATATCCTTTTCCCACTCGACGTATTTATGAAGGTCGTCGAAGGTCACGTCTGTTTCCGTCGCGCCCGTCAAAAGTCCCGAAGGCAGCATCTTTACGCGGTTTCCGCACTTGCAGCACTGTATCTCGTTCTTCCCCGTATAGCGCATGACGAATTCGATCTTGCACTTAGGGCAGGCATACGCGATATTTTGAAGTCCCGCCGCGAGCCTTCTGTTCTTGTGGCACGGGTTATGTTCTCTCGCATAATCATTCTCGTTATAGTCGAGTTCCTTGACGATCACATCCTGGAGTTGTTCCAGCGACATCGATGCGACCTCTTCAGGGGTAAGTCTTTTCCCGAACTTCGCATCGATCCTTCCGAGCCTTAGGAAAGACTCACTCCAGCGCGGATAGGTAAGGTAAAGTCCGTGAGCATCCAGGAACCATATCCCGGCGCCGGCCCTCTTTATGAACTTTGCTACGCCGCTGTCGAACGTTATCGACTTGCCGTCTACAAACCTCGTAGCCTCCGGAAATATCACCAGTACGCCCTTGCGCTTAAGTACGCGCATCATGCTCATGACAGCCGCCGAATCCTTGACGAACTGCTTGATCTCTATTATTCCCGCTTTTCGAAAAAGATATCCCCAGATACGGTTGCGGAACAGGAATTCGCCTGCAAGGAAGTTTACCTTGCGGCCCCTGGTAAGTCTCATGACAACAAAAGGATCGAGATATGAAGGATGATTTCCGAGAATGACGATAGGACCTTCAGCCTTGAGGAATTCCTTATCGGGCTTAGCGTGGATCCGCATTAGAAGCGACAGTACCGGCACTACTACATCAGTAGCGCAGAAAGAATAGAAAAATGTGCTCGGAACTCTTCCCTGTTGTTCTTTATCCGTTGCCATCGGTCGCCTCCATGCGACTACATAATATCAAAGAAGTCCGCGTGCATAAAGAAGAAGTTCATCCCTGTCATTTTGAAGTTCGCCGTCGAGCACTTTTTCGAAGACAAGACGAAGTATCCTTCCGACTTCCCTTCCCTCGCCGACGCCCATGGCCATGATGTCGTTGCCGTTTATCTTGAGGTCCTTGGTCTTGAAGCACTCATTGTTCTCGATGATCTCCCGGATCTTTCTGTCGCGTTCCTCGAGGAGCCTGATCCTTTGCTTGCCGAAGTCCGAATGAGCCATGATATCAGCTCTTTGGAGAGCCGACAGCCTGTTCAGGAACTCCATGGAATATTCTGACATATACCTGCGAAGAGACGGCTTTTTCTCAGGGAAGGTATCATGAAGGAGCACGAGATCCTCGATCTCTTTCCTGTCGGCATTCGAAAACTTGTATTTCTCGAGAAACCTTGAAGCGATCTTCACGCTCTCGAGATTATGCTTTTTCATGTGACCGTAGCCGTCTTCATCCATCACAAAGACATCGGGCTTGCCCGTATCATGCAGAAGTGCAGCAAGACAGAGGTTGGAGTCGCGGTCTTCCGGCAGCCCGTCCAAAACACACAAAGTATGCTCGAGAAGGTCCTTGTCATGATATCTGGAATGCTGGTCAAATCCCCTCATCCTCAGAAGTTCCGGGATAAAGAGCGAGAAGACTTCCAGGTAATCTCTTATAACGCCTGACGCATGCTTTCCGACGATCAATTTACAAAGCTCCTCATTGACCCTCTCAAAGGAAATATTCATCAGAAGATCCTTAAGTTCGAAGATGGTCCTTGATGTCTCTTCTTCTATCGAAAAACCGAGAACAGCGGAGAACCTCAGCGCCCTTAAGATACGGAGAGCATCCTCTTCAAATCTCATCTTCGGGTCACCGACCGTGCGGATCACCTTGTTTTTTATGTCTTCTATGCCTCCGAAAAGGTCAGTATATTTCCCCTCTCTGTCGATGTAGATCGCATTCATCGTAAAGTCGCGTCTTGCAACATCTTCTTTGATGTCTCTTGTGAGCCTGACTTCCGTCGGATGCCTGTTATCCTCATAATCACCGTCGACACGGAAAGTCGTTACCTCTACCTGCTCACCTTCCACGATCGCAACTATGGTCCCGTGCCTTTTGGACGTATCGATGGTCCTGATGCCGTTAGCGCCAAGCAGAGCAAGGCCTTCATCAGGAAGTGCATCGGTAGCGACATCATAGTCGTGCGGTATCTTCCCCATGATGATATCTCTTGCGGCTCCGCCTACGACATAGGCATTAAAACCCGCATCATGATAGATGCTCAATATTTTCTCGGTATATGATGGAAACATCTTCATCTCCGTTAAAAAGTAAATTTATGAAAGCGCCTCGAATATCCTGTAGAGCGCCTTGGAATCGATCTGCTTGCTGAGGACGTAAGTCTTGGACTCGCGCTCGACTTCCGATACGAGCGAGTCGATATCTTCCGCATGCACCAGAGGCTCTTCCTTCTCACCGGAGACCTTGGTGTAGAGTCTTTTAAGGTTGTTGATCAAAGACTCTGCAGCTCTGTCATTAGCAAGGTTCATCGAACAGAAATGCGCAGCCTTGGCTAGCTTGGCAAGGCCCTCACAGATCTTCGGGTCAGCCATCTGTTCCTGGAGGACCAGATGGAGGATCCTTGTAAGTCCGGTACCGTGAACGACATTATATCTGCTCAGGATCGTGTGCATTATGATATGAGCATAACCTATGCCCGTCTTACGGGTTGAAAGACCTGCATAAAAACCTCCGACTGCGATCTGCTTGCGAAGGAAGGTATCGGTCGTATTATTCCAGAATTTCTCTATGTTCTTGAAAAGGATCATACTCGCGATGACAGCACTTGCCCTGTACTCGGGGAAATCTCCTGCAACCGGGCTCGTGTATGCCTCGATCGTGATGCAAAGTGACGAGAGTGCCGAAGACACTGCATTATCGAGCGCCACTCTCTCCGAGAAATCGGTGTCGATTATGACCACATGCGGCACGAGACATCCGCTTATTACCGTCATCCACTTACCTGCCGTGTTATCAAAGAACTCGGCACTGGCAGTAGAAGAAGATGCGCAGTTCTCGGTAAGGATCGTACAGAGCAAAGGGATCTCGTTATTTATCTTATCGATGCCGACAAACTGGGAAAGGCTCTTTACGGGATTGGTGACACAGGCTGCGATGAGCTTGCCGCAGTCGATCTCCGATGTTCCTCCGATAGCGATCACGGTGTCACAGTTATACTCTCCGTATATCTTAAGTCCGCCCTCTATATCCCTGTCCATGAGGATATTTCCCGGCTGACAGTATACGAATGTCCTGAAGCCTTCCGAATTAAGGACATCTATAAGTTCGTCAAAAGGATGAAGTCTTCGGATCGAATTGTCACATACGACAAGGATCCTTCGGGAGCCTCGTTCTTTCAGCTCATCAACAAGTCTGAGCCTCGCATCTTCATCGATATAAAGGCTCTGCGAATCGACATTGCTATGCTTGGCATATTTGACGAATCTCTTATTTCTGGCCATAACGAACTCCTCTTTGAAATCAAATTGTATTATAACATCAGTATAAATTTCAAAAAAGTGTGATTTAATTAATAAAGGATTATCGGGAAAAATTGGAGGGTATACTAATGGCATCTAAATCCGGAGCATTGATCAAGAATCCGAAGGCGATCAACGCCGTTTCTTTCGAAAACAACATACTTCAGTTAAAGACGTCGGTCTGTTCTTACTCGAGCGGTCTTGCAGGAAAGACCGTAACCAGGTCAGACGTACCGGGTCAGATGACGGTCGAACTCTCGGCTTACGGTGCCAACGCCATCAAGGTAAGGTACACGAATCACCGTTCCGGAATCCTTCCTACCAAGAGATATATCGACTCAAAGGCATCATCTCTTGCCAAGGTCGAAGAGACGGAGAACAACATCGTCTTCAAGACAAACATGTTCGAGGCAAGGATCTCCAAATCCGATGTCTTCGGCATCGATTTTTACTATTATGACAAGTTCATAACTTCGTCCAGAGCTGATAACGGCGGAGCTTCCTATACAACTGCATCAGGTGTTGCTTCCAACTACAAGATCTCCAATAAGGTCTCCACGGGAGAAGCGCTTACATTCTCACCTGACGAGCAGCTCTACGGACTCGGATCCAACGGAGCATCACTTCTGTTGAACGGATCCGAGATACACGCAGCCAACAAGGCAGGACTCGGAACAAAAGCTTCAGACTATCAGAAGGTTCCGTTCTACCTCTCATCAGCCAAGTACGGCGTATTCGTAAATACGATCGATACGGTCGACTTCTCATTCGGAACTCAGTACGATTCCGCAGTCTCATTTTCTACCGATGACGAGGAACTCGAGTATGTCATCTTCGTAAGCGAGGATATGATGGGCGTTCTGGGACTATTCAACAGTTTCCTCGGTGTTGCTCATCCCGCTCCTTTCTGGAGTCTTGGAACATCAGTCCTCTTCACTGATGACAAGACACTCACGGCAGATGATATCCTCAACTACATCGACAAGAGTTCGGAGAGCGGTATCCAGCTCAATGAGATCTGGCTTTCAAACCTCTGGTTATCAGAGGCGGATCCTCTGGGATTCTCATTTGATCTCAGAAGATTTCCAAATCCTCAGGAATTCTGCAGAAAAGTCCATGAAAAGGGCGTCATGATCGGTCTTACCGTATCACCTTATATCAGTGACAGTTCCGAATTCTATGACGAATGCATAGATAACGATCTTCTCATAAAGACATCCGAAGGTCACATCTACATGCGTGACTATGAGTGTGCTTCAGTTGCAATGCTCGACCTCACGAATATCGGAGCAAGGTCTTTTGTTCAGCAGCGTGTCGATTCACTTCTCCTTCTCGGAGTAGATATGATCGAAGCAGGTTTCAGATACGGACTTTTCGATTTTGATGATGACGAAGTAGTCTTCAGCAGCGGATTTAAGGCTTCCGAGGTCAACGATTCCTTCTCGATGCTCTTTAACGAATCCGTATATGAAGCAGTCTCGAGGACAAAGGGTCACAACAACGCAATGGTCATCTCCAATGCGATATCGACAGGTGCTCAGCTCTATCCTTATACGAACGTTATCGCAGAAAATAACACATTCGCTGCAATGAGCTGCGCTCTCAAGCGTTGTCTCTCACTCGGACTTAGCGGGATCACGACAGTCAACATCGATATTCCGCTCCTGACACCGGGCAAGGATGACACCCTGTTCGTCCGTTGGGCACAGTTCGGACTTCTTGTTCCGCACATGAGATTTACGGTTGACGGTAAGACACCTCTAAGCGCATTCAAGGGCGCAACCGAAACCATTAAGCTATTTGCCGGAATGCGTAAGGGAATGCTCCCTCACTTCTATTCCATAACATGTGAGGCTGCTACTCTCGGTGCTCCTTCAATGAGACCTGTATTCCTTGAATTCGAACATGATCTGTCTTCAAGGATCATGACTCACCAGTATATGCTCGGTCAGTCACTCATGATCGTTCCGATCCTGAATGCTTCAGGCAACGCCAGCTATTATGTTCCGTCAGGTATCTGGACTAATCTCATGACACGTGAGAAGATACAGGGTCCTTGCTACAAGAACATCAAGGCTGACAGTAACAGTCTTCCTATCCTCGTAAGACCTAATTCCATCGTCGTAACTACATCACCTGATGCACACGGCACATCGGAGCTCTTGAATAACGTAACCTTCTCAGTCTTCGAACTTGCAAATGACACGATCTGCGCATTTGAAGTATTCTCGGAAGATGCATCACACTCAGGTGTCATAAACATCCTCAAGGAAGGTCAGAAGATCACGGTAAGGACAAAGGGCTTCGGTACTCATAAGAGGATCGTCCTAAGCGGAGTCAAGAACGTCGTAAGCGTATCGGAGTCAATGCCTAACGTAAACGACTGGGGTACATCGATCGACTTCACTTCACAGGAACTCGTTATCACTCTGGGATAAGTATTTAACC
>CAMVBS010000058.1 GCA_947165785.1 uncultured Clostridia bacterium | reverse complement strand
GAAGAAAGATTATCGGATTCGATCATCCTTCTAAGCATCTTACCTTTGCCGATTATGTGGTCTTGTCCGATGTATTCATCAAGATTTCTCGGACACATCCTGAATGCCAAAGGTTCCATTCTCTCAGCCATTACAATACCTCGCAGTTAAAACATAGAATCATTATAGCACATATGTTCGTGTATTCAATAAAAAACAGACCGTCAATGACGGCCTGCTTAATAATCTTAATTTCTATCTGATTACTTGATATCAGGATACAAAGGATACTTCTCTGTAATCTTAGCTACACGAGCAATAACCTCATCCTTCTTATTCTCATAATCAAATATGCAAAGGGAGATAAGATCAGCGATCTCGACCATATCCTCTTCCTTCATGCCACGAGCTGTACAAGCAGCTGTACCGATACGAACACCGGAAGTAATGAATGGCTTTTCAGGATCGAAAGGAATAGCATTCTTGTTTGCTGTGATATTGCAGTCATCAAGACGGAGCTGGAGTTCCTTACCTGTGATGCCTGTACCGCGAAGGTCGATGAGCATCAAGTGGTTATCAGTACCGCCGGAAACAAGGTTTACACCCCTTGCAAGGAGAGCCTCGGACATAGCCTTAGCATTCTTGATGATATTATTTGCATAATCTCTGAAGTCATCAGAAAGAGCTTCCTTAAATGCAACAGCCTTAGCAGCGATGATGTGCATCAAAGGACCACCCTGCTGACCTGGGAATACTGCAGAATCGATCTTCTTAGCATATTCCTCTTTACACATGATGATACCGCCACGTGGTCCGCGAAGTGTCTTATGTGTTGTTGTTGTTACGAAATCAGCATATGGAACCGGATTCGGGTGAAGTCCTGCAGCTACAAGACCTGCGATGTGAGCCATATCTACGAAGAGATAAGCGCCAACTTCATCTGCGATCTCACGGAATTTCTTAAAGTCGATGATACGAGGATAAGCAGAAGCACCTGCAACGATAACCTTTGGCTTACACTCGAGAGCCTTTGCTCTAACAGCCTCATAATCGATAAGGCTTGTCTTCTCGTCTACCTGATAGAATTCGGAATGATATGTTCTACCTGATACATTAAGCTTCATACCGTGCGTAAGATGTCCGCCGTGTGCAAGGTCCATACCAAGGATGGTATCACCAGGCTCAAGGATAGCAAAGTAAACTGCTGTGTTAGCCTGAGCACCGGAGTGTGGCTGAACATTAACATGATCTGCTCCGAAAAGCTGCTTTGCTCTGTCAATAGCGAGCTGCTCAGCGATATCTACATACTCGCATCCGCCGTAATAACGCTTTCCCGGATAACCCTCTGCATATTTATTTGTAAGAGGAGAACCTGCTGCCTCGAGTACAGCCTCAGAAACAACGTTCTCCGAAGCGATCAATTCAATCTTGTCTCTTTGTCTTTTGAGTTCCAACATTATTGCCTGATAAAGTTCAGGATCTTCTGCCTTAATGTGATCGTACATTAATCATTCCTCCATCTTTTTATTGCATAGACTATAATACTTTTATTTTATTAAAAGGTAAAGTCAAAGTTTGTAAATTTCATCGGCCGCAGGAGGGTCAAGATCGATCATTTCACCGTTCTTTTTCCTGAGTTTATATGAGCCTTCTGTAAACTCTCCTATGACGCTTGCCTTTATTCCCTTCTCACCAAGTTTTCGAAGGACACGATCAGCTTCTGAAGTAGCCATGAGAAGTGATCCGGATGAAATAAGCCTATAAGGATCAAGTCCCAATGCACTGCAGATCTCAGATGTAGCAGGACTTATAGGGATCTCTTTCTCGTCTATTGTAATACCTATACCCGAAAAATGAGCCATCTCATAAGAAGCACCGTAAACTCCGCCCTCTGTAACATCATGCATAAGGTTAACGGCTGAATAGAAAAAACCTCGCTCATCTTTATTGAAATCAGAATTTATGATCCCCCCTGCGATCTCTCCTTCATCAACAACGGAAATAAGCTTATTATATGAAGCTGCTTCATCCAAAAGTTCAGATGATACCTTATCTTTAAGTTTTTCCCTGTGTTCTTTTGAAGCAATATAACTTCCTTCTATTCCACAGGTCTTTGTAAGGATCAGCTTATCTCCGACCTTTGCCTTTCCGTAAGGAACAGGATGAGATTTATCGATGATACCGAACGCCGTGGTGATAACAACGAAATCCTTAACCGTATCATTTATCTCCGTATGACCGCCAACGATATCGACACCGAGTTTGCCTGCTTCTGCCGATGCCTGATCAACGATGGAAACTATATCATCTTCCGTCGCTGAAGGCGGAGCAATGATTACGAATAAAATACCTGACGGGCGAATTCCGCAGGAAGCTATGTCGTTGCAAGATACATGGATAGCAAGAGTTCCGGACTGCTTGCCGCCTGCCGTAATAGGATCGGAAGAAGATACCAGGATCTTGTCACCAAGATTAAGCCAGGCACAATCCGCACCGATACTGGCTCCGACCAAAGTCGAAGGCGAGATCTTAGGAAGCCTGTTTAATACAAGTTCCTGCAACTGTTCATTTGTAAGCTTACCCGTCTTCATATAATGATAGTTTCAATACCCTTCAAACCGTCTTCAACCATCTGTTCGATGTTGAGATTCTGCTCTGCCTCAATAATATCATCTCTGTTTGGATGAGTCTTCGGATGTTTTGCAACAAAGACCGTACAGCAATCCTCATAAGGAAGTATGGAAGTCTCGAAAGCACCGATCTTACGGCTTATCTCACATGTTGCTTCCTTATCAAGACCGATCAAAGGTCTGAAGATCGGAAGATCAACAACTTCGTTTGTAAACTGGATGGCTTCCAAAGTCTGGCTTGCAACCTGACCTAAGGATTCACCTGTTATAAGGCAGCCGCAGCCGTTCTCGTTAGCCAGACGCTCTGCTATCTGAAGCATTACCCTTCTCATTGTAACCGTAAGCATATCCTGCCTGCTGTTCTTATACATATCGAGCTGGATCTGTGTGAAGTTTACGACATGAAGCTTAAGTCTTCCCGAAAACCTTGATACGATCTTTGCAAGATCGATAACTTTTTCTTTTGCACGATCGCTCGTATAAGGGAAAGAATGGAAATAGACGGCTTCAAGCATCATTCCACGGCTGGCCATCATGTATCCTGCGACCGGACTATCGATACCACCCGACAAAAGGAGCATTCCCTTACCTGCTGTTCCTACAGGAAGACCTCTGTGGCCCATGACTTTTCCTGCATAAACATAGCAGAAATCACGCACTTCGACATTAAAGATGAAATCAGGCTTATTCACATCAACCTTAAGGCAATCAAAATTCTCGAGAAGATACCCGCCGATCTCGTTGGAAATCTCAGGAGAAGTCATTGGGAAATGCTTTTTTCCTCTTTTTGATTCAACTTTGAAAGTATGATGATCAGGATAAAGCTTAAGGTATTCCTTCATATATTCAACGGCGTTTTGACGTATCTCGTCGATTCCGCCTTCGAACTTACGTGCAAGGCTTGCAGAAACGATACCGAATACCTGAACAACAGCATTTAAAACATCTGCAGCTGTTTCTTCATTCTTAAAATACGGATTATCATCACCTTCAACAGGCTCGATCCAGATTCGGCTCTGGCTCTGGTAGATGTTGAGCTTACCGAAACTTTTGAGCCTGTACTTAAGATTATTCTTAAGTTTGGCTTCGAAATTACCTCTGTTAAGCCCCTTAAGGGTAACTTCACCCATACGGGCAAGTATTACATTATTACTCATACTGACCTCTTATCTGAGAGCAAAAAGCTCGTATATCTCGTCGATCTTTTCGATAAAGATCTTTGCCTCTTCCATCGTATTGAATCTCGAAAAACTCAAACGAACGGCATTAGTTGCAAGTTTTCTGTCAACGCCCATTGCTTCAAGTACATAACTGATCTTCTTTGTTTTCGATGAGCATGCAGAAATCGTTGAAACATATATATTATATCTCTCAAGGCAATGAAGCATAGTCTCGGATTCAAAACCGTCAAAAGAGACATTAAGTACATAAGGAAGAGCATCCTCAGGAGAAAGGATAGTCGCCTTGCGCTTGGAAAGCTCATTTCTAAGATAATCATTGATCTTACTAACCTGATCATAATGCTCATCTATATCTTCCTGCGATCTTTTGAGAGCCAGCGCAGTCGATCTGTAAAGATATACTGCTTCAGTTCCTGAACGGAACCCGTTTTGCTGTCCTCCGCCTAATATATACGGATCTATCTTTACGCCGTTTTTAACATAAAGAAAACCGCAACCCTTAAGTCCGTGGAACTTATGAGCTGAGAAAGATGCAAGATCGACATTAAGTTCCTTAAGATTAAGCTTGAGCTTACCTGCGGATTGAACAAAATCAACATACAAAGCAGTGTTACGATTCTTCTGATTACGGATCTCACAGATCTCATTAAGCGGAAGGATGGCACCTGTTTCATTATTGACATGCGTAAAGCACATCAAGGAAGTGTCACCGTCAATCGCATTTGAAAGCTCATTAAGATCAGGCTTACCGTTACGGTCAACATTAATGTATTTGACCGTATAACCTTCATTGGAAAGACGCTCAAGAACTGATAAAGTAGCGCGATGTTCAGTCTTGGTTGAGATAATAGTCCTGCCATTACGCTTGTTTCTTCTTAAAAACCCAACAATGGCAGTATTCGCACTTTCAGTTGCACATGAAGTAAAAACAAGCTCCTGCTCTCTTACAAAGAGGCAGGAAGCTATGTCTTCTTTTGCATTTATATATGCCTTATAAGCAGATGTGCCAAGTTCATGTAAAGAACCCGGATTTCCCCAAAGATCATCACTTTGAAGATCGTTAGAAACGAGTTCTGCAACTTCCGCTAAAGGCTTAGTAGTTGCACTGTTATCAAAATAGATCATACGTTAAGTTCTACTTCTGTTACCTTGAGATCGTCAGAATGTGCCTTAAGGATAGGACGGATAGCCTCGTTAAGGAAAGTATCTACCTGCTCAGGGCATCTGCCGATGTAAAGCTTAGGGTCGAGCATCTTATTAAGATCTTCTTCCTTAAGTCCGAATGCCGGATCCTTAACGATCCTTGAGAGAAGATCATTAGGCTTACCTTCATTCTTAACAACAGAACCGGCTTCCATTGAGTAAACACGGATCTTCTCGTGAAGTTCCTGTCTGTCTCCGCCCTTCTTAACTGCTTCCATCATGATATTCTCAGTAGCCATAAATGGAAGTTCATCCATGATATGCTTATTGATCATATTAGGATATACAACGAGACCAGAGGCAACATTAGCATATATTCCAAGGATAGCATCAACCGCAAGGAAAGCCTCCGGAACGGAGATACGCTTATTAGCGGAGTCATCAAGTGTTCTTTCAAACCACTGTTCAGCGGCTGTCATTGCAGGGTTAAGTACATCAGCGATAACATATCTGGAAAGTGATGCTATACGCTCGGAACGCATTGGGTTGCGCTTGTATGCCATTGCTGAAGATCCGATCTGAGTCTTTTCAAATGGTTCCTCGATCTCCTTCAAGTGCTGGAGAAGTCGAATATCATTGCTGAACTTATGAGCACTCTGAGCAATTGAAGCAAGACAGTTCAATACTCTGGAGTCAACTTTACGGGAGTAAGTCTGACCTGAAACGTAATATGATGTCTCAAAGCCCATCTTGTTAGCGATCTTCTTATCAAGCTCAACACACTTAGCATGATCACCATTAAAAAGATCCATGAAGGAAGCCTGAGTACCTGTTGTACCCTTGCAACCGAGAAGCTTCATTGAAGAAAGTACCTGCTCGACTTCCTCAAGATCGAACATGAGATCCTGAAGCCAAAGTGTAGCTCTCTTACCTACCGTAACGAGCTGCGCAGGCTGAAAGTGTGTGAATCCCAATGTAGGAAGTGCCTTATATTCATCTGCAAAGTTACAAAGGAGGTTCATACATACAACAAGGCGCTTTCTGATCAATGTCAAGGCCTCGCGCATGATGATCATATCTGTATTATCGCCTACATAGCAGGAAGTTGCACCAAGGTGGATGATACCTTTTGCATTAGGGCACTGCTCACCATAAGCATGAACATGAGCCATTACGTCATGACGACGGATCTTCTCTTCTCTTGCTGCAACATCATAATTGATGTTATCCATGTTAGCCTTAAGCTCAGCGATCTGCTCGTCAGTGATATCAAGTCCCAATTCTTTCTCGGACTCTGCAAGAGCGATCCAAAGTCTTCTCCATGTCTTGAACTTCTTATCAGGAGAAAAGATATACTGCATCTCTTTACTTGCGTAACGTGAATTAAGCGGACTTACGTATGTATCGTTGTTCATTTTAGGCCTCCAATAATTTATTTACTGCTGAAAGTTTAGCACACAAAGTGAATACTTGGACAGCCTTATTGATATCTTCCAAAGCTGGGAAGCTTGGAGCGAATCTGATATTGGAATCCTTAGGATCATTTCCATAAGGATAAGTAGCGCCTGCAGGCGTAAGAGCAACACCGAGATCCTTACACATAGCAACAGTATTCTTAGCTGTGCCGGGAAGAACGAATACACTAACAAAGAAGCCGCCCTTAGGCTCGTGCCAATGACAGATGTCTGTTCCGTCAAGTTCGTCATGAAGGACCTTGATAGTCATCTCAAACTTAGGACGGAGGATATCTGCATGCTTCTTCATACGCTCCTTGATCGCATTAAGATCCGGGAACATGACGGAGTGTGCAAGCTGATTTACCTTATTGCTGCATATTGCCTGAATGCCGATTGTCTTAACAGCAGCATCCATGTTGTCCTTATTGCAAGCCATGCAAGCAAGACCGGAACCTGCAAATGAGATCTTTGATGTAGAAGCAAACTCATAAACTCTGTTTGCGTTACCGAACTTAGCACAAAGACCAAGCATATCAGGAACACTTCCATGTGTTGCCTCATCCTCATAAAGATGATGAACAACATAAGCATTATCCCAGAAAAGTCTGAAGTCCTTAGCACCGGTCTTCATCTTGGCAAGACGCTCACATGTTTCAACGGAATAAACGATACCGTCAGGATTACTGTATACAGGGATATTCCACATACCGAGGACCTTAGGATCTTTTACGAGTTCCTCAACAAGATCCATATCAGGACCTGTTGAAGTCATTGGTACAGGAATTAATTCGAAGCCAAGCTTCTCTGTAACCTTGAAATGCCTGTCATAACCAGGTGTCGGGCAAAGCCACTTTCTGCCTTCTATCTGGAACCATGGCTTATCGGAATCGATCTCACCAAAAGCACATGCTCTCATGAGAGTATCAAACATCATGTTAAGGCTGGAAGCATTTCCTACAAAGATATTGTCAGCTTCAGTATCGAGGATCTGTGCGAAAAGCTCCTTTATCTCAGGAAGTCCTGTAGGAAGTCCGTAGTTACGGCAATCCACACCTGCTTTAGTCTTAAATCCGGTCTTTTCCTCAAGGCCCTCGAAAAGATCATTGCTCATTGCAAGCTGATCAGGAGCAGGATTACCTCTCATCATGTTGAGGTTAAGGTTCATAGCCTTATACTCAGCATATTTCTTCTCGAGTTCAACCTTAAGTGAACCGAGTTCTTCCTTAGACATTTCTGCGAATGCTTTCATCGTATTCTCCTCCAAATTTGAGATGTGAAAAACACAAAATTGCAATTTAACTAATAAATACTCCAAGTATTATATAAATAATGCAAGTTTTATTCAACGAGATTTCAAATCAGCGTATATTTTCTACACTTTAGTTAAATAAAGACTGAAATAAACGGCATTCATTAACAAAATCTACAATCAAAGCTCTATGAGTTCTACACTTATGACGTTTCCCTTACCGTCATGGATGACTGAACCTGCAAGTATAGTTATATTTTTGCCATAAATATTATAATCGCTTAAAAATCGAGATATCGTCTTTCTGATCTTCCCCATCTTGCTGCGAGTAATAAATGACTCAGGAGTTCCGTAATGAGCATTTACAGATGATCTTGCTTTAACCTCGACAACATAAATGTCACCTTTTTTCTCTGCGACAATATCTAATTCTCCAACATTATGGACAGCATAATTCCTTACGATTATCTTATAACCTTCGCTTAAAAGCTTATTGCATACGGCATCTTCACCGATCTTACCTATCTCGTTCATTTCTCTTCCTCATCAGAAACTTCAGCTTCTTTTTCTGAATTATCAGGATCAGCACTTTCGTTCTCGGTAGGAACAACGAATAGATCTTTTATCGCAACATAAAGGATCTTCCTTGGTTCGATACAACATTCACTGTCCATATTTCCCAGATAATACCTGTATCTTCTGCCTCTGGCATAGATGTAAATGACCGCCGGTATAGGAGATTTATTGACATTTATATACGAGAAATTAAATGATAAACGTTCTATTTCTTCCTTAAGAAACATTTCATCATCGATCCTGATACCATTAGGCCCGACCTCTATCTTTGATGGCATGGTCCTGAACATTCTAAATTCCATCGTTGCTTTGATCATCCAGACTATGATACAGATGATAGTTACGATCCGAAGTATCAAAAGCATCGTAGTAAGCCCTGAATCATCAACTTTAAGATACATCGATATCAAAAGTCCGATGACACATATTGCAAGGATGAAACTGTCCTGTTTATATATATCGTTTCTGATCTGTTCTCTTTGAAAGGTTACTGTTGTCCTGCTCCAGTTCTCTAACTTGTTGTTCTCGACCTCTTCAACATGCTCAAGATACCTTTCGTACTCGATCAAAGTATTAAGAGCTCTTACGGTCTTGTTCCTAATCTTATTGAGCTTTTTATTCCAGCATGGTCCAAACCAGTATGACTTAATAACTTTCTTATTCTTATCAAGAACGTTAAGTTTTCTGCTGAGAAAAGGAAACAAAGCAAATATATCTGTGTTTAACTCGAAAACATAATCTTTATCCGAGTTTTTTTCGTATCGATCCCCGTTAATAATGATATGATCTTTTTCAACCGTAATTTTCTTGATCGTTCTTTTCGAGAAAACAAGGAAAAATATCATGCCGTAGAGAAGAAGGAAATCGAGCATTAAGGAAATATACAGCAAGAAATAGCCGACAAAAACACGGCTTTCAATGGCAGACTGCGATAACACGGCTCCGGCAGACGTCATCGCTGATAGTATGATAAAACATACAGACCATCGAAAAAGAAAACCGAGTTTCATATTCTTGCTCAGGGATATATCAATTAATTCAATTTCATTCATCATTTAAGTTATATCCGTTTCCAGTTATATTATAAAGAACAGCCTGCAAAATAGCAGGCTGTCGTCATGATTCATGATTTCAATAGTGATCTTAAATGAAGATTACTTCAGGTACTGACCGTTTCCGATGTCAAACATCTTAAAGAATGAATATTGCTTGACATCATACTCATCAGAACGTTCACCGAAGATGTGAAAATCTATAAGCTTACCGTCATTTAGATCAGTAAGTTCTTCAACAGTATTCTGCTCTTCTCCGGTATAAACACACATAAGAAGTCCGTCATAATCCTTAGGAACAGTAACTACGATCGTATTATCGATCTGCTCTGTCATTTCCCAAGTCACTTTGCCACCGGATTCAGTAGAATTATTCTTTACGGAATATGATTCCCTGTCAGCGTAGCACTCTATAAAATACTCTTCACCATCGATAGTAAGATTACCGCTGACATAATAACTGTCAACATCACCATTCTGGTTAATAGACGGGAAAACAGCTCCGGTGTAGTAATCAACTAATTCAATGCCATAATAGAAATATGACATACCTGCATGCGAAGAATCACCTGAATCCATTTCTGACTTAAAAGGGAAGATATGAGAATATGTAATGTAATAATCAACATATCCTTCTCTTGTCGACTGGCTTATGGTAACGTCAGGTAACTGAACGATGCATGAGTCAGTTAAAGACTTAGCTGAATCGATAGGATTTCCGGTGTAAGCATCAACAATAACAAGAGTAGCCGGAGACTCAACATCACTGCTCACAAAGTTAAGATTGTTCTCTTCAGCCCATGGCACCGGAGGCTTCTTGAATTTGTAATCGGTGAACTCATCACTGGCATCGACACGAGTCTTGTCATAATATACCTGAGGTGCTGCAAGGTTAGAAAGGGAGTCATCATCCTTATCGTCCTTGTCATCGTCATCCTCATCGTCATCATCTTTGTCGTCTTCGTCGTCATCATCTTCATCATCGTCCTTGTCATCATCACTGTAACGGGAACGCTCACGATTCTTCTTCTCATTTCTCTCTTCATTTGTCTGACAGGAAGTAACAAAACCTAAAGCCAGCAAAACTGACAATAAAGTCGCTGTAATTTTTTTCATATCCAATACCTATCCTTATTTAAATTATAAAAGTACGATTATTATACAAAAAAAGCTATCCATTGGATAGCCTTTAATGTTTTTTTGATTACTTTCTGATTCCGAGCTTAGCGATAACTGCACGATAACGCTCGATGTCGATCTTTGCGAGGTAATCGAGAAGTCCTCTTCTCTTACCAACCATCATAAGAAGTCCTCTTCTTGAGTGGTGGTCACCCTTGTGAGTCTTAAGGTGCTCTGTGAGGTGGTTGATCCTGTATGTGAGAAGTGCGATCTGTACTTCCGGGGATCCTGTGTCGCCCTCCTTAAGAGCATACTCTTTAATGATCGAAGCCTTGTCAAAATCTGCCATTTTGAATTCCTCCTAAAAATTTAATCGACCAACGACAGAGTAAAAGGTCGGAGTGATCCTTATAACTATGTACGCGGTAACTTGGCAATAATAACATAAAAGGATTTCTATGTAAACACTTAATTAGGTTTTCTGATCGTAAGATAATCCTTCTTAACACCATAATCAGGGTCATTGCAGAACTTATTTAAGTCAAAACCAACAGGAGGACGCTTATTTGCAACAAGTTCACGCCATGTGTCACGACCATTGATCTTTGAAAGATACATTGCCTGGTCAGCAAGATCTACATGATTTTGCAAAGAAAGGAGCTCAGTTGAATCGTAAAGCGGATAATATACATAACCAACAGAACAAGTGATCTTACGAGTCTCACCTGTTACATCAGAGTGAATAGAGATATTATCCCTGAAAGCCTGATTTATCATATGGGCTGTATGAGAAAAATCATACGGGAATTTGGCAGAAGAAATGATAAGGAATTCCTCACCGCCATTACGTATAACAACCCCGACATCACCCAAAAGCCTACGCAAAGTAGAACCAACCTGTCTTAATACTTCGTCACCTGCAGCGTGACCGAAATCATCGTTAACCTGCTTAAAGTGATCGATATCAATAAGGAAAACGGCAAAAACATCAAGACTATATGTCTTCGGTCCGCGAGGGATAGGATGTGCCAGGAACTGTGTCTTCATATAGTTTACAAGGACCTGAGAAAAATACTTACGGTTAAAACAACCTGTAAGTTCATCGAGATATTTCTCGGAAGCAGCCGTATCAACATAGCTTT
The DNA here is from genome assembly GCA_947165785.1 of uncultured Clostridia bacterium. Taxonomy (GTDB): domain Bacteria; phylum Bacillota; class Clostridia; order Saccharofermentanales; family Saccharofermentanaceae; genus Saccharofermentans. The sequence continues at coordinate 2,168 of CAMVBS010000058.1, read as the reverse complement.
GAACCATATCTACCCAAGTCTCTTCACGTCCGATAGTTGCAAAAGGCTTGGAAAGCTTACCTGAGAGAAGATAATCCGTCATCTCTCCCCTGTTGATATTTCTCATCTGCATAATGAGAGACTTAACAGGCTTTAAGATCGTATAGTCATATATCTCAACAAGAATACCGGAGATAACAAGTGAATTAACTATAAAATGAAGAACGCAGAAAAGGAACAGCGCAAGCTGAATGCGATCCATTTGTGTGAAAAAGAGAAAAGGACTCCACTCTGAAAGGATACAAAAGAATACATAAACCAGAGCATCGATGATCAACGATATGATGCTTACAGTAAAGCCAATAAAGACTCTGGCCTCATTCTTATTGTCCCATTTGCCAACACGACAAACACGTCTTAAATACGTTTTGAAGCGATCGGACAAACTCGTTTTGTTAGAATTAGAACTCATAACAACCAATTTCCCTTCAAACGCGCATATTATATCATCATGAGGCTAAGTGTGTAAATTTAATAAATTTGATAATTTAAGATCGTGTCCACATATAGCAGTATGCCTGTGTTCTGGCAGCGAAAGGTTCATTCTTAAGAAGCTCGAGAACTTCCTGTTTGGTATACCATCCTGCATCGATCTCTTCTTCATCAGAAGTACTCGGTTTAAAGTCACCTTCAGCGATACCGGTTATACATATAGAAGTTTCATTCGTAACACCGACGGCACTGTAGCACATAGGAAGAACTTCTTCTATCTTAACCAGATCAAGTCCTGTCTCTTCGAAAAGTTCCCTTTTGGCCGAGACCTCTACAGTCTCACCCGGATCGATCAGACCAGCAGGAAAATTAAATACCGACTTCCCTACAGCCATCCTGAATTCCTTATTAAGGAGGATCTTGCTCTTATCTGAGTTATGAATTATGAGGATAACGGCATCAGCACTGTCTTTCTCGAGATCTTCCAATGTCTTCATGTCTTTATCTCGGCTTATCATCTCATAAGTCTTGACATTACCGAGTTCAGTCTTGTAATCGATATCATAACGGCAGATAAACTTACCCGAATCCACTTTGCGCATTTCAAGAAATTTCATTAATACTTCTTTCCTTTCTTGGGCTCCTGTTCACGAAGTCTTTTATATTTATCCCTGTCTTTCTTATATCCCATTCTCTTCTCGAAAACCTCAGGTGTAGCAACGGAATAACCGAAGAAACCGAGTTTCTCCCCAAGCACAAAATACTCTCCGTGGTTATATGCGACCATTTTGGCCTTATCAAGGCAAAGTCTTCCTTCATCGTCTAAAAGATAACTGTCAGCCTTGATGCCTACGATCTCAGCGATGAACATGTCGTGAGAACCGAGTTCCTTAACTTCCTTAACCTTGCAGAAAATATTTACAGGGCTCTCGGAAATATAATAGGCATAGTCAAGACCGTCAGCCTTAACGGCATTAAGTCCGCAAGAAGCAAACTTATCTTCGTCTGCTCCCGATCTGACTCCGCAGTAATCGCAATTCTTAGCAAGAGATTTATTAACGAGATTGATGACAAACTCACCTGTTTCAGAGATCAATTTATGAGAATGTCTGCTCTTACGAATAGAAACGGAGACCATGGGAGGCTCGGAATTGATCGTGCCGGCCCAAGCAACCGTTACAATATTCGGTCTTTGCTTTGCATCCTTGGGATCTTTGCCTGCACAGGAGATCATAACCACCGGAACAGGATTTAAAAGAGTTGATATACCAATATCAGATTTATCATGTTTAGCCATAAAAGCCTCCTCAAATAATAGTCATAAATCCGGACTCATGCTGAAGCAGAAAGTCCTTGATGTCGACTCCGAGCGAGTAGCCGACAAGTTTACCGTCCTTACCGATCACTCTGTGACAAGGAACGATGATAGGAACCGGATTATCACCACAGGCAGCTCCGACTGCTCTGGTAAGCTTACGAGCTTTCTGTTTATCTATCATCTCAGCGACATCTTCATAACTTACGGTCTTTCCGTAAGGAATGGAACAAAGTGCGTTCCAAACTTCCTTTTGAAACGGTGTACAATCATTAAATTCAACTTTGATATCAAACGTATCCCGTTTCTTAATGAAGTATTCGCTTAACTGATCAACAGCCTTTTCGACCTCAGAAGGAAGAAAACTGTTGTCGAGATCAAA
>CAMVBS010000057.1 GCA_947165785.1 uncultured Clostridia bacterium | reverse complement strand
CCGAACGGCACGTACGGTGGTGTGAGAGGGGGATTAAATTCCCCCTACTCGATTGTTCTTTTCAGATAACCTCTAGGGTTACCTGAAACTTGGGGCCAGCGCACAAGATACACACTAGGGTTACTGGAAGGAAGAAGTCCTTTTCTAAAGTAACCCTAAGGGTGATCTTTCAAGATCGGCACCAACACAAAGTACACACAAGGGTTACTCGAGTGTGTGCCTTAAATCCCAAAGTGCACTTTAGGGTTACCGGAAGCTTGAGGCCAGCGCACAAGATACACACTAGGGTTACTGGAAGGAGAAAAACAAAAAAGAACCGCCTCGTAAGAGACGGTTCCGTAAATCCAAGGGAAGGATCAGCCCCACAAAGCAGTGAGCATAGGGATGATCTGTTTTTTACGGCTCATTACGCCCGGGAGGAAGAGCTCGTTGTCGTGAGGTTCCATGGAGAAGGCGTACTGGATGGTGTCATCGCTGCCGATGTAGAGAAGGTAGGATCCTTCGATGAGAACGTCTGTGAGCATAAGAAGGATCATGTCGTAGCCGTTCTTTTTCTTGAGCATGTTCATGGTGTCGAGGAATTCGGATTTGCGCTCGAGCATCGACTTGGAGTCTACGCAGATGATCTGGCTGACGCCGAGGGTCTGGCCGGCGATGTGGAATTCCTTAAAGTCGGTCTTGATGAGGTGCTCGGCGGAACTGTCGGAATTGCGTGAAGCATCGAAGAGCTCGCGGCCGATCTCGTCCATGCTGACTCCTGCGATCCTTGAGAGGCGCTCTGCGAGGACACGGTCGCGCTCGGTGCAGGTAGGTGACTTGAACATGACGGTGTCGGAAAGGATGGCGGAGACCATGAGGCCTGCCATCATAGGTGTCGGCGTGACGCCGCTTTCCTGGTACATCTCGGCGACGATGGTAGTCGTGCTGCCGACAGGCTCGTTACGAACGTGGATCGGCTGCGTTGTCTGGATGTCGGCGAGGCGGTGGTGGTCGATTATCTCGATGAGCTCTGCCTGGTCGAGACCCGGAACTGACTGTGCGGATTCGTTGTGATCGACAAGTACGATGTTCTTGCGGCGTGGACGAAGGAGGTGGAACCTGGAGAGGGTGCCTACCACGTGTTCATTCTCGTCGAGAACGGGATAGCTTCTGAAACGGCTCTTGAGGATGGTCTCACGAACATCATCGAGGTAGTCGGTCAGGTGGAAACATACGAGACCTTCTGTTGCACAGACACGGTCGATCGGCATGGAAAGGCTGATCATCTGTGATGTCTTGAGTGCATCGAATGGTGTGTAGATCACGCATGTGTTGTTGTCTTTGTACTGCTCGAGAAGTTTTTTGTCGGGCGTTACACCGCAGAGGATTATAGCTGCTACGTTGTTTTCGAGAGAATATACGAGCATATCCTTCTGGTCACCGCAAAGTACGATCTTGTCGCTGCCCGAGAAAGACGGTTTGCAGTCATTTCCGGGAAGTGCGATGACGATCTCGCCCGTTAAGGTGTCATCTACGCCGCCGTCTTTTACGATCTGGCCCTCGATGACTCCGAGGAGGTTAAAGAGAGGCAGATTTGTTATGTTGGCGTCTGTTATCGTGTTGAGAGTATAGGATGCGATGTCGCCTGCGGAAAGTGTGCCAAAGAGAGTACCGTCGGATTTGACGACAGGGAAGGAGGTGGTGTTGCTCTCCTTCATGGTCTTCCAGGCGCGGTCGAGAGTTGCCGACGGCTCGAGGACCGGCGGGTGGTCGAAGTCGATGTCGCTGACCTGGGTGCGCATATCCTTGACGCGAAGAGGCTGTGCAAAGCCGAACTTGGCGAGCATCCTCTTGGTCTCGTCGCTTAAGTGGTCGAGACGGCAGGCAATGTAATTTCTGTCACCCGTGGCGTTGCGGAGCGCGGCGTAGGCCATTGAGGAAACTACTGCGTCCGTGTCCGGGTTTCTGTGTCCAACTACGTATACTGTACTCATATTATTTCTCCGAATGTTTTGCAATCAATTTATCACAGGGAACGGCTGTTTACAAAGGTCTGTCAGCTGATTACCCTATTTCGACCGCTTTCTTTAGCGATATATAACTTATCGTCTGCTGCATCGATGTTATCCTCTATGATCCTGTTCGGATCGAAAAGGGCACATCCGAAGCTTACGGTCTTCTTTATGAGCTCTTCGCCTGTGTCAAAGTCAGTATCCATGACCTGAAGCCTTATGTCTTCTGCCCTGGCGCGGCATTCCTCCAAAGTCTTGTCGCACATGATCATGACGAACTCTTCGCCGCCCCATCTGTAGGCGATGTCTGAATCGGTGCAGTTGCGCTGGAGGATCTCAGCCATCTGAGACAGGATCGCGTCGCCTGCGTTGTGGCCGTAGGTGTCGTTTACGTCCTTGAACTTATCGATATCGCACATGAAAAGACTCATCGTCTTGCCGGAATCAGGGACCAGGTAGGCAGAGAAAACCCTGTCGAAGTCGCTGTAAAATCCCATCCTGTTCTTGAGCTTCGTGAGCCTGTCGTGGTGCGCGTCATCGAGGAAGGTGTCGGACTCGAGCGCGAGGCCGCAGATGACTGCCGGAAGCGAGATCTTGCGGACGTCTTCGACCTTGTTAAAGTTGCCGTCGATCTTGTTGACGAGCTGGAAGGCGCCGATAAAATCGCCGTTTACGTTGGCAACTGGAATGACGAGGATGGACTTGGTTACAAATCCGGTACTCTTGTCGACGTCGCTGTTGAAGTCAGGGTCGTTATACGGATCGTTCGTGACAAGGACCTTCTTGGTCTGGATGGCCTTGCCGACAAGTCCCGTGTTATCGGGGATCACTATCTTGTCTACGCCTGTAGCGGAAGTGGTCCATAGTTTGTGGAGCCTTTTGTCCCAGCGCCAGAAGCTCGCGCGCTCGGCTCCGACCAGTTCCCGTCCAAGTTCCGTAAGCCTCTCGAAAACAAGACCGTGTGAGTCGTTCTTACACGAACTCGACTCCTCATAGAGCTTGTAGCTCAGATCCAGGATCTCGTTGAGGCTCGTATCATCATCGAAAAGCGGGGCAAGCTTGGCGCCGCTGTCCTTAAGAAGTGACATTATCTTAGTCTCGTTATCAAGGTGCATTACATAGACCTCGATGCCCTTTGCAACAAGATCTTTTATCGTGTCGCGAAGATCGCCTGCGTAAAGATGGACCTCGGTCACATAAGCCGAGGCTTCCGTGTAGAGGATCGAACCAGGCTTTAGGTACGGCATGAAAGGCTCAAGTGTCCTGCTGTCGCCGGTGTAGGTAACGGATCTTCCGTCGACGGTGAGATTATAGCCGAAGCACCTGCCCTGAAGTGAAGGGGAATGGGTTGTGGCGATCGCCGCGTTGAACCACTTTTTCGAGAGGGATGAGACGGTGATAAGGCTGTACCAGCTGTCGCCGCAGCCTTCGAGCCTCTTAAGGAGAAATGCCAGGTCTTCGCGGACTTCGTCTGACGGGGCGACGACGGTCACGGGGATCTTGCCGATAAAGAACTCGTAGTCGATGACCATGCCGATGCCGCTGATGTGGTCGCCGTGGGTGTGGGTGACGAGGATGTAGAGGTTCTTGATGCCCTCGAGAGAGAGCCTTTTGACCTTCCGGTAAGCTGTCATGGAGCAGTCGAGAAGGATAAGATCCTCTCCGTCGATGAAGAAAGCGTTGTTGTGCTCGTCCGTGAAGGCTGAGCCTCGTCCGAAGAAATTAAGCATTTGGTGTCACCTCTTTCAGCGAGTCAAGCGTCAGGACCTCGAAGTCCTCAGACTTGCCCTTGAGTTTTATGGAGTTTCCCAGAGACGTGAACGTGGCGCGGTCTTTCAGGTTCTCGGCTACGCTCTTGCTCACATATATCGTTCCTTTCGGTGCGTTCGATTCAAGTCGGGAGGCGGTGTTGACCGTGTCGCCGATTGCCGTGTAATCCATGTGATGCTCGGATCCCATGTTGCCGACGACTGCAGGTCCGTAGTTGATGCCGATGCCGACATAGAACTCGAGGCCCATCTCTTTCTGAAGCTGCTTCGAGAGGACCTTCGCGCCTTCCTGTATTGCCATTGCCGCCTTGGCTGCGTGATATACGGGGTCGCTGTCCTTAAGAGGCGCGCCCCAGAAAGCCATTGCGGCATCGCCGATGAACTTGTCGAGAGTTCCGGCGTTATTTACTACGCATTCGTTTGCCATGGTAAGGTACCTGTTCAGGATGTCTACGACCTTCTCAGGCTCGAGCTTCTCAGACATCGGGGTAAAACCTCTGACATCGACGAAAAGGACCGCGATATCACAGGTCTTGCCGCCAAGGGAGAGATTCTCGGTACCTTCGCGCAGGATCTCATTTACGATGTTCGGAGCCACGTACCTCTCGAAAGTCCTTACGACCGACTGCTTTTCCATCGTTGCCCTGAAATAGTGGACAGCTGCCGCAACCAGGTAAGGAGGGAGGACCGCCATTATCGCCCACAGCGGATGTGTCACGTAGCCGTTTTCGTAGGCAAGTATCGACAAGACAATGCTCGCGGCGGTAAATATCACACCTGCGGCCGTCGCGATGGTTGCTCTGCTCCTCAAGAAGATAAAGCATGTCGCAAGGCAGATGAGAAATGCCACTGCGATAAGCGGCGCGGAGCCTACTTCCGTCTTGTAGTTCTCGTCCAGGATGCTCCTTATGACATTTGCCTGGAACTCGACTCCGTACATCTGCTTCGACCTGTCGATCGGCGTGAAATACGCATCCTCAAGTCCTGCTGCATACGGTCCGATCAAGACGATCTTGCCCTCAAAGTATTCAGGCGACACATCGCCGTTTATTACATCTGCCAGTGAAATGCCGTCATAGAAACCTTCCGGTCTGCTCGAAAAAGGCACGTAGAAAAAACCCTGTTTATTGGTCTTAGGGAATTTCGGTTCTAATCCCTGCTTGCGCATATGGATCGCCGCAACCGTCGAAGCCATCGAATAGACGCGCGTATTTTCCTTCGGCTCGACATAAAGTATCGCGTGCCTCAAAACACCGTCAGTATCGCACATAGCATTGATGTGTCCCTGCGTGCTGTTCTTTTTGAGCGCCTCATAAGGCTCCATGTACTCTACGACAACATCCTCGTTCCTGTAACTTCCATCCTTATCGAAAACGATCGTTGAACCGTAGACTGCCGTGGAAGCCGTCACAAGATCTACTTTTCCTGCAGCTTCGGCAAGTCTCCTGTCAGCTTCGGGATCCGTCTCCCCATCATAGAGCGTATCGATCGCAACTACGGAAGGAAGGTGCTCCTTATCCTTGGTGATCTGCTCAAGGGCAGATGCCATTATCGTCCTGTCCCAGTTATGATATGGGCCGAACTGTTTGAGCGTCTCATCGTCTATGCCGATGATCACGATCTCATCATCGACAGCCTGGGGCCTTTGGAAAAGAGTATCCTGCAGCCAGCGATCCGGCCTATGCAAAATCCCCGACCCAATGAGCCCGGTAATGAGCACAGATGAGATCAGGGATATTACAATGTCTTTTATTAAGTTTTTCTTCATAAAAGCACGGATAAATTATTTAGTCGTGTTGTTTATCAGTTGTCGTCAGAGTTAGTTGTGCCGCCTTCGCCATTATCTCCGCCGGACTCTCCGCCTTCACCACCTTCAGAACCTGTCGGTTCCGTTGTCGGCTCATTCGTAGGCTCGTTAGTAGGTGTATCTGTTGGCGTATCAGTAACTACAGGAGTAACTGTTGGTGACTCTGTCGGCTTTTCAGTAGGTGTAGTTGTTACTGTAGGTGTTGTAGTAACTGTTGGTGTGGTAGTTGTAGTCGGCTTAGTCGTTGGGTTGTTAGACGGCTTCGTCGTTGGATTGTTAGATGGCTTTGTTGTAGTAGTAGGAGCAGCCGTCGGCTTATTTGTCGTTGAAGGAGCAGCAGTCGGCTTATTTGTCGTTGTTGGAGCAGCAGTCGGCTTGTTTGTTGTTGAAGGAGCAGCAGTAGGCTTAGGAGTTGCTGTTGCTGCAGGCTTTGTATCCTGTGGCTGAGCCTGTGTATCCTGAGGCTGCTCGTCATTTCCGCCCTCGTCGTTTGTTGCTGCAGCTTCTGTCTGCTTTGGAGTCTTAGTCTTCGGCTTCTTTGTGTTCTTGGAGTTAGGATCCTCTGTCTCCTCAGGCTCCTCAACAGGAACCGTGGTCGGAGTCGGCGTTGATCTCTTAACCTCCGTAGGACCGACAGCTATGAATGCATCCTCATCTTCCTCGATATCTTCTTCGACTGCAACAAGGTAAGCTGTACCATTTGCAAGAGAGAGGATGTAGTTAGCATCCCAACCTGTCTCGGAACATACTTTGTTGAGGAGAGCGAGCTCACGCTTGATCATTGTCAGTGCGAGTGAAGGGAGTCCCTCAGGTGTCATTTCCTTAACTTCGAGAACGATAGTATCGAACTCCTTATCACTGTAGAGATATGTGTAGAGGATCTGACCTGCTACTACGTCGATCTCTTTTGTTTCCTTTGTCTTAGGGTTGATGCCGACAACGTGAACACGACCGCTTGTAACAGTGAGGCTCTCGTTACCGAACTTGTTTCTGGAGATGTAACCGGATGTTCCTCTAATACCGACTGTCATTGTCTGTGTCTTGATATCAAAAGACTCATCTGTCTCAAGAGGCTGCTTAACGTTGAAGAAAAGACCGCCTTCTTCGAGATCGATCTGAAGCTGCTTGCCCTTCTTTACGAAGTTAGCAGTTGTATATTCTTCCAAAGTAACAACTTTGGTGTCATCCATGTTGATGGAAACTACGCTGTTTCCCTGAGTAGTGATCTTGTCACCGCTGTGGAGACGCATGTCTTTCTTGAGTTCTTTCTGCTTACCGTCTTCATCTACAGCTTCAGCCTGACCTACAACTCTGATGAGCTTCATGGTCGTTGCTCTGTATCTGCCGATGATGAGTACCGTAGCAGCGATTCCCACGATCAAGACTACAAGAATGATCGCAAGGATCTTAGCTATACCTTTCTTCTGAGCACTTTTATTCTCAGGTTTGTTAAGATATGTAATTCCTTCTATCTCCATTATTTTCCTCCAAATCACCAACTGGAACTTACTTTTTATTATTCTTTATGAAACACCCACATTTTACATTGTCCGAGATACCATAATCAAGTACAAAAAAACGGCTAAAGATACGTCTCAGATAAGCATTCTATCCAAAAACAGAGGAAGCTTAGCGTTTTATTGGCTTAAAAGGAGATCTTGTTGCGTTCGGATCTCCTGCAAAAGAAGAACCCTGTGAAGAATCAGTCGAGAACATACTTGGAGCAACACCGAGCTTTGTTGACGGCTTCTTATCTTCAGTCTTTGCCTCTGTCTCATTTGTTTTCTCATTTACTGCGGTATCAGCTGCCGGTTTAAGAGGCACAAAGGGATTTGCCGCTTTGGGTTCCTGCTGTGCCTTCGGTTGTTCTTCAACTGCTTCCTTTTCTTCAGTCATTTCAGGTTGAGGATTACACCTTCCGCAAACTGATTCGCCCGGCATCAATGAAAAACCACAGATAGGACAGAATACGGTATTGTTGTTTTCGTCTTTCTGGACAGGATAAGCCCCCTCATTGAAGTAAAGAGACTTTTTGATCGAATGTCTGATCTCAGCTCTCTCGAATTCGAGGCGACGCTCGATATTTTCCTGTGTTCGGATATGAGCGGACTTGGTTACAACCAGGCAGATGATGATATAGATCGCGAATGCCGCGAGCACGATGTTGAGAATACCTGGCCTTAGGATGAAAGTGATCACGACAGGTAAACCTATAAGCATATATGCAGGCCATGATTTTCTGCTTCGGAAGAAAAACAGCAGATAAACGATCGTAACCGCCCAGATAATGGCGAGACAAACGAGCGGAAGTATTGTACCCAGTCTGTCACCTTCATTTTTAAGGATGTTTACGAACGAGAAAGCAGCGGTGAACACCGTAGATATCGCGATCGGGACAAGCATCATCTTGGTGTCGAGTCGAAAGATAGCAGGACTTTTCTTCAGTTCCTCGAGAAACATTTCATTGACATCTAGGTTTTCCATTAAAAACTCCTTACGAGAGCGGCTTAAAAGGTGATGGCTCTCCGTTCTGATCTGGGATCGGTTTGAAAGGTGACTCGTATGATCTGTTGCTGTCAAGTTGTGCTGCTGATGCAAAAGCGGACGGCTGGACTTGGGTCCTCAAATACGATTCTGAAGAAGGATCGGATGAAGGCATTGATCCGGGCACGTGTGCATTCGGATCAAATATCGATGAAGATGAACCAAATGCAGATGTCTCGGAAGATGATCGTTCAAGTGGTTTGAACGGAGCATTGAAATCCGAAGCGACATCAGCCGGTGCCCTGAAAGGTGAAACGTTCGAAGAATTCTGCCAAACAGGTTTAATAGGTGATGGCTCTTCCGGTGTCGGAGCTGCAGGTTTAAACGGTGATGGTGCCGCAGGATCGGCAGAAGGTGCCGGCTTAAACGGTGAAGGTTCTGAAGAAACCTGTCCCATAGGTTTAAACGGTGATGGTGCTTCAGGCTCGGCAGAAGGTGCCGGTTTAAACGGAGAAGGCTCTGAAGAAACCTGTCCCATCGGCTTAAACGGTGAAGCTTTGAAATCTGAATTATTGGAACTTATGCCTGTCGAGAACATGCTTGGAGAGATCTTCTGATCGGCATTTGCAGGTTCGAACGGGCTCTTGGCAACCATTTCTTCAGTAGGTGCTTCAGGAGCCTTGTTCCTGTTACTTAACATCTGTGCGAAAGCGCCGGCAGTCGTGCTCTCCGACAATGTGAGTTTTTCCTGGTTATCGAGATCTTCAGGAGTATCTTCTGTATCATAAGAGAAGATCTCCATCTTTTCCGGTTCAGCATCCTCGTCTTCAAGGTCGCTGTCATCGGAACGGAAATCCCTCTGGAACTGATCCCTGTCGAATACTTCGGCCGTGGCACGTTCGAAAGTCTCTTCTTTCTCTTCTACAGGCTTGAAAGCAGTATTGTCGTATGAGAATTCTGATGTCTTCTTAAATGGTGATGCCGACGCTGCGACGCTGGTTGCGAAGATGCTCGGAGCGGCCCCCGGAACTGAAGGCTTCGGATCCGAGAACTGTGATGGTGGCGGCTCAGGCTTTTTGACTTCGGAGACAGGATTACATCTGGAACATACTTCCTCACCCGGAAGAAGCGAGAAACCGCAGGTAGGGCAGAAGCGCTGTTCTTCCTTTTTTTGCTGCATTCCTGCAGCCCCAAAGGATTTGAAAGCATTGCTGTTTGAACTTGGAACAAAATTATCGAATTCGTCTTCCAAAGTCATCTCACGCTGCGAGCTGTTATCTATGGAATCAACTTGATCGCGCGTAATATAATCATATTTCTTCTTGTCGCTTTCACGTTCCATGTAACTCAGATTACGTTCACGTTCCTGCGCTTTTTCGAAAGCTCGCCTGGTGACAAAGATAGAAATGAAATACCATGCCAGGAAAAGATAGAAAGTCATTATTTCAGGTACGGACAAAGTACTTGTGTAGGTGCCTCCCCATAAAGAGTGTCGGATCACATGACGTAACGGTATTAAGACAAACACCACCAAAACGGCTGCCGCGAGGCCCCTACGCGGTATCAAAAACTTAGTGATGATCCTGAATGCTACGACACAACCTATAGCTACTATTGAGTATAGGGCCAACGCCACCGGATTGTTGAAACTTTTGACGATTATCATTATCAGTGTTATCAGCAAGCATATTCCGGATACCAAAAAATACATATATCCGTATTTACCTTCCATATGGAATATCCTTAGTGATTTGTTCAGTTCGTTCTGGTATATCTCATCAGATTCTTCGCGTGAAAGCATAATACATCCCCCTTATTTATACATGTTAAGTATATTTGCGCGCTTTAGCGAGGTCAACACCCCCATATCAAAAAATCCGCACTTTTAAATTTGTTTTTTTCGAAAAATAAAAAGCCGTGATATAATGACACGGAAAACTTTTTCGAGGAGGAAGACGGCTATGACAGAAGAACAGATCAAGGCTGTAGCTACGTGGCTTCAAAGAAACAGCGGAAGGCCGATCACCTTTATCGAAAAAGAGATGCTCAAGTCTATGATCGACAGTTCTTATACTGTCGGCGACCTTATCAACGCTCTTGCGAATCTGAGCGGCTCTATCAACTGACTTTCGGAGGTATTATATGGATGTAGTTTGTCTTGACATGGAAGGTGTGCTCGTACCGGAGATCTGGATCGCCTTTGCGGAGGAATCAGGTATCCCGGAGCTTAAAAAGACCACCAGAGACGAACCTGATTACGATAAACTCATGCGTTGGAGGCTCGGTGTCCTCAAGGAACACGGTCTCGGCCTCAAAGAGATCCAGGATGTTATCGCAAAGATCGATCCGCTCCCGGGCGCGAAGGAATTCCTCGATCAGCTCAGAAGCGAGGCTCAGGTCATTATCCTCAGTGATACTTTCACACAGTTTGCCATGCCTCTTATGAAAAAGCTCGGTTACCCGACTTTGTTCTGCAACACTCTCGAGGTTGCACCAGACGGCGAGATCACAGGCTTTAAGATGCGTATAGAGAATTCCAAGCTCACTACAGTAAAGGGACTTCAGGCTATGGGTTTTGATACTATCGCAGCAGGCGACAGCTACAACGATCTTGGCATGATCCGCGCCAGCCGTGCGGGTTTCCTTTTCAGGTCCACGGACAAGATCAAGGCTGACAACCCGGATCTTCCTGCTTTTGAGTCTTTTGATGACTTCCTTGCTGCGATCAGGGGAGCGCTCCGCTGATCTTTTATGACTGATACTGATGCCCTTCGGATCTTTTGTGGGTCCGGAGGGCATTTTTATGCTTTTCCGATTTCCAGTAACCCTAGTGTGTATTTTGTATTCCTGCTGCTTTTCTGCAGTAACCCTAATGTGAAGTTTGTGCGCTGACTTCCGATTTGCAGTAACCCTAAAGTGTATTTTGGATTCAAGGCTCGAGCTTCGAGTAACCCTGGTGTGTACTTTAAGTCAGTGCCGATCCTGAAGGATCACCCTTATGGTTACTCGGGGATGAGAACCGCTTCTTCCAGTAACCCTAGTGTGCATTAAAGGAAGCAGGGCCTTTGTTAAAGTAACCCTAATGTGTACCTTAGGAAAGTACGGATCTTCAGGAGTAACCATTATGGTGATCGGAGTTTTGAAGGTATAAAAAAGGCTGTCTCACTTGAAGTGAAACAGCCTTGGTAGTCTTGAAATTAAGGATTAATCGTCCTCATCCTCATCTTCGTCATCATCATCGTCGTCGTCATCGTCGTCATCCTTGTCATCGACGTCAAGAACTTCTACAGGATTGTCGAGCTTGAAGTTTTCTGCGAAGTCTTCGATGATAGAGTCATCATTGATGGAGAGAAGAAGACATACGGAGTTTGCATTCTGATAAAGGGCGATGTACATCTCCATATCATCGTATTTCATTGTGAACTTACCGAGGAGCTCGTTCTCCTCCTCATCTGCGATAGCCCAATCGTCTGCTTGATCGCAGAAATCTTCATCCCAGGAATCAACAGTGCTCTTGAGGAATTTAGAAGCAGCCTTTTCGTCTTTGAAGGTCAAGAGGGAGAAGTAAGCTGCCTTCTCTTTCTTGTCGTTCAGATAGAAATAATTCTTGGAAGACTCGAGTTTGGAGAATTCGCCGAAAGCTCCGTCCATGTCGAATGCTTCCATAAAATCTTCGAACTCATCGTCGTCGCAATCAAAGCTAACACCATCTTTGAGTTCCTTGAAATCATCATCCTCAAAAGCATCTATTACATCATCGCAATCAGATTCTTCGGCATCGAGTTCTTCAACGATGTATTTCTGGAAACTCTTTTCTGAAACTTTTGATCCTCCCAAAGCGCTACAGCTTGCCAAAGACATAGCCATAACAGAAAGGAGGACTACTGACATTACCTTTTTCTTCATATAATGTACCTCCACTTACTTGTGTCCTACATTATGTCACAGGTTGCGACTCAACGCAAATAGGGTAAAAAAGGAAGTAAAAAATTATTGTTAATTGCAACGAAACGTTGTGCGACATCGTCTATAATGTATGAGGGTCGGAATAAGAGGATATGGAAATAGCGAAAAACTTGGTGGTGTGATGATAAGGAAAGTCTTGCAGATACTGTCATTTCTGACAGTCATTGCTTTGCTTGCGGCATGCAGCAAGGCTCAGACCGAAGACAAGAACGTCTCCGGTAAGCCTGTTGTGTTTGTCGAAGAGACCTCCGTAGCAGAATCCGAACTTACTGATGAGACGACTGAAACCGAAGCATACATCGAAGAAGCATACGAGACTGAACCTGAACTTGCTATCGAGTATGATTCCGATGATGAAGAGGAAGGTATCATCATCGGAGTAGAGAACGATGATGTGGTGATAGATGAAGATTACCTGAAAGTCTGTCCTCCGCGAAATGACCAGGAATCCTTTGATACGGAGGATATTTCTTACAGAGATGAACTGACGGACGATATCCTTCTGGAGTATGCGGATAAATGGCATGATGAGGGATATATGATCTTAAGTGCCGATAAGATGGCAGAAAACGGCGCTGCCTTTACTGTTAAAGACGGCTACTATTTTTACAGAGGCTTCATGGCTGCCAAGTATGATCAGAGTAATTCCGAAGTAAGGTATTACTTTGTTATGTCGCAGGATCTGATGTTCGAACTGATGGATCAGTTCGCAGGTTTTTCGAGCGGATTTAAGGAAACAGAAGACAGCATTGTCTTTGATTTCGGAGATACTGACGGTATTTCCCTGACTTATGATAAAAACAACCAGGTCATGGAATATGTTATGTGGGCGACCAGATAATCTCTTGCTTTTCGAAAAGAATTTATCGAAAAACGATAAAAAACTATTGCATCTCAATAATCGACGTGCTATTATGCAGATGTCAGAAAGCATTGGAGGTGCAAATTAATGAGCGCTAATGAGAAAAGGGAGAGAAGGATCAAGGACGTACTGATGTTTACCAAGATCGCCACGGCGGTGATGATGGCTATGTGCGTGATCGCTCTGATACTCAGTTATTATATCTGTGCTTTCGGATGGGCCATCGATGTAAAAGGTGCAGTTCGGGCTATGAATATCATTCCGGAAAAGCCGGCCTTCGGAATATTTATGGCGATCTATTTTATCTGCATCGGTTTTGCGATGGTGATACTTGTCGGAGTCTGGAAGCTTCTTAAGAATCTCGGTAAGAATGAGGTCTTCGTAAGAAATAATACGAAGCTGCTGGACGTAATAACGATCGGATGTGCAGGCATCACGGTCTTCTGCTTCATCTGCGGATTGATCGTACCTTCTACGGTATTTATCGGATTCGTAGGGCTTTTCATGGGACTGATCGTCCAGTGTGTAAAGGTCCTTATGGATAAGGCGATCGATATCCGCGAAGAACTTGATCTGACGATTTGAGGTGATCTTGATGGCTATAGTTGTTAACTTGGATGTAATGATGGCAAAGCGCAAGATCTCCGCAGGCGACCTTGCAGAAAAGGTGGGCATAACACCCGCTAATCTCTCGATACTTAAGAACCAGAAGGCGAAGGCCGTTAGGTTCAGCACACTGAACGATATTTGCAGGATCCTGGACTGCCAACCGGGAGATATTTTGGAGTACGTTGAAGACAACGACTGATCCTTAGGAGAATTGAATATGAATACCGATTTGATTAAAGCGGACAAGATCAAGATCTT